>JACSRI010000108.1 GCA_014879845.1 Opitutaceae bacterium
CCGATCACCGCGCCCGGATACACCTACGTGCCGGCAGACAAGCGTGCTGCCACGCCGACTCCAATACCCGGCAGCGCCACCACCGCGCCATCACCCGACCCCGCGATCCGCGCTCCGGCGCCGCCCGCTGCGCCCCTCGTGCCGCTGACCTACGCCGACCTGATCCGCCGCCCCGAACTCTGGCCGGCGCAGTGCACGGTGAAGGCGATGATGCAGTTTCAGGGCGGCACCACCGTGAAGGCCGGCCAGACGGTGAAGGTCGACGGGCTCACCGCCCAGGAGGTCGAGCTCAGCACGCTCGACAACAAGATCCAGTTCGCCGCCGCGCCCGACGAGACCGACGTGCTCGCTGTCGCCAACACAGAGTACGCCGCGCTCAGCCCCGCGCAGCGCGAGCTCACCTACGCCACGATCGCGCGCCGCAAGGAGCTGTGGCCCTACCGCCTGACGATCGGCCAGACCCTCGACCTCGGCCGCGGCCAGACGGTGAATCCCGGCGACACCGCGATCCTCGTGAAGTTCGATCGCGGCAACCCCTTCGTGATCGCGGAGAAATTCCGCACGAGCTTCACCATCTCGCCGCAGGCCACCGACCTGATGACGCAGGCACGGCGCTTCGTCGAGGCCGGCGACGCCGCACCCTCGCGCGTCGGCACCGAGCTCGACGGCAAACTCATCAGCTCCGTCACCGGCCAACCCACATCGATCGACGCGGCGTCGCCGCCGCGCTACTACGTGTTCTACCGCGGCTCGAGCACGTGCTCGATCACGCGGGGCTTCACGCCCTCGCTCGTCAAGTTCTACAACGAGCAGCATCCGAAGCACCCGGTGTTCGAGATCATCTACATCATGACCGAGGCGCCCGCGGACACGGGCAGGTTCGCCCGCGAGGCCGGATTCGCCTGGCTCGCCGTCGACTACGAGACGACCGGCCGCATGCCCGTGATGGGCGAGCCGTTCGGCTCGCTCCTGCCGCAGCTCGTGGTGATGGACCGCGCCGGCAACGTCCTCGCCAACGGTGTCCAGGGCACCGTGCCCGCCGCGCTGCAAACGCTGGACGCGCTCCTGAATCAACCCGCCGTGCGCTAGTCGCGATGAGTCCCACCCGACCTTCGCACGCGACTACCGCTCCGCTCTCCTAGTCGATCGAAACGCACGGACCATCCGGCCGACCTCCCTCGTCCTCTCACCCTTCTCCGATCCGCCCAATCCACCATGAATCGCTCCCGTTCGCCTCGCCTCCGCACCCCCGTGCTTGCCCTCGCGGCCGCCCTTGTGGCGCTGCCGTTCGCCCCGCTGTCCATCTTCGCCGCGCCCAAGGTCGAGTCGACCGTTGCCGGTCCACTCGGCGAGGTCGGCCACTACGTCATCTCCGAGCGCGGTGCCCACATCGCCTGGGCCGGCGCGAAGGCCAACGGCAAGTCTTCCGTCATCGTCGACGGCATCGAGGGACCGGAGTTTGACGCCCTGCTCCGCCCGACGGGCGAGCCGGTCGTCGACACGAAGAAGACGATCATCGGCCCCGCCTACCAGTCCACGACCGGACAATGGAACGAAGGCCCCGTGCTTATGAGCGTCGACGGCGAACACCATGCCTACCTCGCGCGCCAGGGCGCCGACATCGTCGTGATCCACGACGGCAAGGAGGTCGGCCGCGCGCCGGCCGACCGCTACTATTTCCAGAGCAATCCCCTCCGCATCACCCCGAACGGCCGGCAGGTCTGCTGGACCGAGGTCGATCCATCGCAGACCGAGCTGCGTACCCGAGTCGTGGTGACCGGCAAGCCCGGCCCGTGGACGGCCGGCGTCGGGTCCAGCAGCGTCGTGTTCAGCGCCGACGAGTCGCGCCACGCCTACCGCTACACGACCACGGACAAGAAACACGCGCTCGCCGTCGACGGCAAGGACGCGGGTTACCTCGGCAACAACCCGACCTTCACCGCGGACGGCAAGCTGCTCATCACTTCGACGATGGAAGGCAAGGACGCCGTCATCCTCGTCAACGGCAAGGCCGTGGCCAAGGGCGCCCGCGCCGGCCGCATCGTCGCCGCCTCCAGCGGCGGCCGCTGGGCGGCGCTCCTCTACCGCAAGGACGCCCAGTACAACGACGTCTCCGTGCTCATCGTCGACGGCAAGGAGGTGCCCGACGGCGCGGAGACAGTGAACATCTGGTTCAGCCCCGATGGCAAACGCTACGCCGCCGCCAGTCACCATCACTTCAACCGCGGGCCGGATTACATGGTCGTCGATGGCAAACGCGGCACCGAGTTCCCGAACGTGACCCATGAGACCGCGCCATTCTGGTCGCCGGACTCCTCGACGCTGATCTACACGGCCAAGTCCGCGACTGGCCCGGAAATCGTCGCCGTGGCGGGCGGCCAGGAGACCGTGATCCCCGGCCGGCTCCAGGACGAGAGCCTCACCTTCTCCGCGCGCGGCGGGCACTACGCGCTCAGCACAGTCGATCCGCGACAGCAAAACCGCGTCGCCCACATCGTCGACGGCAAGGAAGTGGCCACGGGACCATCCGTGAAGTCCGGCTCGTTTGTCTTCAGCGCGGACGGCGCGCGCCATGGCTACCTGTTGAACCAGCAGGGTACGACCGCGTCGCTCGCGCTCGATGGCACGGTCGTGCCGGACTTCACCTCGGGATTTCTTGGCACCTGGTCGGGCGGAACGCGCGGCCCGTGGTTCAGCCTCAGCCCCAACGGCAAGAGCGTGGCCGCCTACGCACGCGACGCGGCCAACACGGTCGTCGGTCTGTGGCTCGACGGCAAGGTGGTGCACCCAACCAAGGGCACGATCATGTATCCCACATTCACGCCTGACGGCAAACACCTCGCCTGGGCGGCGGATGGGCCGACGGGCACCGTCGTCTACGTCGACGGCGTGCCCGCTCTCCAGAACCAGGCGACCTTCCTGGGCCCCCGGCCCGACCGCTGGTCCATGGACCAGGACGGTGTTATCACTTTCCTCGGTGCCGAGGGCGAGGTCGCCAAACGCTATCGCATCACACCGGCGGCCGACACGAGCCTGACCACGCTGCTGGCGAACGGCACCCAGACGCCGGCTGCGCCCACACCTGCCGCCACCCTGGCCGCGGCGCCTCCTCCCGCTCCGCCGCCGGCGCTCCGTCACGCTGCGGCCACTACACCCGCGCCCGCGGCTGCGGCCGTCCGTGCGACTCCCGCCGCGTCACCCGGCACGCCCACCCCACCGCCGGCTCCGTTGACCTGGAACGATCTCGTGCGCCGACGCGAAGCGCGGCCGGCCACCTGCACGGTGAACAAGGATTTTCGCTTCCAAAGCGGAGCCGTGGTCAAGGCCGGCACGCTCGTCAACGTCATCGAAGCCAGCGGCTCACAGCTCACGCTCGGCACGCTCGACGGCCAGATCAACTTCGGCGCGCGCCCGGAGGAGACCGACATCCTTGCCGTGGCCAACGCAGCCTGGGCCCAGCTCACGCCCGCGCAGCGCGACCTCACCTATCAGGCGCTCAATCAGCGCATGGATCTCTGGCCGTACCACATCAAGCTCCTCGCCGCCTACACCTTTCAGAGCGGCCAGACGAAGTCCGGCGACTCCGCGCTCTTCCTCGGTTTCGAGGGCAGCCAGCCGCTCGTCATGCACGAGGCGACGAAGACCCTCTTCAACGTCGAGACGGTCGAGACCGACATCATGGCCCAGGCGCGCGCCACCCTTGTCTCCGAGGCCGGCACACCCGGCCGGCTCATGGAGGAGTTGGCCGGCAAACTCGTCAGTCCGCTCACCAACGAGTCCGTGGCGCTCGATCTGAATTCACGACCCAAATACGTTGTGATGTATCGCGGCGCCGGATGGTGCGGGCCGTGCCAGGTGTTCTCGCCGCAGCTCGTGACGCTGCTCGACGACAAGGCGCCCGCCGCCAGCGACGTCGCGCTCATCTACATCTCCTCCGACCGGACCCCGGCCGAGGCCAAGGCCTACGTGACGAAGATCGGCATCGACTGGCCCACACTCTACTACTCGCGCAACGACCAGCTACCGGCCTTCAACAAGTTCTTCGGCGACTCGATCCCGCAGCTCGTCGTGGCCGACCGCCACGGCAAGGTGCTGATCGACAGTGCCCGCGTCGGCCAGGCGCAGGCGCTGCAGCAGCTCAGGAAGCTGCTATGATCCCAGAAAAGGCCTTCGGAGGTAACACAGAGGTCACGGAGATTTCAGCGGAGCTTCACAGAGTGAACTTCCGGAAGGATGCAGGCTCCGCATGCCCGTTCACCTTCTCGGTGTGACTTAGATTCGCAAGAAAGTGACGCGATGCTCTGTGGACTCTGTGTTCACCCAGTGCCCTCTGTGACTCCACTGCTCCGGTCAGGCTGATCCGCCATGCACTCAGCCCCCGCGGGGAGACGCCAACCGTCCGCCGTCACGCGCCCGAGATCACCACGCCGTCGAAGACCAGGCTCGGCGTGCGCCACGACCCGTAGGGCCACGGATCGTTCCCCACCTCGACGAGACGATTCCAGAACTCGAGGTGATTGCCCGCGATGTTCATCTCGGCGATGTTCTGCACGACCTCGCCCTTGTCGAAGAGCGCTCCCGTGATGCCGATGGAGAAGTCGCCGGTGGTGGAGTTGGAATTGCCGCCGATGAAGCCGTTGACCACGACGCCCCGTCCGAGGTCGCGCATGATCTCGGCCACGCTGCGCGTGCCGGGCGCGACGATGAGGTTGGACGCGCCGCCGGTCGTCGGCTCGACGCCGAGCTTCCGGCTGTAGTACCAGTCGATGAAGAACTCGCGCAGCACGCCGGCCTCGACCATGACGCGGCGCTTGGCCGCCAGCCCCTCGCCGTCGAAGAGCCGGCTGCCGAGGCCGCCGACGAGCAGCGGGTCGTCGATGAGCGTGAGCTTGTCGCTCGCGAAACGCGCGCCGCGCTTGTCGGCGAGGAACGATTGCTTCTGCTGGATGTTGCGCCCGTTGAACGCGGCCATCAGCCCGCCGAGCGCGCGCGCCGCCTGCCAGTTCTCGATGATGATGGGCAGCGTCTCGGTCTTGATCTTCTTCGCGCGGGTCAGGCGCAGCGTCTCGTCCGCCGCGCGCGTACCGATCTCCTCGGGGCGCGGGATGCCGCCGCGCTGGTGGCTGGAGGCATACCAGTAGCCGTTGGCCCGCCGCTCGCCCTCGTCATGGACGGTGAGTTCGGCGGAGAGGTTGAAAACCGTTCCCTCGTTCGCGCCCTCGAAGCCGTTGCTCGCGAGCGTGACGGTCTCGTAGCGTTCATCGCTGACCGAAGCCGTGGCGGAGATCACCGTGTCCCCGCCGCGCGCGAGGCAGGCCTCCTCGGCCGCACGCACGGCGGCATGCCGGTCGTCGGGCGTGAGCGCGGCGTAGGCCGGATCGGCCTGCGCGAGGTCGAGCGTGGCGCGGCCCGCGTAGAATTTTGGATCGGGCAGCGTGCGCAGCGGGTCCTCGGCGAGCAGGCGCGTCATCGCCACGGCCTGATTCACGAAGGTCGCGAGGACCTCGGGCCGCAGGTCGGAGGTGTGCTGCGTGGAGAAGCGGTCGTCGACGAAGAGCGCGAGGTTCAGGTCGAGGGTCGAGGCCTCCTTGATCGTCTCCGGTTTGTGGGCACGGTAGCTGATCTCGACCGAGCGGTCGCGGCTCACGTGCGCGCGGCAGGCGGAGGCGCCGGCGGCTTTGGCGAGGTCGAGGGCGCGGGAGGCGAGGTCATGCATCGGGGAAGTCATGAGGAAATTTCCAGGAGGTTCAGGCCTTCGAGCCGCCCACGGTGAGCGACTGCACGAGGATGGTGGGCTGTCCGAAAGAGACGGGCACGGCCTGCCCGCCCTTGCCGCACGCCCCGGGTCCGCCGGGATGGAGAACGAAGTCGTTGGCGACCATCGATACGTTCGTGAGCATCCTCGGGCCGTTGCCCATGATGTTCACATCCTTGATCGGCGCGGTGAGCTTGCCGTCCTCGATGAGACGACCCGTGGTGACGAAGAAGGCGAAGTCGCCCTCGCCGATCTTCACCTGGCCGTTGCCCACGGCCTCGACGTAGATGCCGCGCTTGACGCTGCGGATCACCTCGTCGGGCGTGGACGGACCGCCGAGCATGTAGGTGTTGCGCATGCGCGGCTGCACGACGTGCTGGTAGCTCTCGCGGCGGCCGTTGCCGGTCGGCGCGACGCCGTAGTGGCGCGCGGAGATGCGGTCGTGCAGGTAGCCGATGAGGATGCCACGCTCGACCAGCACGGTACGCTGGCCGGGCACGCCCTCGTCGTCGACGTTGAGCGAGCCGCCGACGTGGGGATTGGTCCCGTCGTCGACGATCGTCACAGTCTCGTCGGCCACCGTCTTGCCGATCATGGTGCTGTAGGTGGACTCGTTCTTGCGGTTGAAGTCCGCCTCCATGCCGTGGCCGATCGCCTCGTGCAGGAGCACGCCGGTGACGCCGTTGCCGAGCACGACCGGCATCTCGCCGGCGGGCGGCTTGACGGCATCGAAGAGTGTGACGGCGCGGTCGACGGAGACCGACGCGATCTCGTCGAGCACCGCGGGCGTGTAGGCGGCGAACTCGCGCCGGCCCCCGTAGCTCCAGTTGGCGCGCTCGCGCCGTCCGTCCTTCTCGGCCGTCGCCGTCGCCATCAGGTAGGTACGCGGCTGGAGATCTTCCGTGCGCGCGCCATCACTCGTCACCACGAGGATGCGGCGCTCCTGGTCGTGCCACGTCGCGCTGACCTTGGCGACGAGCGGCGAACGCGCGAAGCAGCGGTTGTTGAGATCCTGCACGAGCGCGACCTTGCTCGCGAGCGGCGTGGTCGAGAGCGGCTGATCGAGCAGGTAGAACGAGCCGAGCGGCGGCGCGCTGAATGCGCCGGCGACCTTGCCCGCGCCGGCATCCGCAATGGAGGCGGCGATCGAGGCGGCGCCGAGCATGGCGTCGAGCGTGAGTTCCTGCGTGAAGCCGTAGCCGACCTGGTCACCCTTGACCGTGCGGATGCCCACGCCGAGGGCGACGTCGCCGCTCGCGCGGTTGACCTTGCCGTCCTCGAGCGAGACCCAGGTGCTGAGCGTGTGCTCGAAAAAGAGTTCGGCGAAATCGCCGCCGCGGGCCAGCGCGCGGGCCAGGACCTTGCGGCAGAGTTCGTCGCCGATGCCGAACTCGCGGGCGAAATAACCGCCCGCCTCGCCCCCGGCCGCCGGCGCGGCCAGGGCCCGCGCGCCGAGCCACGAACCTGCGGCGATGACCGCGGCACCTTTGGCCGTGGCCGACACGAATGAACGACGGGTGATGTGCGTCATGGGGTGACCTCCTCCACTCGGCCGCATCCGCGACCGATGCCCGCGACCATGCCGCGCCTGCCCACCCCGCTCAACGACGCTCCCGACGGACGCCGCGACCATTAGGCCGCGCGCTCGGCCTCAGTAGAGAATTTTGCCGACCGCGCGTGACTCCGGCGCGAGTCTGAGTTTCCTCCCGGACACAATGCCCGGCCGGACCTTTGCCATCGGCGACATCCACGGAGAACTGGGCCACCTCGGCGCGGTGCTCGCCCGCCTGCCTGCACTCGAGCGAAGCGACACGCTGGTCTTCCTCGGCGACTACGTGGACCGCGGGCCCGACTCGCGCGACGTCATCGAGTTCCTGCGGGAGCTGCCCGCGCACACGCCGGCGCGTGTGGTCTGCCTGCGCGGCAATCACGAGGACGCCTGGCTGCGCGTGATCGAGCACGGCTGGGACGAGTTTGTCCTGCCGCCGGCCAACGGCTGCCGCGCGACCGTGCACTCCTTCCTCGAAGATGCGCCGCCGATCGACGGACGCGATCCGCACACCGCCGAGATGCTCGCGCTCACCACTGGTGCGTTCTTCCCACCCGAGGTCGTGGCGTGGATGCAGACGCTCCCGTTCTGGTACGAGGACGAGCATGGCATCTATGTGCACGCCGGCCTGCCGGCGGTCGACGGGCGCTTCGCGCATCCCGCGGAGGTGGAGAATCCCCTCGCGCTCATCTGGACGCGCAAGGAGGCCTTCATCCGCGGCTACGAGGGCAAGCACGTGATCTTCGGGCACACGCCGACGCGTTTTCTCCCGCAGGAGCTTTCCGCTTTCACGCCCGACGACCCGACCGACCTCTGGTCCGGCCCGCACGCCACCGGCATCGACACCGGCTGCGGGGCGGGCGGATTCCTCACGGCGCTGGAGTTGCCTGCGATGACTGTCTATGAATCGCGCGCGTAGCGGACGCGCCGACGCGGAGCGCGGGTCAGGGCGTCTCCATCCGGGCTGCTTCGGCCTTGAGCGCCACATTGACCTCGCGTGCGTGCTTTCGCGCGGCGGCCTGGCGCGCGATCCGTTCGATCACCTCCATCTGGGAGTCCGCGAGCACGTCCTTCAAGGCGTCCTTCGCCCCTACCCAGTCGACATCCTCCGCGGCGACCGTCCTGGGACCGCCCCCGTAGGCGATAGCCAGGAGCCAGTCGCCCGAGGCACCGACCTTGGCGCCGGAGTGTTCCATCAAGACCTCCTTCAGCGCGGCTGCGCTCGCCGCGGTCAGGGGCGCCCCGATCGCAGCGACCCGTGCGTTGACTGTCTCGGCGAGGCTCTGCGCTGAGACCTCCTGCTCATGCTTGACGTAGCGACGATAGCCCGCGTCGCCGAGGAGCGCCCTGAGATCGTCCTCCGAGGCGCGGACCGCTTCCCCATAAAGCGCCTGAAACCCCGGGTCACCTCGCGCGAGGCCCTGCGCCTCGGCCGTGGCCACGAGATCCGAGATCGCCCAGAATCGTTTGGAAAGAACCGCTTCAAACCGCGCGACCTGCTGGGGAGAGAGGGCCAACTCCTGGAAGAGCCCTGCATAGTGAAGCGGCAGGGCGGCCTTCATCTGCTCGAAATAGGCCTCTTGCATCGCCGGCGCCGTCGCGACGCGGCTCTCGATCCGAGCGACGCGCTTCGCACGATTCGCTTCCCACCACGCTATCATCCGCATCTGCTCGGCGTGCGTGGATGGGGCGTCGGGCGCCGCGGCAGCGGAAGATTGAGCCGCCGACTCCGGACGCGTGCTTCGTTCCGTCGCCTCCAGCAAACGCACGCGCGAGGCGAGGTGACGATTCTCTTCGCCAAGCTGTGCTCCCATGTGCTCGTGCGCCACGAGCGCGCGATACGTCACGATGTTCACAATCACGGACATCACGACGAGACCGCCCAGCACGGCGGTCACAGCCTTGGGGTCTTTCATACTACCTCCCGATGCTTGAACCTAAGTCGTTGTTTGTACCCGCCAGGTCGGCAGTCGAGGCGTCGGACGTTTCCTCGGCCTGACGTCGCGGTCTCACGATTCGCTCGACGCGGTCCCCGCCATAAACCTCAGCACATGCGCGGCCGTTTCCTCCGGCCGCTCCGACATCGGCACATGGCCGCAGTCGGGCAGAATCACCGCGGTGGCGCCGGCGATGCCGTTCTGGAGAACGGACACACTGGAGACGTCGCGCATCCGATCCCGCTCGCCCCACACGATCAACGTGCGGGCCCGGATGCGCCCGAGATCCGGCTCCAGCGCCTCCACCTCGGGGGTGGTTTGCGCGAGGATCGTCTCGTGCCGCGCCTGGCGGTCCAGCGCTTGCGCGACGAGGACGCGCTTGATGAATCCCGGGATCTCCGGCTGCCGCACGAAGAGATATTCCATGCGGTGGTCGAACTCCGTCACGGAGGCCACGACCAGCGGGTTCGATTCACCGCGCCGGATCGCCGTCTCCATGTCGCCCATTTTTGGCGACTTCACTCCTGTGCAGTCCACCAGGACCAGCGACTGCACGCGCTCCGGGTAAAGCACCGCAAACTGCCCGGCGATCTGTCCGCCCATGGAGTTGCCGGCGAGGTGAAATCGCGCGATCCCGAGTGCGTCCGCGAAGGCGGCCAGCCTGCGTGCCTGATCGGCGATGCGGTAGGAGGCGCCTTCGACAAACGAGCTGTCGCCAAAGCCCGGCAGGTCGGGCGCGACGACGCGGTAGTGGGCTGTCAGATACCGCGCAAAGTGGGTCCAGTTGTCCTTCTCGGCCCCGAAGCCGTGCAGCAGGATGACGACCTCGCCGCTCCCGCCGTCGAGATACGCGATCTCATGGTCCACGACCGCGATCTTGTGCAACTCGAGTCCCGCCGCCCTCCGTTCCGTGCGCACCGTCTGGCTCAACAGCCACCGCGGTCCGGCCACGACAGCCACGACCGCGAACACGACGATACCGAGCGCCACGGCCACGGCCACGCGCGGCGCTCGACGCAGCCTTCGCCTTTCACGCACAGCGCCGACGGACGGTTCTTCCATGGCACAACTCCACACCGCCGCCGCAGGGAGGTCAAAAGCCAAGCCGGAGGCCGATGCTCCGCAGGTTTGGTCGAGATCGCGGGAAGCGTGATGGCGGGCGCTCCTCGCGGGCCATGCACCCGAGGGATCGATTCACCCTGACCTGAAACCGACTCTGGATTCGTTCCGCGCGCATGCCGCATCCGATGGTCGGTATGCTGGCCCTCCACGGCAGGCGGTCCTTGGGGCGGGCTGGAGGCCTGCCATACGGCGAAGTGGAATCTGCCCATCCCACGGGCGCCCGTGAGCGGGCGGCCTACGGGACGAGGTACACTTCCACCAGCGCCACGCCCGTGGTTCCGCCCACGCCGCTGGCCTGCACGGTGTAAGCGCCCGGCGGGAGGGTGACGACGAAGGCGGCGTCCGCGCTGCCTGCGCTGAGCGAGAACGCGCTCACCTGCGCGGCGACGCTCGCCGTCGTGGCCGAGCCGGCGATGCCGTCCCAGTCGTCGTTGGTCAGGATCGGATCCGCGCCCCGGAAGACCGTAAGCTGCGGGTTGGCGAGCACCCCGGTGACGCCGAAACGCGCGAGCGACGGTCCCACCGCGCGGATGAGGAACGTGCGCGAGCCTTCGCTCGAGACGACGAAGCCGGGGATCATGATCTCCCCGCCCACGCCGACGTAGCCGCGATTGGAGATGTTGACCATGCGCGCGGTCGGCGTGCCGGCGTCCGCATCGTAGAGTTCGACGATGGAGAGACCGTCGGCGCCGCCCTTGCCGTCGGCCACGACCGTGTAGCGACCCGGCGCGAGGTCGACGAGCGCGGCGGCGTCGGTGCTGCCGGCATTGAGGGAAAAGGCATTGAGCGAGGACGCGGTCGACATGATCTCGGCCGCATTGGACGCGGTGCCCCAGTCGTCGTTGGTGAGCACGTCGACGTAGGCGTTGGTGCCGGCATCGAAGCGCTTGAGCACGAGCCGCGGGTCGGCGAGCGGGTTGGGCACACCGAGGCGGCCGAGCGTCGGGCCGACCGCGCGGATGAGCAGGCGCTTCGTGCCCGAGCCCTCGATGACAAATCCCGGGATGAGCGAATCGCCCGTCCGCGCGAGCGCGCGGGTGGAGAGGTTGAGCGGCCGGGCGTTCGAGGACGGCGCGGCGTTGACCGTGACGGTCGCGCCAGAACTCGTCGCCGAGGCACCGCCGGAACTCACGACGACCGTGTAGGTGCCCGCGTGAAACGCCTGCACACTCGGTATCGTGTAGGTCGACCCGGTGGCGCCGGCGATGGCGACGCCGTCGCGGTACCATTGATACGTGAGTGTGCCCGAACCCGACGCGGCGACCGAAAGCGTGAGCGAGCCGCCCGCCGTGCCGGCGGTCGCGACCGGCTGAGTGCCGATTACCGGGGCGCTGTTGACCGTGAGGGTCGCGACGTTCGACTCGACCGGAGACGTGCCCGCATAGCTGGCCACGCAGCGGAAGCGATCGCCGCTCATGCCCGCGGTCGTGCCCGCGACGGTGAGCGCGGCGGTGGTCGCACCGGAGTAGGTGGCGTTGTTCGTGATGTCCGTCCAGGTCGAGCTGCCGGCCGGTGAACGCTGCCACTGGTAGGCGAGCGTGCCCGAGCCCGAGGCGGTGACGGAGAATTGGGCGGACTGGCCGGCGGCGACCGCGCGGTCCTGCGGATGCGCGGTGAACGACGGCGAGGCGAGCAGCGTGGAGCCGATGACCACGAGGTTGCACGAGTCGTTGGCGGCGAGCGCGGACACGCGCGAGAGCGCGACGGGCGGCTGGCCCGTGCTGCTCGTGTAGCCCCACTGCACGACCGTGCCGTCGCCCTTGAGCGCGACGGAGTGGTAGGCGCTCGCCGCGACCGCCGTCACATCGGCGAGTCCGGCGGGCACGGTCGACTGCCCGTAGTTGTTGCTTCCCCACGCGACGACCGTGCCGTCGCCCTTGAGCGCGAGCACGTGCTGCGAGCCGGCGGCGAGGGCGATCACGCCGGACAGGCCGGCCGGCACCGAGCCGGAGGCGCCACCCCATTGCGTGACCGTGCCGTTCGAGCGCAGGGCGTAGCTGGAGTTGGTGCCGGCCGCCACGGCGGTCACGCCGGCCAGCCCGGAAGGCACGGTGGTCTCGCCGTGCGAGTTGTTGCCCCAGGCCACGACCGTGCCATCGGTCCTGACCGCGAGCACGTGGTCGCCGCCAACCGCGAGCCCACGCACACCCGCGAGTCCGGACGGAATGGAAGTCTGCCCGTAGGTGTTGTCTCCCCACAGCGCGACGGAGCCGTCGCTCGCGACCGCGCCGCTGACACTGCCGCGGGCGGCTACCGACACGATGCCGGCGAGGCCGGAGGGCACGGACGATTGGCCCAGCGTGTTGCTGCCCCAGGCGATGACCGTGCCGTCGGTCTTGAGCGCGAGCGCGTGCTGCGAGCCGGCGGCGACGGCGCGCACGCCGGCGGTGCCCGCGGGCAGACCCGAGACGGCCTGCGTGCCGCCCCACCCCACGACAAACGGGCTGGCGGGCTGCCCGAGCGTCACCTCGACATCGAGATACTCGTTCGGCGCCGTGCCACCCTTGGCGACCGGGCGGATCGCGATGCCGCGCGCCGTGTCGGTGAAGGTCACGCCCATGGCCAGGCCCGCGTCGTTGGCGCTGCTGCCCGGCGTGGTCATGTCGAGCAGTTGGCTCTGCGTGTTGTTCGCGAAGCCCCAGACGACATAGGCACCGTTGAAGAGCGACGAGTTGCTGGTGAAGTTCTGGCGGAACCCGACCCAGGTGGTGCGACGTCCGTCGCAGAAGACATTGAGCGCGAGATTCTGGCTCAGGGTGGTGGCCTTCGCGTCGAAGCGCGCGATACGGTACGTGCCGCTCGCCGTGACCGGGAGCACGCTGGCATCCGGCAGCCAGCCCATCCGGTTCTTGAACCACGGGTTGAAGTGGTGGCGCGAATCCGTCGAGCCGCCGCCCATGACGTCGAACGGATCAGCGTATTCGGTGCTCGAGCCGCTGGCCGAGGCGGGATTGCCGTCGGCGACCTGCCAGAGGTTGGCGTGATAGAGTCCGTAGTTGTGGCCGAGCTCGTGCGCAGTCACGCGGAAGTCGTAGTAGCCGTTGATCCACGTGCGCCCACCGCCGACCGAGCCGAGACCGGCCCAGGTGAACTTCGATCCGCTGATCGAGTTGAGCCGCGTGAAGAGGATCATCACGTGCTGGTAGTTCGCGATCGTGTAGTCCGCGCCCGCGGCGGTGGTGGCGTCGGTGTAGAGCTGGCTGGAGAGGTCCCCGGTCGCATAGGCCTCGCCCGTCTGCGGCATGCGGTAGGTCGTGGCCGTGACCGTGGGCGTGATCGAGGTGGTGCCGTAGCTCGCCGTGTCGTAGTACGGGCTGACCGAGTTGTTGATCAGGTCGAGCGCGGTCTGGTAGGCGACGGGGTCACCGGGCTTGTCGGAGAAATCGACGCGGATGATGAGCAGCGTCTTGTTGCCGGTCGTCCACGAAGTCGGCGGCAGCGGCAGCACGGACTCGCCGGCCATGACGGCCGGGACCGCCGGACCCGCCTGGTCCTCGGCGGCCACGAGGTCGGACTCGAGCGCGTCGATCATCGCCGCGGAGGCAAGTTGCCACAGACGGCCGTCCACCTCGACCACGGTGGCGGCGTCGAGATTGACCTCGCTCTCCGGCGCGACCGCGGCGACGGGCGCGCCCGATACCGGGCAGCGGCCCGCCGCGATGCCGGCCGGCACGATCTCACCCGGCTCGAGCACGCGCAGCGGACTCTCGTGCACGGCCATGTGACCGTCGAGGGCGATGCCGTGGAGCGACGCGCCCTCCTGCGAAGTCTGGCGCACGCGGCGGCCGTAGACATGCGCCTCGTAGCTGGCGCGGCCAAGCGTGACCCGATGGATCTGTTCCTCCGGACGCCGCGCCCCGATCGGTTGCACGGCCATGAGGATCTCGTAGTCGCCGCGTCCCGACACGCGGGTCTCCAGCTGCTCCTCGACCGCGGGCGGGAGGAGCGCGCGCAGCGCAGCCGGCACGGTCATGGCGAGCGCAAGTTCGGGATCCGACTCGATCAGCGACAGCATCTCCAAGCGTCGCTTCCGCGCCAGCGCGATGCCCTCGAGCTCGAGCAAGGCCTGGTCAAACGGCGTGGACGCATCCACATAGGCCATCGTCCAGTCGCGAAATGCCGCCATCGCCGGTGGAAAGGCCTCGTTCCACGCCTGCGCATAGGCGAGCGGGGACACACCGCCGGGCAGCCCGGCCCAGCGCGAAGCGCGATCCGCCGCCAGCAGGCCCTCGGAAGCGTCGGGTGCACCGACAGACCGGTCCTCAAGACCGCGAGTCGCCGGTTCGCCGCCCCGTCTCTCGGACGCCGGCGCAGCCACCGGCTCCGGCTGCTGGGTCGACGGGCGAAACAGACTCAGGGTCGAGACGCCGACGAGCGTCAGCAACGAGACAGCAATCAGGATCTTGGAACGACGGGACATGGCGGCGCGGCCGCGCGAACCAGGTTGGGAGAGTCCGCGCGATCTTATCCACATCGGTGCCCGGCGCAACGACCCGCGCGGCCCGGCGGGCGGGCCGCACTTTGAGTCGGAATTTTACCAGCAGCTTGGGGGGAATCACCCAGCCACGGACGGCGCCGGGCGGAGCAGGCCCATGAAGTAATCCGCAGGCAGGTCCGGCCGCTGGCGGACGGCGAGCACGTCGTGGAGCTTTTCGAGCTGTCGCTCGACCTGCTCGAGCCGCGGCTCATCCGCCACGCCGAGCAGCATCGTGCTGGTCGCACCCGCGTCGCCCGGATCGGGCACGCAGAGGATCGCCTCAAGGTTGAACGCGCGGCGCGCGAACAGCCCGGTGATGTGCGACATCGCGCCGGGGTGGTTGCGCACCCGCAACTCGAGGACGGTGAGACGCGACGCGGTGGGCACGTCCCGGGAGGCCCGGATCTCAGGCATGGGCCACCTCCCGCGTCGAAGTCTCCACGATCGTCTGATGATTGGCTGCACCGGGCGGCACCATCGGCAGGACGTTGAGCCCCTCGTGAATGGGCACGTCGATGAGGCACGGCCCGGGCGCCGCGAGCGCGGCCGCGAGGTCGCCGAGCGGGTCGCCCGCGAGCGGATCGATGCGCACGCCGCGGATGCCGAAGGCGCGGGCCAGCGCCGCGAAGTCGGGCGCCGCGTGGAAACGCGAGGCCTCGAAGCGGCGGTTGTAGAACAGCTCCTGCTGCTGACGCACCAGCCCGAGGTGGTCGTTGTTGAACAACACCACGGCCACGGGCAGGTCGAGCTCGGCCAGCGTCGCCAGTTCCTGGATATTCATCAGGATCGAGCCGTCGCCGCTCACGCAGACCACGCGGCGGCCGGGCGCGGCGAGGCTCGCGCCGATCGCCGCAGGCAGGCCGAAGCCCATCGTGCCGAGCCCGCCCGAGGTGAGGAAGGTGCGCGGACGCCGCACCGGGTAGGCCTGGGCCATCCACATCTGATGCTGGCCCACGTCGGTCGTCACGATTGCGTCGGGCGCAAGCGACTCGCCGAGGAAGCGGCAGACATTCACCGGATGCAGCGGGTCCTCCACGCATGGCGGATGGCGCAGCGGATGCGCCGCACGCAGGTGCGCCGCGCGCGCGCACCACGCCGGGCGCGGCGCGGGCTCGAGACGCGCGAGCAGGCGGCGCAGCACATCGGCCGCGTCACCCACGAGGCCGAGGAAGGGGCGCTTGATTTTGCCGATCTCGGCGCGGTCGATGTCGACGTGCGCGATCGTCGCGCGCGGACAGAACTCCGCGACCTTGCCGGTGGCGCGATCGTCGAAGCGCGCGCCGATGGCGAAGAGCAGATCGGCCTCCTCGAGCAGCTGGTTCGTGCCCTTCGTGCCGTGCATGCCGAGCATGCCCATGAAGAGCGGATCCTCCGGCGGCACGGCACCGAGGGCCATGAGCGTGCTCACGACCGGCGCGCAGGCGCGGTGCGCGAGTTCGCGGGCGAGATCGGCCGCGCCCGCGGCGATCACGCCGCCGCCGAGGTAGAGCACCGGCCGCTCGGCGCGCGCGAGCAACGAGGCAAGCTCGTCGATCGCCGCGTCGGCGCAGGCCGCGATCCCCTCGCGTCGGCCGGGCTCCGGCAGGTCGGAGGCCTCGAACTCGATCGTCGCATTCTGCACATCCTTCGGCACGTCGATGGCCACGGGCCCGGGCCGACCGGATTCGGCGATGGCAAAGGCCTGGGGCACCACGTCCATCAACTCGGCGGCCGAGCGCACGAGGAAGTTGTGCTTGGTGATCGGCAGCGTGAGCCCGTAGGCGTCGACCTCCTGGAAGGCATCGGTGCCTATGAGTGCCTGCGGCACCTGCCCGGTGATGGCGACGAGCGGAACCGAGTCGAGGCGCGCGTCGGCGATGGCGGTGATCAGGTTGGTCGCGCCCGGCCCGGAGGTCGCGAGCGCCACCGCGGCGCGGCCGGTGACGCGAGCCATGCCCTGCGCGATGAAGCCCGCACCCTGCTCGTGGCGTGTTAGGATATGGCGGATACGGCTGCGATGCAGCGCGTCGTAGAACGGCAGGATGGCCCCGCCGGGGATGCCCGCGATCGTGTCGATGCCCTGGCGTTCGAGCAGGATGCGCAGGAGGTTGGCTCCGTTGGTTTTCATGACGGTCGTGTGGTCGTGGTGAGCGGCTGTGGTTGTCCGTGGTGGAGAAACCCGCTCCCGTGCGCTGGACCGGCCGGGGCCGAAACAAAAAGCCCCCTCCGGCATCGCACCGGAGGGGGCTTGGTTTGAAAGTGAATCAGACCCCTCGCGGCGCGTTGGTAACGACGACGACGACAACGACCGCAAGGACGAGCGTGCGGATCGCGGCGAGGCTGGCGTTGCCGAAGGAGGTCATGTGCTGGTGGGGATATCGGTGACGGCGGGGCGTGATCAAGGACGAAATTTCCCGTCTCATGCCAGACCGCCGCGGGTCGAGCGGGAGCGCGCCCGGCTGCGGACGCACGAACGGACCCGAACCGGCTCCGCATTTTTTCTGCAACCTTTCGCGCGGTCGCCGGGTTGTTACGGACATCAACACCACACGCACGGCCATGAAGACTGCCACCTTCTCCATCCTCGCCATCACCGCGGCCCCGGCCGCCACATTTCTCCTCGGGCTGACCCGCCTCTCTCCTGAGACCTCGTTCGCCCTCGCCGCCTCGATCGCCATCGCCGCGTTCTCGATCGACGCCCTCTTTGCCCGCCCGGCTTCCAGTCGCGGCTGAGTCGCCACCCTTTGCTCGTCAGCAGGAGCGAAATCGGGACAGGCGGTCGGGGGCGCAGTGCCCCTGGCCGCCTGTTTGGCTTTTCACCGACTCGGGCGGGATGCACGGCACGCGCGGGAGGCGCGGCCGGGCCGCCGGTCAGTTGAACGCGAGCTTGAGCTGGCTCTCCTCGATCTTGGCGCTCGTCACGGCCTTCCACGAGGCCGCCGTGGCATCAGGAATCGGATACGCTGCACCGAGCTTCTCGACCAGCATGGTGCCGAGCTTGCCCGGCAGCGGGCAGGAGCCGAGGTAGACCGTCGTCGGCACGAAGACGTGCCGGTCGCCCTGTTTCTCGAAATGACCGCGCGCCTGCGCGACGACGGACTTCTTGGATTCGCCCATGGCGCAGGCGAACTCGAAGCCCACCTGCATCTCGGCACCGTCGAGGCGGCAGAGCGGCGGGTGCGGCTCGATCACGAGGTCCACTTCCTTGATCTCGAACTTGCGGTCCGCGGCGCCGTAAGTGGTGGCGATCCAGCGGTTGAGATCGGTCTCGCTGATGGCGACGCCGGGGGCCGTCCGATTGAGAAACGCCGTCTCGCGCACGCGCCATTGCTGGCCGCTCGGGTGCCCGGGGTTGCCCGGGACGTAGGCCACGACGTTGCGCTCGACGACCGCGCCCGTGTCCTTGGCGGCCTTGGCGGCGGCCTGCGCGTCCATCACCTTGACGGGCTTGAGCGCGAGATAGGCTCCCGCGATGAGCAGTCCGACGACCGCACCGGAGAGGATTTGCAGGATGATGCCGAACGGACCGGGGACTTCGTGATGATAGTGGCGCATGTGATGGAGCGACGGCTCAGCTGGCCGTGGATTTCGGAGCTGCAGATGAGCCCGAATTTCCACCGGCCGCTGGAGCACTCGCCCCACCGCTGCCTCCCGACGCACCGCTGGCCGGGGCGCTCGGGGCGGTGTCGCCACCGTCCTTCTTCGCCGTCGTCCGCCGGTAATCCGTCTCGTAGAAACCCGAGCCCTTGAAGATGATGCCGGCCCCACGACCGATGAGACGCTTCACTCCCGGCTGCCCGCATCTCGGGCAGTTCGTGAGCGGTGCGTCGCGCATCGACTGGAACGCCTCGACGACGTCCTCGCACGATGGGCACTCGTATTCGTAGGTGGGCATATCTCGTTTCGACTAGGTGTAACGGCGGACCACAGCCTGCGCTGAAACGTGAGTCCGTCGGGAACTCTCGATGTGACGGAAGACGGCCGACGAGTAGTAGAAAACCACCACGCCGCCGGTAAACAAAGCGTAAGGAAAGAGCGGAAACAGCGCCACGACCAGCCCGAGGAACCCGAGCGTGGGCAGCGCAAGCCGCCCCTTGGTCGCGACAATCATGCGCAGCAGCATGGGAACGCGGAAGGCCTCGCGAAACTCCTCCGCCCGCTGGAACCGATACAGGCCGGCCGCCGAGAGCGGATAGGCGAGGAAAAGCCCCGGCACGATCGGCAGGTAAAGAAACGGCGCCAGCATGTTGTAGAACGGGAGCGGCGCGAGCAACAGCCGGAGCGGCAGCGACACCAGCCAGCCCGCGACGATCGGCGCCACCGCGAGCCCCAAGAACAACGCGACCATGCGCAGCCCGTCGAACCACAGTGCGGGCCAATCCTCCCAATCCGGCAGATCCGGAGGCTCGCCCCGGCGGGCCATGGCGGAGACCCGGTAGATGTATCCGAAAGCAAAGACGAAGGGCACGGGGAAGAACATCAGCACCGCGCCCACCACGGTCTTCACGAACCAGTTCGGCTCGCTGAAGATGCGCTTCGACACTTGCTCCAGGGTCACCATGTGGGATCGTCTGTAAGAGGCGCGACCGTATGGCAAGCTCCCCGGACTTCAAAGTAAAACTCTCCTCCCTCGTGACCGAGGTCGAAGCCGGCCTGCGCGCACACCTGCCGCCCGCATCGAACCGTCCCGCCCGCATCCACGAGGCGATGCGCTACAGCCTCGAAGCCGGCGGCAAGCGCCTGCGCCCCGTGCTCGCACTCGCCGCCGCCGACCTCTTCGGCGCGCGCGCCGCCGCCCTGCCCGCCGCTGTGGCGATCGAGTGCGTGCACACCTACTCGCTCATCCACGACGACCTGCCCGCCATGGACGACGACGACCTGCGCCGTGGCCGGCCGACCTGCCACCGGCAGTTCGATGAGGCCACGGCCATCCTCGCCGGCGATGCCCTGCTCACCCACGCCTTCGCGCTGCTCGCCACCGCCTACGCCGACCGCCCCGCCCTTGCCGTGGCGCTCGTGCGTGAGCTCGGCGAGGCCGCCGGCTCCACCCGCCTGATCGGCGGCCAGATGGAGGACATGCTCGGCGAGACGCGCGCCACGATCACGGCCGACGACCTCGACTTCATCCACCGCAACAAGACCGCCGCCATGATCGAACTCGCGCTCGTCGCCGGCGGCCGGTGCGGCGGCGCGTCCGATGCGGTCATCGCGACGCTGCGACGCGCGGGCGCCCAGCTCGGGCTCACCTTCCAGATCGTCGACGACATCCTCGACGCCACGCGCACCTCCGCCGAACTTGGAAAAACCGCCGGCAAGGACGCCGCCGCCGGCAAGGCGACGTACGTGAAAGTCCACGGCCTCGAGGCTTCGCGCGCCGCCGCCACGCGTTGCACCGAGGCGGCACTCGCGGCGTTGCGTGAGCTGCCGGGCGACACGACGTTTCTCACCGCCCTCGCGACCAGCATGCTCGCGCGGACGGCGTAAGCGACCACATCGCTCTCGTCGAGTAGCGCAGACTTCCAGCCTGCCTCCGTCGCGGCACGACGTCACGGACGCAGGCCGGAAGCCTAAGCCACGTCGCGCGAATTCACGGTATCAAGTACACCTCGACCAACGCCACACCTGCGGCGCCATTCACGCCGCTGGCGTGCGCGGTGTAGAGCCCGGGCGGGAGCGTGGCTATGAACGCCGCATCCTTGCTGCCCGAGGCGAGCGAGAACGCGCCGAGCTCGGCCGCGACCGCCGCGGTGTTAGCCGCGCCCGGGCCGGTGCCCCAGTCGTCGTTGGTCAGGAAGGCGTAGTCCTGGCGTGTATCCGGATCGCGGCGATACAGCACCACCTGCGGATCGACGAGCGCATCGGCGACGCCGCGGCTCGCCAGGCCCGGGCCGACCGCGCGAATCAGGAACGTGCGCGATCCCTCCTCCGAAACGACGAAGCCGGGAATCATGATCTGCCCGCCGGTCGAGACCTGGCCGCGGTTGGAGATATTGACCAGTCGGGCCGTGGCACCGGCAGGGTCGACATCGTAAAGTTCCACCAGAGCGATGCCCGTGCCTCCGTCGGCGCCGTCCGCCACGACGGTGTACTGGCCGGGCCCGAGATCGGCGAGGATCGCCGCATCGAGGCTGCCGCTGGTCAGGCCGAACGCGCCAAGACCCGACGTGGTCGACGCGATCTCCGCGGCATTGGCCGCAGCGCCCCAGTCGTCGTTGCTCGCGAAATCGACGTACCTGTTCACGCCGGAGTCAAAGCGCTTGAGCACCATGCGCGGGTTGGCCAGCACGCCGTCGACCTGGAAGCGCGTCAGTGTCGGGCCGACCGCACGGACGAGCATGCGCTTCGTGCCGGTGCCCTGGATGAAGAAGCCTGGGATCATCACCGCGTCGCCCGTGCCGGCGAGCGCGCGGGTGGAGAGATTGACCACGCGCGCCCCGGAGGCCGGAGCCGCCGCGACCGTCACCGTCGTGCCGGAGGACGTGATCGAGCCGCCGGCGTGCGTCACGACCACGCGATAGGTGCCGGCCTGAAACGCCTGCACGTGCGGCAGGGTGTAGGTGGCCGACGTCGCGCCCGCGATGTCGACGCCCTCGAACTGCCACTGATACCCGGTCGGCGTCACACCCGCGACCGCGGCGGCGAGCGTGAGCGCACCACCCGCCGTCGGCGTCGTCGACGAGGCCGACACGCTCGCGCCGGTCGCCTGCACCTCGAGGGCGAACGGCGTGCTCACCACCGCACCGCCGTCGGCGCGTCCGAGAACGACCGTGTAATGCCCGGCATCCGACGCCTGCGCCGCAGCCAGAGCGCAGGTCGCCGCGGTGGCGCCCGCAATCACCTGGTTCTTGAAACGCCACTGGTAGGAGGCCGGGGTGAAACCCGACGGCACCGCGGTGAGCATCACGCTTCCGCCGGCGGCGACGGACGTGGTGGAACCGCTGATGGAGGCCGACGACCAGGCCGGCGCGTCGACCGCCGAGTTCCCGGCTCCCGCCTGGACGAGCGCGGGGACCAACGCGGTGGCGTCGAGCTCGTACGAATACGGCGGCACGAAGACCAGATCGCCGCTCACGAGCTGGCTGCCCGTGCAGTTGGTGAAGACGTTGCCGATGGTCATGAGCAGGCCGACATCGGTCGGGAGCGCCGTGCGCTTGCCGAGCGGATCATCGACGGCACTGTAGACATTATGCTCGGAGAGCATCGCCGCGATGTTGCGCGACTCCGTGCAGTAGTCGTTGCCGCTGCAGTCCCAATAGTTGTTGAACATGTGGGAACTGCCGAAGCGGCAGGCGATCATGCGCTGCATCGCACCCGTCGACCACCAGTTGTGGTGCCAGGTCACGCGGTAGTTGGTGAGCCCGTCCCCGGCCCCGGTGTCGGTGTCGGACGAACCCACGAGGTTGGAGAAATTGTGGCCGTTGTCGCGCGTGTAGTAGAACTTGCACCACGAGATGGTCACGAGGTCGGAACCGTTGATCACGTCGAGGTTGCCATCGGTGCAGTCGTAGATCGTGCACTTGGTCACGAGCACGTTGGTCGACGCGGCGATGGTGACGCCGTCGTTGGTGGACGGCTCGCCGGTGTTGGCCGAGATGTTGAGGTTCGAGAGGATGACGTTGTCGGCCCCGTCGATCGTGACCGTGCCGAGGATCGTGGCGGTGACGTCGGCGCCCTTGATTGTCTTGTTCGACTTGGGACGCACCCGGCCGTTGGCGCCGAGGTCGATCGTGCCGGAGACGATGATGGTGTGCGGGTTCGTGGACTCCGCGTAGCTGCGCAGTTCGGCGGCGGTCGTGACCGTGACGGTCGTGCCGGCTGCGCCGCCGGTGACCGCGCCGGCATATCCGGACGGACCGCTCAGGCCCACGATCCTGACCACGACCGTCGCGGCGGCGCTCGTCACCGAGCCCCCGGCGTTGGTCACGGTCACAGTGTAGTCGCCCGCGTCGCCGGACGCGGCGCCGGACAGGGTGTAGCTCGCTCCCGTCGCGCCGGAGATGGCGGCGCCGTTCTTGTTCCACTGGTAGCTGAGCGGAGCCGTGCCGGAGGCGGTGACAGTCAACGTCAGCGAACCGCCGAGCGCGACATCGCCCGAGGCGGGCGGCGTGATGATCGTCGGCGCGACCACCGTGCCGCTGACCGTGAGCGTGGCGGCCACGCTCGAGACTGTGCCGTTGGTGTTGGTCACCGTGACCGTGTATCCGGCTGCATCCGACGGCGCGACCGAGGCGATGGCATAGGTGGCCGAGGTGGCGCCGACGATGGGCGAGCCGTCCTTGGCCCACTGGTAGGTCGCGGCCGGCACGCCGACCACCACGACCGAGAATGCCGCGGGCTGCCCGGCGTCGACCGCCAGGGACGCAGGCTGCGTGACGATCAGCGGCGCAAGTGCGGGTGTCCACGTGCCGGTGACAGCGCCGGCGATGCTCGTGTTGAGCACCCAGGTGGCATCGCGGTAGTTCGCCTGCGTCGTCGCATCCGTGGGCATCTCGGTGAACGCCTCGCTGCTCGGGTCGTTCAGCGCTGCGCCGGTGCCGTCGAGATTTCCGCCGGCCCAATTGCGCACGGTCGTCGCGCCGGCCGCGGAGGAGGCGTTGTTGAGCAGCCACCAACCGGCGGCGTAGCTCGAGCCACTGATCCCGGTGGTGGTGGCGAGCAGGGCGTTGTTCGTCGCGTCGCCGATCGCGGAATCAAGTACGACCACCTCGCTGTAGGGGAACGACGCCGGATCGATGCGGCCGAAGAAGGTGCCGGTGATTCCGGCGGGCGCGGTGAAGCGGCAGTTGCGGTAGACGAAACCGTGGCGGCTGCTGTCATTGCGGATCTGGGTGAAGTAGCCGGCCGTGCGGAGGATGCGGATGTCGCAGTTCTCAAAGAACGACGGACCGTCGCCCCACATGAAGTCCACATCACCCTCGATCACCGTGTCGCTGATGTAGGTCTGCTTGTTGAACAGCACAGTGTCCTGGTAGCTGAAGAACTTGCAGCGCGTGACCATGTTGCGGCTGGCCGTCGAACTGGAGCCGTTGATCACGATCGCCTCGGCCTGGGAGCCGTTCTGCGGCGTGGTGTTGCGGATGGTGAGGTTGGCGAGGGTAAAGTCGTGCACGGACTGCGCCACCATCACGGCCCGGTGGTAGATTCCGGAGACGTTGTTGAACGTGTTGTTGTTCGGATACGTGATGACCGTCTGGTCGACGTCCTCGCCAAGGATCGTGACGTAGTGCTTGGACTGGAAACCGATCTCCTCGAAGTAGGTGCCGTTCCTGAGATGGATGGTTGTCGGCACGGCATTGTTGGCCGGGATGAAGTCGAGGGCGGCCTGGAGGGTCACGAAATCGCCGGAGCCGTCGGGGGCGACGGTCAGGCTCGTCGCGCCCGCGGACGGGCCGGACGCCCGCGTGCCGAAGCGCCATGTCGTGGCATCGGTGATACCGGCAAACGACTCGCCCGCCGCGTTGACGAAGACGCCGGCGTCGACCTTGACGTAGTAGGTCCGGCCGTAGGCGAGCACGCCGTTGCGCGGGTGGATCGTGGCGGTGTGGCCGGAGACGGTGATCGGGTAGTAGTTGAAGTTGTTCGCGATGCCGCCGATCGGCTTGTTTTGGACCGGGAGATTCTGCGTCGAGAGCGTGCTGCCGGCGCGCATGACATCGCGCGTCGCGGTGGCCGCCACGAGGTCGACCGTGTCGACGACGGAATCATCGGCGGCATCGTAGATGCGGATGTACCCGGACACACCGGGCGAGACCGCCTCGTTGAAGGTGAGCGTGAGCCGCGTGTCCGGGCTCAGGCCCGTCGCAGCGGCCGCGGGGTTCAGCGAGGAAGCAGCCATCGAGGGCGACACGACCACGACCGAGGCGGTCGCACTCGTCACCGAGCCCACGATATTGGTCACCGCCACGGTGTAGTTGCCGGCCTCGGCGCCCGTGGCTGCGGAGATGGCATAGCTGGCCGAGGTGGCACCGGCGATGGTCACGCCGTTCCTCTTCCACTGATACGTCGGGGCGGGCGTGCCCGTCGCGGTGACCGAGAGCGTGAGCGCAGCCCCGGGATTGATCGAGCCCCCGACCGGCTGCCCGCTGATCACCGGACCCTGCTGGACGGTGACCGTGGCGGCGGCGCTTGTGATCGAACCCTGGGAGTTGGTCACGGTCACGCGGTAGAGACCGGTGTCGGCAAGCTGCGCACTGCTGAGGGTGTAGCTGGCGCTCGTCGCACCGGAGATGTCGGCGTAGTTCGCGCCGCCGTCCGTGCTGCGCGCCCACTGGTAGCCGAGCGGCGTGGAGCCGCCGGCCACCACGCTCAGCGTGGTGGACCCATCGACGAGCACGGTGGTATCGGCCGGCGGCGTGACGATCGAGGGCGGGAGGGCATCGGACGTGACCGAGACGTTTGCCGCCGTGCTGGTGCTACTGATCGAGACGGCGCCGCTGACCGCTCCTGTGTAGCTGGTGATGGCCTTGAGGCGATAGTGTCCAGCGTGGCTCGACTGCACATTGGCGATCGAGAGTGTCGTGGTCGCGGCCGACGCGTTGGCGCCCGCGTCGATGTCGGCGTAGTTCGTGCCGCCATCGGTGCTCAACTGCCACTGGTAGGTCGTCGTCGGCCCGCCCGTGACGCTGGCCGCGACGGGCGTGGCGGAGATCGTGAGCGTGCCGCCGCTCGTCGCCGTGATGGCGCTCGGCGGCTGGGTGGTGAAATAGGCGGGACCCATGAGGAAGGCGGTGCCGCCGCTGGTCGCGCCGTTGAGGTTGGCGAGCGTCAGCGTGACCGCGCTGGCCGAGCCGTTCTCGAAATAGAAGGCGAACTCGTTGAAACTCGCGGGACAGGTGAAGCCGTTGTTCGTCGTACTGGAGTAGACGGCCTGGTGGAAGTTGGTGCCTGCGGTGGCGTGATCGACCCAGACCGCGCCGGCCGACGCGTCGGGCGAGCTGCTGCTGCCGATCTGGGTCGTGCCGGCGGAGTTGCCGCGCACGCGGAAGGTGACGTCGTAGAGCGTGTCATCCGCGATGATGCCCGTGCCTGCGGCCCGCGACGTGCCGAGACCGAAGCCGGTCGCCGTCTGCAGGATGTTGCTGCTCGCGAGCTTGTAGTCGGAGCCCGAGGCAAACGAATAGCCGCTGGCATTGGGACTACCACAGGGTTTGCTTGCGTACGTCGTGGAGCCGTTGTTGTAGGCGGTCATCCACAAACCCGAATGCGTTGTGGCGTTGTTGGAAGTCGCGCTGGGCGCGCTGCCGTCCGGGAAATGGAAGAGACCGAAGTTCGCGTACTTGTTCAGCGTGCTGAACCCACCGGCCGACGACATCATCTGAAACGAAATGGACCGCACCACGTTGCCCGAGGCCGGCTTTTCCAGGTCGATCGGGATCAGGTTTGTCGTCACGAGCGTGACCGCGCTGTTCGCCGGGATGGTGAACGCGTAGCTGTTCGTGGCCGGATCGAAGGTCGCTGCCTGCTCGAAGGTCGTGCCCGCGAGCAGTCCGCCGGTCGCGGGGTCGTAGGCCGACCATTTCAACTGCGCGTGGGCCAGCGGCGCGGTGAGGAGCAGGCAGGCGGAGGAGAGGAGCAGGATTGGCTTCATGGGCGTGGCGCGCGCCGGATCGGGTGCGCGTCGGTGTGGGAAGTCTCGGGGAGTGGTGGGGCGATGGCACCGCGCTGAAAGCACACGCGCGGATCCAGGGTATGGGGTGACGAGGGCGCGCCCACTATGCCGGATCGACGGCATCGCCGTCATGTCGTCAAATCTCATGACACGCCCGACGTCGCAGACGGCACCGGCGGCGTTGCCCCGCCCGCCGACGGCGTCCAAGATTGCGCCCGTGCCCGCGTCGGTCCTTTCACCCCAACCGTCCGCTGCCCGCGCGACGCTCGCGCTCGCGGTGTTGCTTGGCGCCGCCGCGATCGGCCGCGCCGAGTCCGCGACGAAGATTCCGCGGGAGTACACCCTGCGCGAATGGCACGAGAAAGCCGGCCTGCCGTCTGAGGAGCTGGCCGGCGTGGTCCAGGACGCCAAGGGTTATCTCTGGGTGGCGTCGAGCAGCGTCCTCACGCGCTTTGACGGGCGCACCTTCGCGCCGGTGCCCGTCCCCGACACTGGCGTGCCGCGCACGCTGACCGCGGCCGGGGCGAAGGTGCCCGCCATCGGTGGCACCGGCGGGTATTTCATTTTTCACGACGGCACGGCTCGCTGGATCGCGGTCGAGCCGATCGCGGGAAAACCCGT
Organism: Opitutaceae bacterium; assembly: GCA_014879845.1. GTDB lineage: Bacteria > Verrucomicrobiota > Verrucomicrobiia > Opitutales > Opitutaceae > JAEWQP01. The sequence goes on from JACSRI010000108.1 coordinate 27,049, forward strand.
GCGCACCCTATTCGCGGCACCGGACGGCGCGATCTGGCTCGGATGCGACGACGGTACCGTGACCCGGCAGCAATCGAACGACGTCCGCGTGTTCGAGCCCATGGACGACCCGGCAAGCCGCAAGGTCCTGGCCTTCGCGCACGACGCCACGGGGCAGGTATGGATGATGCGGGGCAACCGGCTCTTCACGATCGCCGGCGCGGTCGCACACGAGGTGCCGCTCGTCCGCCCCGAGCCCGAACTCCGCATCGCCTCGAGCCAACGTGGTGGGATCTGGGTGTTCACCCGTTCCCACCTCCTGCGCTGGCAGGACGGCTCGCTCGAGACAATCACGCCGCTGCCCGAGCTGCTCGGCGCACACTTCGTGCAGGCCACGCTCGAGGATTCGCACGGCAGCCTCTGGATCGGCACGCGCTCGCAGGGCCTGTTCCGGATGAACGACCGCTCGCTCGAGCCGGTGCCCACCTCGAGTGAGAACATCGTCGCGCTGTGCGAGGACGTCGACGGCAACATCTGGGTCGCGACCGATGGCGGCGGCCTGACCCGGCTCCGCGCCAAGGCCCACCAACTCTACGACCAGTCCTCCGGCCTGAAGGATCCCTTCAGCTACACCGTCGCGGGCGACGCGACCGGCGCCATCTGGCTGGCCAACCGCGACGGCGGTGTCGCCCGCGTCGTCGACGGGATCGTCGACACCGTCTCGCGGCGCGCGAACTGGCGCCAGTTCAGCGCGATGTCCGTCCACCCGGCACCCGACGGCACGATCTGGATGACCAGCGGCATCGGCGTGTTCCGGTCCTCGGCCACCGCCCCGGAGTCGCTCGAGCGAGTCACCGCGCTCAACGCGCTGCGCGGCGCGCGCGCCACGTTTGTCGCGAGCAACGGCGACTACTGGCTCGCCGCCGATCCCGACCGGGTCGCGCGCTACCGTGATGGCGTGCTCACGATATTCGGCACCGCGGAGGGATTCGACGGCCGGGAGGTGCGCGCGTTCGCCGAGGACGCCACCGGGCGCATCTGGCTCGGCGCGGCCGACGGCGCCCTGTTCCGCTCCACCGGCGAGCGCTTTGAACGGCTCGTCCTCCCCGGCGCCGAACGCTACGGGACGGACAACTACGGAGCCCTGCAGGTCATCCGCTTCGAACCCGACGGGACCATCCTGATCGGGTCCACCCGCTGCGGCGTGGTCATCGTCCCGGAGGGTGACCTCGTCCGCACCCACGCGCTCTTCAGCGACCACGGCCTGCCGAGCAACAACGTCTCGCAGATCCTCGTCGACGACCACGAGCACCACTGGTTCGCCGCGCGCAATGGCGTTTTCTGGATACACAGTCGCGACGTCGGCGACTTCGCCCATGGCAGGATCGCCCACGTCCATGCCGTCGCCCTCGGCCGCGACGACGGTCTGCCCGAGCTGAGCTGCCTCGGCCTCTACCAGCCCGCCGCCTGGAAATCGGCCGACGGCACGCTCTGGTTCACCACGCGCCGCGGCACCCTGCGCTCCGATCCCGTGCTCGTCGCGCCCGGGACGGCCACGCCGCCGCCCGTCTCGATCATCTCGATCACCTGCGACGGGCAGGCCCGGCCGCTCGAGGCAACGCTCGAGATCGAGTCGACGGTGCGCCGTATCCAGATCGGCCTGTCCGCGCTGAACCTCTCGGCGCCCGAGAGCGTGCAGGTGCGATTCCGGCTCGACGGGTTCGACACCGAGTGGGTCGTGCAGGAGAGCGATCGCCTCGCGACCTACCCGCGGTTGCCGCCCGGGCGCTATGTCTTCAGCACGATGGCGAGCGATGGCAGCGGGGTCTGGAGCAGCCAGCCCGCGCAGCTCACCATCGTCGTGACGCCGCCGTGGTGGCAGAGCACCTGGGCCCAGGCCGGCTACCTCCTCGCCCTCGTCGCCACGGTGACCGCCGTGGTGCGTGCCTGGTCGCACCGCCGCCTGCGCCTGCGCCTCGAGCGCGCCGAGCACGCGCGGGCGGTCGAACAGGAACGTGCCCGCATCGCGCGCAACATCCACGACGAAGTCGGCGCCAGCCTCACCCGCATCAGCCTGCTCACCCAGGCCGCGCTCGACGAGGACGCCGCGCACTCTCCCACCCTCGAGAAGATCTACGCGGCCACGCGCACGATCACACGCTCGATGGACGAGATCGTCTGGGCCGTGAATCCCCGCCACGACAACACCGAGAGCCTCGTCTACTACCTCGGCAACTTCGCGCAGTCGTTCCTCGGCGCCGCCGGCATCCGCTGCAGGCTCGAGTCGCCACCCCGGCTCCCCGAGGCCACGCTTACCAGCCAGATCCGGCACCACGTGTTTCTCGCCTGCAAGGAGGCGCTGCACAACATCGTCAAGCACGCCGGGGCAACCGAAGCCGTCATCCGGATCACCGTGGAGGACGACGTCCTCGCGATCCGCATCACCGACGACGGCCGCGGCATCATCGATCCGGACACCGAGGCGGCGAAGGATCCGCAGACCGGCCGCTCCGGCGAGGGACTGCGCAACATGCGCCAGCGCATGGCCGAGATCCACGGCGCCTGCACGCTCGCGCGCGAACCTGCGGGCGGGACCACCGTGCTCTTCACCGTGCCGCTTCCCGATCCCTCCGCCGCATGACATCACGCCGATGACGACCCGCATTTCCATCATCGAGGACGACGAGGAGACCCGCCAGATCCTGACGGGCATCATCGCGAGCGCGCCCGACCTCGAGCTTGCCAGCGCCTACCCGCTCGTTGCCCCCGCGATCGATGGCATTCCCCGCGACCGCCCGAATGTCGTGCTCGTCGACATCAATCTGCCCGAGACCAACGGCGTCGAGGCCGTGCGCCGCCTCAAGCCCGTGCTGCCCGACACGCAGTTCATGATGCTCACGGTCTACGAGGACCCCGACCACATCTTCGCCGCACTCGCGGCCGGCGCGACGGGTTATCTCCTCAAGAGCACGCGCCGCGGCGAACTGCTCGAGGCCATCGCACAGATCGCGGGCGGCGGCTCGCCCATGAGCAGCGGCATCGCGCGGAAAGTCGTGCAATCGTTCGCCCGCCCTGCGTCGACGCCGAAACCGCAGACCGAGGTCGACGCATTGTCGCCGCGCGAACAAGCCGTCCTCGACCTGCTCAGCAAGGGCTACCTCTACAAGGAGATCGCCGACTCGCTGCACGTGAGCGTGCCGACGATCAACACCTACATCCGCCGCATCTACGAAAAACTCCAGGTGCACTCGCGCACGCAGGCGGTGAGCAAGTACCTGCGCAAACAAGGGTGAGAGACAGAGCGTAGCGCAGGCTTCCAGCCTGCTTCAGGCGCGGCGCACTCGGACGGGATCAGACTGGAAGCTTGCGCTACCCCCCTACCTCCGTGCCTTCAATCGCACCGGTCGATCCGCGGCATCCGAAGCGAAACACGCGTCCAGCACCTGCTGCACGGCCGCGCCGCGGGCGAAGTCGGGTTGATCCTGGCGACCCGTGCGAATGCTGGTGATGAATCGCTGGTAGATGTTCGGCGTCGGCTTCGCTTTCACCTCCGTCCACTTCACCGCATCGAGATCCTTGCCGGCGCAGAGGCGGAACGAGTCGACCGAGCGCTCGGAGTCGATCTCGACGGCGCCCTTCGTCCCCGAGATCTTGAGGAAGAGCCGGTTGGCATGGCCGCTCGACCAGCGCGTGGTGTGGATCGTGCCGAGGGCGCCATTGGCGAACTCGACGTTGAGCACGGCGGAGTCGTTGGCATCGAGCACGTACTCGCCGATGCGGTCGCGTGGTGCCTTGGGAAAGGCCTTGAGCTGTGCATAGACCTTGCGGATGCCGCCGACCGGATACGTCGCGAAGTCGACGATGTGCACGCCGATGTCGCCGAGCACGCCGTTGCTGCCGTGCCGTTTCGAGAGCCGCCAGAGCCAGGCCGGTGTCGTGTGCCAGTCGCCCCAGACTTTGCTCGTGAGCCAGGTCTGCAGGTAGTTCGCCTCCACGTGCACGATCGTACCGAGGTCGCCGCGCGCGATCAGCTCCGCCACGGCGTGGATGCACGGCCAGTTGCGGTAGCTGAAGTTGACCATGTTGATCGTCCCGGCGGCGCGTGCCGCCTTGACCATGCGCAGCGCGTCGCGGTGATTGAGCGCGAGCGGCTTTTCGCAGAGCACGTGTTTGCCCGCGCGCAGGCAGGCGATCGATGTCTCGGCGTGAAACGCGTCGGGGGTGACGATCGACACCGCGTCGAAGTCGGCGCGTGCGAGCAGTTCGCGCGTCGAGGCGAAGGCCGCCGGCACGCCGAACTCGAGGGCGAAGGCCGTGCGCCGCCCGATGTCCGGCTCGGCGATGGCGACGAGCTTTGCGCCGCGGATCGCCTGGAAGGATTTCGCATGCGTGCGCGCCATGCCCCCGGTGCCGATGATGGCGAGCCGCACGAGGCGACGTTTCGACTTTTCCATGCTCATGGCGCGAGCCAAGCCGCGCAGACCGCGAAAGTCAGTCCGGATTCGAGCGAACCGCATCGCCCGCCGCGAGGCGCGACACGAGGACGCCCTCGTCCCACGAGGCCGCGAGCGAACCGCTCGCGTGCGTCGCGAAGGTGACGGCATCGAGCGGAGAATGTGAAGGCGCCCGCGACATCCAGGACGCGAGAAAGCACCGCAATCGATACGCTCGCGTCTGCGCGAGGGGACAAACGCCGCGGCCGGCATACCGACGAGCCCGGATCCGTCGCGCACGACGTGGCACCCCAGGGTGAACGTCGCGCCGCGGCCGCGCGCTCCGACAAAGCGATAGCGTCCAGACCGGCCCCGACACGCATGAAAAAGGCCGACCGTCTCCGGTCGGCCTGAGAACTTCCGGAAATCCGGGATCGCTCAGCTCGCGCCCTTGGCCGCCTTGACCAGGTCGATGAACGACGGAGCCTCGAGCGAGGCGCCGCCGATCAGGCCGCCGTCGATGTCCTCCTGCTTGAGCAGCTCGGGAGCGTTCGAGGGCTTCATCGAGCCGCCGTAGAGGATGCGCATCTTGCCGGCCACGGCCTTGTCGAAGCGCGTCGCGAGCCAGCCGCGGATGAAGGCGTGCACCTCCTGCGCCTGCTCGGTCGTCGCCACTTTGCCGGTACCGATCGCCCAGACGGGCTCGTAGGCGAGCACGACATTGACGGCGTCGGCCGCGCTCACGCCGGCGAGGCCGCCCTCGAGCTGCGTCTTCACCACCTCGAGCGTCCGGCCCGACTCGCGCTCGGCGAGGGTCTCGCCGATGCAGAGGATGGGCTTGAGGAGGTTCTTGAGCGCGGCCGCGACCTTCTCGTTGATGAAGGCGTCGGTCTCGCCGAAGTACTGGCGGCGCTCGGAGTGGCCGAGGATGACGTAGCTGGCGAAAAGCCCGCGCAGCATCTCGGCGGAGATCTCGCCGGTATAGGCGCCCGAGGCCTTCGGGTGCATGTTCTGCGCGCCGAGCTTGATGGCCGAACCGTCGAGCGCCTTGCTCACGCTCTCGAGCGCGGTGAACGGCGGGCACACGACCACGTCGACCTCGGTCTGAGGACCGACCGCGGCGACGATGTCCTTGACGAGGACGGCGCCGTCGGCGGCGGTCTTGTTCATCTTCCAGTTGCCAGCGATGAGAAACTTGCGGGACTTCATTGTGAAAATCAGCGGTGGGTCACAGAGAGCACAGAGGATCCACGGAGGCCACAGAGGAATTCAGAAAACACGGTTTCGCTCCGTGAACTCCGTGTCACCCCTGTGACCTCTGTGACGATGATCAGGCGGTAAGGAACGCCACGCCCGGGAGCGTCTTGCCCTCGAGGAGCTCGAGACTCGCGCCGCCGCCGGTGGAGCAGTGCGTCACGACCTTTGCGACCTTGAACTTCTTGGCCGCGGTGGCGGTGTCGCCGCCGCCGACGACCGTGACCGCGCCGGCCGCGGTGGCCTTGGCGATCGCGTCGGCCATCGACTTCGTGCCCTCGGCGAACTTGTCCACTTCGAACACGCCGGCCGGGCCGTTCCAGACAATCGTCTTGGAGCGGGCGATGACCGCGGCGAAGAGCTCACGGCTCTTCGGGCCGGCGTCGAGGCCCATCCAGCCGGCCGGGATGCCGGACTTGTCGTCGGCCACGCCGACCTTCACGGCCTCGATGTCCGCGGGCGAGCCCGGGAAACGGTCGGCGGTGATGAAGTCCACGGGCAGCGTGATGGTCACACCCTTGGCCTTGGCCTTGTCGAAGAGTTCCTTGGCGATCTTCGCGCCCTCGGGGTCGAAGAGGGACGTGCCGATCTCCATGCCCTCAAGGACCTTCTTAAACGTGAAGGCCATGCCACCACCGATGATGATCTCGTTGGCCTTCTCGAGGAGGTTGTTGATGAGCGGAATCTTGTCGGCGATCTTGGCGCCGCCGAGGATGGCGAGGAGCGGGCGGGCCGGGGCGTCGATCACCTTGGCGAAGGCGTCGAGCTCGGCCTGCATGAGGAAGCCCGCGGCCTTGTCCTTGAGCATCACGCCGACCATCGAGCTGTGCGCGCGGTGGGCGGTGCCGAAGGCGTCATTGACGTAGACGTCGGCGAGCTTCGAAAGCGAGGCGCGGAAGGCCTCGACGTTTTTCGGGTCGGCCTTGATCGACTTCTCCGTGCCGTCGGGCTGCTTCTCCTTCACCTTGCCCTCTTCCTCGATGTGGAAGCGGAGGTTTTCGAGGAGCACCACGTCGCCGGCCTTGAGCGCGCCGGGCGCGCAGGCGGCCTCGACGGCGGGTCCGACGCAGTCATCGAGGAACTTCACCGGCTTGGCGAGCAGCTTGGCGAGTTCCTCGGCGACGGGCTTGAGTGAATACTTGCCGATCTTCTTGCCGTCCGGGCGGCCGAGGTGGCTGGCGAGGACGACGGACGCACCCTTCTCGAGGGCGTAGTTGATCGTGGGCAACGCAGCGGCGATGCGCGCGTTGTTCGTGATGGCGCCAGTCGCCTTGTCCTGCGGGACATTGAAGTCCACGCGGATGAAGACGCGTTTGCCGGCGAGATCGAGGTCGCGGATGGATTTGAATTTGGCCATGGCGGAAAAGGAGCGAGTAGCGGGTAGAGAGCGGCGAGGATGCGCGCGGGGCGCGCAAAAAGAAACGAGGAGTGAGAGCGGCTTTGAGCGTGATGCTCGCTACTCGCTACTCACTCCTCGCTCCATTCAAGCGAAGCAGAGCTCCGCGATCAGAGCTTGGCGGCGACCTTCTTCAGGAGGTCGATGCAACGGTTGGAATAGCCCCACTCGTTGTCGTACCAGCTGATGAGCTTGAAGAAGTTCTTGTTGAGCTCGATGGACGAGCCGGCGTCGAAGATCGACGAGCGGGCGTCGTGGATGAAGTCCGACGAGACGACTTCCTCGTCCGTGTAACCGAGGATGCCCTTGAGGTAGGTCTCGGAGGCCTTCTTGAGGGCGCCCTTGATCTCCTCGAGGGAGGTGTCCTTGGTCGTCTTGAACGTGAGGTCGACGACGGAGACCGTCGGGACCGGAACGCGGAAGGCCATGCCGGTGAGCTTGCCCTTCACTTCCGGCAGCACGAGCGCGACAGCCTTGGCGGCGCCGGTCGAGGACGGGATGACGTTCTGCGCGGCGGTGCGTCCGCCCTTCCAGTCCTTCTTCGAGGGACCGTCGACCGTCTTCTGCGTGGCGGTGTAGGCGTGCACAGTGGTCATGAGACCCTCGGCGATGCCGAAGCCTTCCTTCAGGAGCACGTAGGCGACGGGCGCGAGGCAGTTCGTCGTGCAGGAGGCGTTGGAGATGATGTTGTGCTTGGCGACGTCGAGCTTGTCGTCGTTCACGCCCATGACCACGGTGATGTCCTCACCCTTGGCCGGAGCGGAGATGATGACCTTCTTGGCGCCGGCGACGATATGGCCCTTGGCCTTCTCGGCATCGGTGAAGAGGCCGGTCGACTCGATCACGAGCTGCACGCCGAGCTTGCCCCACGGGAGTTCGGCCGGGGTCTTGGCCGAGACCACGAGGATCTCCTTGCCGTTGACCACGAGGACATCGTCCTCGGCCTTGTCCGGAGCGGACTTCTTGGAGCTGACGGTGCCGTTGAACTTCCCCTGGGTGGAGTCGTACTTCAGCAGGTAAGCGAGATTGTCAGCGGGCACGATGTCACCGACGGCGACGACGTCGAACGTGGTGCCGAGGTGGCCCTGCTCAACAAGAGCACGGAAGACGAGGCGGCCGATGCGGCCGAAACCGTTGATTGCGACTTTGACTGCCATGGTGAATGCGCGGTGTTGTTTGCTGATCGATCCTGGATGATTCTTCAGCGGGCGCGGCGCGCGGCATGGGCCACGTATCGCTCCCGCGAGGAACCGTCAGGAGAAGGAGCGCTGATGGGAAAAGCAACCGATAAACCGGTGAAATTATCGTGGCGACGCGACGGCCCGTCCTGCGACAGCTTCACAACCTGCTGTGGACGATGGGCATCCCGCCGGCGGGCGCGGTGTGCCGCCCGGCCGGTGGCACAGTTTTTGGCAAAATAGGCTCAGCGCACGACTGCGTTCGCGGTGCCCTACCCACCTGCGATCCACAGCCCGCAGCTCAGGCCCGGAAGGAACACCTCGCCGTCGATCGGCAGGTCCGTGTCGGTCTCGCCCGGCGGGAAGAACCGTTCGTGGTCGGCGACCTGCTGCCAGGGCAGCGCGCCGTGTTCGCCGATCGAGACCGTGAGATCGTGCAGGTGCGGGTTGATGGCGAAGAGCACGCGCATCGGGCCGAGCGAGCCAGCGGCGTTGTAGACGGCGGCGAGCGCGCTGCACTCCGGCTGCTGCATGACGTGAAGGAACCCCTCCTCCGGCCGCGAGAAGTGCCGGAACATCCGCCCCCAGCGCCCGAGGCGGAAGCGTATCCACGAGGCGAAGTACGCGTGCGTGCCGGGGAACCGGTAGAGCCGGCGGTAATCGAGCGCGTTGAGGTCACCGCGCTGGTAGGTGTTGGTCACGCCGTGCTTCGAGCGCAGGAAGTCCTGGCCGGCCTGCAGCATCGGGATGCCGATCGAGGCCATCATGAACGCGACCATGAGGTGCGTCCGGCGGATGTCGTTGGCCGTGGGGCTGTGCCCGTTGTTGTCGCCGTTCTCCGTGATGACGTCGATCCACACGCGGTCGTCATGCGACTCGGTGTAGTTGACCGTCTGCGCCGGCCAACGCGCGAAATACCACGGTGAGCCGCGCAGGAAATACGCGGCCGAGTCGCTGCTGGCCCCGCCGCGCACGTAGGCGCGCAGGAACTCGCGGTACCCGTCGTTCCACGACGTGTAGCCCGTGTCGCGCAGGGCGCCGGCGATGTGCCCGCGAAAGCTCCACGGCTCGGCGATGAGCACGAGGTCGGGACGCGTGCGCTTGAGCGCCGCCTCGATCTCCTTCATCGCCTCGACGCCGATGAGCTCGGCCAGGTCGAAGCGGAAACCGTCCACCCCGTAGAAGCGCACGAGGTGCTGCAGGCTGTCGATGACGAGGCGGCGCACCATGGCCGAGCCGAAGCGCAGGTCGTTGCCGCATCCGCTCCAGTTCGAGAGCGCCCCATCGGACCCGGCCTCGAAGTAATAGAGCCGGTCGATGTGGTAGAGATGGTTCGGCTCGCCGACATGGTTGTAGACCACGTCGAGGATCACGGCGAAGCCGTTACGGTGAAACGCCTCCACGCACGCCTGAAACTCCGTCACATGCGAGGCGCGCGCGGGATCGCGGCCGTAGCTCGACTCCGGTGAGAAGTAGTTCACCGGCATGTAGCCCCAGCCGTATTCCTCCGGTGTCGCGTTGTCGAACTCCTGGATCGGCTGCAGCTCGACCGCGTTGATCCCGAGTTTCTTGAAATAACAGTTCTTGTGATCGAGGAACTTGGTCAGGCCCGCGAAGGTGCGCCGCTCGACCGGGTCGGTGAGGATCGGACTCTTCGCCAGCAGGTCGCGCACATGCGCCTCACAGATGATGAGATCCTGCCAGGCCGGCGTCTTGAAGTAATCCTGCCGGATGCGCAGCCGCGCCGGATCCAGCACGATGCCCGGCCCCTGTCGATCGACGACGGCGAGCGCCCACGGGTCGACGATGGTGAACTCCGGATTGAATCCCGAGAAGCGCCCGCGCGGCCCGTCCAATCGATACCAGTAGTAGTGCCCGTGCAGGTCCTCCGGCACCGTGAGTTCCCACGCCCCGTCGGGCAGGCGCGCGAGCGGGCGCCAGGTGAGCGACTCCGGCGCCTTGGTTGACTCCAACGCATCGAACACCGCGACCTTGACCCATTGCGCGCGCGGCGCGAAGAGGCGAAACGTCGTCGCGCCCTCGCCCACGATCGCGCCGAGCGGCAGGTCGGTCTTCAGCTCGAAGAAGAAGCGGCCCGGTTGCAGGTCGGTCGCGTGCTCCGCGCCTGCGATCGACAGGATCACGGCCTGCTCGAGCGAGAGGTCGAGCGGCCGCGCCAGCGTGAAGTTGAATCGATGCCCACCCGTGCGGTGCGGCGTGAGCTCGTGGTTGCGGATGCCGTAGCCGTCGTGCACGGCGTTGGGCGCCGTCGCAGGCACGTCGAACCACACGTGCTCGCCGGTCACGAACTTGAACTGGTGGGGCGTCCCGTCCTGGAACAAACCGGTCGAACGCCCGGACCAGAGCAACACGGGCCGGCCGGCGAGCGTGTCGGGCCGCAGCCGCCACGCCTCGTTGCCGACGGCATGCTGCCAGCCGTTGAAGCTCCCCGCAACGTAGACCGGCGTGGTCTCCCACTCGGTCAGCTCCGGGTGCGCCGCCGGGTCGAAGCAGAAATAGACATGCCCCTTCCGGTTCGAGAAGAAGCCCGCCTCCAGCCCGAAGAGGTAGTCCGGCACCTGATGCAGCTCGAGAAACTGGTGCGGCTCCTGCGCAAGCCGCAGGTGCGGACGCCCGCGACCGTGCCAGTCGCCGCTCAGCTCGATGCGTCCGCTCGTCGCGGTGTCGAGGATGGCGCTGGCGATGCGCAAATCACGGGTCTTCATGCTGCTTATATCGACGCCGGTGTGGTCCGGCACAGTGTCGCGTCCACCACGTCGACGTCACAAGCCGTTTCGAGGCCAAGTCCGTGACGAAATCGCACAAACGTCGCGCGACTTGCCGCGACGAGTCGCCGCGTCTTTGCTGGTCCCAATGGAACGCATCCTCGTGGCCATGTCCGGCGGCGTCGACAGCGCCGTGGCCGCCCTGCTGCTCAAGCGCGCCGGCGCGGAGATCGAGGGTGCCTACATGAAGAACTGGATCAACGAGGACAACGTCCTCGGGGAGTGTCCGTGGCAGCAGGACATCGTCGACGCGCGCGCCGCCGCCGAGAAGCTCGGCATCCCGTTCCGCGTCGTGAACCTGATGCGCGAGTACCGCGAGCGCGTGGTCGAGTATCTGCTCGATGGTTACCGCCGCGGCATCACGCCGAACCCCGACACGATGTGCAACCGCGAGATCAAGTTCGGGGTGTTCCTCGACTACGCGCGGCGCGAGGGTTTTTCCGCGGTCGCCACCGGTCACTACGCCATCCGTCGCGAGGTGACTCCCGGCCGCTGGGGCGTGTTCGAGGGCGCCGACCCGAACAAGGACCAGAGCTACTTCCTCGCGCTCCTGCGCCCCGAGCAGGTCGCAGCCGCACGCTTCCCGGTCGGCCATCTGCTCAAGCCCGAGCTCCGCGTCCTCGCCCGCGAGGCCGGCCTGCCGGTCGCGGACAAGAAAGACAGCCAGGGCATCTGCTTCATCGGCAACGTGCGCATGCAGGATTTTCTGCGCCACTATGTGCCCGACAACCCCGGCCCGATCGTGCGTGCGACCGATGGCACGGTGCTCGGCGCACATCGTGGACTGCACCTGTTCACCATCGGCCAGCGCCGCGGCATCGGCATCCCGTCAAACACCGACCACGAGAACTACGTCGTCGTCGGCCGCGACACCGTGCACAACCGGCTGCTCGTCGCGTTTGAAAGCGAGGCGGCCCCCGGTCTCTGGGCGCGCGAGTGTCTCGTCGCCGGTCTCTCATTTCTCGATGAGCCGCTCAACGGGGCGCAGCGCCTGCTCGTGCGCGCCCGCTACCGCGACCCGGCCGCGCCCGCACGGTTTGAACCGAGCGCGCAGATTCCGGGGCAGGCCAGCGTCGTGTTCGAAAAACCCCAGCGCGCGCTTGCGCCGGGCCAGGTGATTGCCCTCTACGCGGGAGACGGATCGGGCCGGCTCCTGGGCGGAGGTTTCTACGAACACATCTCGCCCCTGGTGCCGACGCCGGCTGCGGCGACGCGCTGATCGCGGTCAACGCTGAGAGCCCGGCAGGACGCGCGCCGTCAGCGCGCGCAGAGGCATGCGCTTCTTGGGTGCCGTCGCGACCGAGGCCACGAGATCCGGCGCGATGACCTCCCGCACACTCGGACCGACGACAAAATCGCTGTCGATCACGACGAGCTTGGGATAGGCGGGCACGCCCGTCTCGTTGTTCACCAACTGGCCGATGAGCAGGTCCGCGGCGGCGCCGCCGACGAGTCCGCTGTTTTGATTCATGCCGGCCCAATCCCGCATCTGCGGGTTCCAGTCGAGGTGGATGAGCCCGAGTTCCTCAGGCACGGCGATCTTCTGATCGCGCGCCCATTCCAGCACGGCGGTCTGCTCGGTGATGACCACGTCGGGCTTCTCCGCCTTGTGCCACCGCGCAAACTCGATCGCGTCGATGGGACTGGAGAGCAGCGGTGCCGCCGCACCGTCGGGCAGCAGCGTGGCGCGGTCCTGTACCGCGGCCGCAAAGCCTCCGGAGAGCCGCCGCTCGAGCAGCACATCGAGACGCGCGTCGACCACGAGGCCGGGCCGCCGATACCCGAGCCGGATCGCGGCATCGACTGCGGCGCGCGCGGTGCGGAAGAAGTTGTTAGCTGCGCGCGGCAGCACCGGATCCGTCCGTTCCGCCCCGACCGACGCGAAGCAGAACTCGTGGAAAAACTCGGTATGCCCGAGAAAGAGCGGCCGGGCCTCGCGCGCCGTCGCGACGAGGATGCCCTTGATGCTGCGCGCGTGCAGGATCTGGCGCAGGCGGCCGAGCGGCACCCCAGGCTCATCGGCCCAGAACTCCTCCACCCCGTAGCCGTTCTGGTCGGCGCGTTCGCGGATCCCGCGGCGAAACTCGGCGAAAGCCGGCGCATCGAAGAGCTGGCGATTCGGCGAACAGTTGATCAGCGCAAAATTCGCCTGGAACCGCGGCGTCTGGCTCGCGCGCAGCTGCGACATGAGCGACGCGACAATCGGGTTCTTCCGATAACCCATCTGCTCGGCGATCTGTTGCACACGTCGCCGCGTCTCCAACGCCAATCGCGGATCATCGCGCAGCGCGAGCGACACGGCGGACTTGCTCACTCCGGCGGCATCAGCGACCTGCTGCATGTTGGGTCCGCGCGACATCGGGTTTGTTCAACGGTCGAATCTGCCAGCGGCTGAGACGAATTCAACACCCACTTCTGGCGCCCGAGCACTTTCGCAAGTCGCTGACATCACCTAAGCGCTCACACTCAGGACACTGCGTGATCCTCGCGCACCCCACACGCGCGGGACCCGGTCGACCGAGGCGGCGAAGCCACCTGAAAAACCGACGATTCCACACTTTACATCGCCAGTCTGATTTGTCTCCTTTTCCCACTTCGCAGCTGCCGCCCACGCGGCGACAGACTGCGGGTGGTCAGTCGCCGCCCTAGCTCAATGGTAGAGCAGTTGACTCTTAATCAATTGGTTCGGGGTTCGAGCCCCCGGGGCGGCACCACCTCCACTTTCGACGGAGACGCGCAGCACGTGCCTCCACGGGACGAGACTCGCGAGGTCTCACAGACAGCCAGGGAGCTTCGCTCCATTTCTCGCTTCATGCTGCGCAAGAAGCTGGCGAGGCGGGTCGCGGTCCAGCAGATCCGCGGCGGTGGTGCTCAAGGCACCGCTTCCGCGCTTCTCGCTGCGCAATAACGCTGGCGCGGGTCGCCGCCTGCTGCGCAAGCGGCTGGTGCCCGGGGTGGGGGTCGAATGCGTCCGAGGCTCGCTCTGGAAGTCGCTGTCAGAGTGATCGTTGTTGGAACGAGGACGAACCCAACCGCACAAAACCGAGCCAAAGTCGTGAGGAATCCGTTAGGAATCCGAAGGTATTAGGAGGGCCACAAGAGACCCCCAGGGGCACGGGGGACATAGCGCACAACTCACCTCTCGAAAGGGTTCGCAGATTTTTCCCACCAACATCCGGGACGCAAACCCAAGCCGACACAGGTCCACTCCTATTTCCAGTTGGCTTCGCAATACGCTTCACACACACCTAGTGAGCGATGAAACCCCGGCGCAGCCTTCAGTCCCATGGGAATAACAGCAAGGTATACGTGCCTCTCCTCCTGAAGGTGTTCCGGAACAAATACCGAGAAGGGGCCGACGTTGTGGACTTTACGCTGGACGACCTGCGGGAGCAGGCCGCCGCTTCCGGACTACGGATCGCACGAAACTGGGCAGACATCATCTACAGGATGCGGGCCAGAACGAAACTGCCATCCGCTATACTAGTCAAAGGCTTCTACGTCCTGAGGCAGACTGGACGCGGCAAGTATCGATTCGAGAAGGCGGTCGACACGATCTTCACACTTCCGGACGATCGCGTTCAGGAAGCGCTCGACCTAACCCCGCTTCCCGTTCGTCGGCTGCTCCCGCTAGATCTAGCAGAGATCGATGAGCAGGGACTTCTCTCTGTAATTTGCTACTGCCAGCTCCTAGACCACTTCACTGGATTGAAGGTCTATCGCCTTCGCAGTCACGTGCGTAAGTCCGTCAAGAACGTAGGACAGGCGGAACTCGATGAGGTCGACGTGGGTGTGGCCTTAAGCGACGAGGAAGTGCCTGTTGTTTTCCCAATCGAGGCAAAGGCCATCGACGAGGCCGTTAACCGGGTTCAGATCGCCACGATGGTGCAATACTGCACCGAGTATTTCCCGGGGCTTCAGATTCGCCCGGTCGCAATCAAGCTAGACGAATCTGCACTCATTCACTTTCTCGAGTTCAACCCCACGGTAGTCGCTGCGGACCTCAAGATCATCAAGTCCGCGACCTATCGCCTGAAGATGTCCGACCAACAGAAGAAGCTCTTCCGACAACACAGCCAACCCGCTTCGCCAATCTCGGTCGTCAATGAGCCTCCCTCTCCACCTCCAACCGCAATAGAGCTATTCTCAGGTTGCGGCGGGCTCTCTACCGGTCTGCTGGATGCAGGCGTCCAGGTGGTCGCTGGTTTCGACAACGACGAGCGGTCGATTCAAGCCTTCGACTACAACCACACGTATCGAGGTGCACGTGGGTTTGTCGCCGACCTCTTTAACACCTCGGGGAAGGAAGTGCTGGCGAAAGCCGGCCTAAAGAAGGTCGACTTATTGGTTGGAGGTCCACCCTGTCAGCCATTCTCAATCGCAGGTAAACAAGGCGGGCTCCAAGACCGACGCGGAAACCTCGTATTCGAGTTTGTCCGACTCGTCGGCGAAATCAACCCGCGTGCGGTTATCTTCGAAAACGTCGCGAATCTCGCCAAGATAGAAGGCGGCTCGATTCTGAAGGCGGTCGTCAAAGGACTGGAACGACTTGGCTATGACGTCCGAACAGCGCTCCTGAACGCGGCGGACTACGGCGTGCCTCAAAACAGGAAACGGCTCTTCGTGTGCGGCATCAGAGGGAAGGTTCCAACGTTCCCAAGACCAACCCATGCAGTCACGCCCATCGAGAACCTCTTCGACCCAATCTTTCGCCACGTCACATGCAAAGAAGCCATCGATGATCTGCCCGATGTCTCCGCAGCCGAGCACGAGTTGATCCACAACCACGAGGCCACTCTACACAGTCCACAGATGCTGGAGGCGTTTGCTGCGCTTCGTCACGGTGAGCGAGACAAGAAGAGCTTTCACGATCGACTGCATCCCGATCGCCCCAGCTTCACACTGCGCGCGGGAACGGGGAACTTCTCGCCGCTTCGGCCCGTTCATTACGCGCACGATCGTGTCCTGACCGTTCGAGAGTCCGCAAGGATTCAGACATTTTCAGACGACTTCATCTGGCCTGATTGGATACCAAGGCTTCAGCAGTATCGGCAGGTTGGGAACGCCGTTCCTCCATTGCTTGCGCGCCGTCTGGCAGAGCACATTGCGAAGATAGTTGGGTGGGGTCTCGATCCCAATCTCACTAAAGGCGATGCGAAGAATCGCCCTAGTCCAATACTCTACACACGCGAAGAGAAGGAACGAGCGCGACGAAGCCGGATGCGAGGGGCGTCACTGGGCGCTGTTGCCACCGGGAAGTGATCTTAGGAATCGGACGGCAACTGCCCCGGAAATAGAACTGATTCGCACACGTTTTGGCTGACATTCAGAACGCCTCCAGTTCCTCCATACGCCCCCTCAGGTTGCGACGACCCCACCCCGAATGAAGGAAGGGAGGGGGCAGGCACAGGGCAGGGTCGTCGAAAAACTAAAGGGAATCGAAGAGAGGGCCGGCGCGACGTAACCGCTAGAATGGGATGTCGTCCTTGCTCGGCGGTCGTTCGTTCGCTTGAGCTTGCGCCAAGAGCGCCTCGACAACATTCCGCACATCCTTCGAGCCCAGAATGCTCCGGAGAACCTGAATGTAGCTTTCCTGATCTTCCGCATCGCGCCATTTCCCATCCCCGATCCGGTCCTGAATCTCAGTCGGATACAGTCTCAAACCATGGCGAACGCCTAGAACTTCGATTTCGTAGTTGTTCAGAGCACTAACGACAACACCAAGGCTGTGGTTCAGCATCTCGCCGTTGCTGTGGGTCTCCACTCTGCCCGCCAAAGCGCCGTCGGTGAGCTTCCCCAAAAGGTCGGCTTGTTCCTTCAGGATCGATAGCGGAGTCCTAATGTTGGGCTTCTTCGGGATGTCGCCCCAAAAGTTTTCGGGTGTGCTCATGATTCAGAGGCTCCTTTCTTAAGGGTTAGCAGGATTGGAAAATGGTCCGAATACTCACGTCCTCGAGGTCGGCCCCTGTCATCGGCCAGTTTGTGATTTCGAGTCGAGCTTACAATCTGAACTCCGTTCTCGGGAAGAAACGGTATCAGTTCCGGGCGAACCAGACACTGGTCGAACATCTCCCAAAACTGAACATGATGCCCTGCGTCCGCCCGGTAGTAGGTAGCAGGAGGATCGGGTGGAGCGTCTCCGAGCAGATTCCACATCGGATTATAGAAAAACCTTCGATCCTCACCACGGACAGTCCGCGAACCGCGCAGCGCAATCCGCCTGTCGCATACGGCATGAAATGCGTCGGCAGCGACAACCCCCGGATCGAATGGGTTCATGTTGAAATCTCCGATCACCACCGTCCGTGTGTGTTGTGAAGTCCGTTCAGCTGCCTCAATCGCGTCGCGCATTCGCACTGCCCCAAACACCTGCTCGTCTTGGCTCTGGCTAACGCGACTCGGAAGGTGCACGCCGCCCACCAACACCGACGGCCCGAGCGGAGGCGTAAAGTGCACAAACGAGAAATCGACCCCATCAGACGTCGGACGAAATCTGTCAAAAGGCAGTGCGGTAACCACGACAATCTTGCCCTTTGCCCAAGGGTTTGCACGGACGAACACTCTGCCTGTCGCTCGGTGCAGCGTTGTTAATAGGGTCCCAAGCTCGATCGCGGGCTCGGCCAGTATGACGACGTCGACCAACCATTCAGCGCAGAGTTCTGCGAGCGGCTCCAAGACACGTCCTCGGCCGGTATTCCAAAACATTACCGTCAACATCGCCGGCCCATTCTCTATCATCGACCATTCAGGTCAATCTTCCAGCGATCGACCGAAAAGCTGCGGGACCCCGGAAAAAGAACAGGTCTCACGCTTTTAGAGCCGAACATTTTAGGCCCGCATCCGCCCTTCCGATACGCCGCAGAGACTGTCTCTTATACA
>JACSRI010000204.1 GCA_014879845.1 Opitutaceae bacterium
CCCCACGCTCTGGCGCGGGTTCGGGCTCGACGGGGTCGGCCAGACCATTTTTTCGCTGTGTTGCATCTTCTCCAACAATGTCCTGCTAGGCATTCCACTGGCCAAAGTCACTCTAGGCGATGCGGCGCTGCCCTCGGTGGCCTTGGCGTCGGGCTTGGGATTGGGCAGGGGCTTGGCGATCGAGGACGCGAGACCGTCGGGATCGTCGTTGCGCGTTTCGTCGAAACCGGATGGTGGATTTTGCGCCATCGGCTGGTCGGAGCCGGGCTGTCCCTGGAGGGGCTGCTGTTCGCGGGTGGCGGGCGTGGGCTGGAAGGCCGGGGTCTGGTCAAGCGAGCCGGTAAAGGCCTTGTCGAACGGGACATCGTCTTCGCCCTCGCGGGCCGGAGTCTTGTCCTTGCTCAGCTCCTCGGGCACAGTCTCGTTGGCCGCCTGCTGATTGCGGGCGGAGAAGTTCTCCGTCTTGTCCGGTTCGTTCTCCGGCGCTTCGGGGTTGGTCTCGACGTAGCGCGGACGGGGCGGCTGTTCCTCGGGCGTCTCCTCGGTGAGCTCGATCGCCAGGTCCTCGCCGAGGCGGCCGGCGTCGGGATCCAGCGGGTCGAGCACGATGAGCGAGCGCGGCATCGCGACGAAAAACAGCAGATGGAACAGCAGGGTCGCGACGACGCCGATGCCGATCGCGCGCCGATCCCACGATCGCAAATCGATGGGCATGTCCAGCGGCCGGGGCGGCGGCAACTGGCCGCGGCGCTTGCGCACGGGAGACTTTCGGACGACGGGCATCGTATCAGGGAGAGGATGGAAGCATCCTCAGACGCGTCAAAACAGCTTTTGTTTCTTCGAGGGGCAGCCCGATGATGTTGGTCAACGATCCCTCGTGGCGTTCGATGATGATCTCACCGTGGTCCTGGATGCCGTAGGCCCCGGCCTTGTCGAGGGCGTGGGCGGCGGCGAGGTAGCGGTCAATCGTGGACTCGTCGAGCGCGCGAAAATACACGCGGCTCTCGACCCCGTGATCCTCGCTCAGCCCGCGCGCATGACAGCGCAGCGCGAGGCCGGTGAAGACCGAGTGCGCACGGCCGGAGAGGAGCCGGAGCATACGGCGCGCGTCGGCGATATCGGCGGGCTTGTTGAGCACCGTGCCGTCGACGAACACCGTGGTGTCGGCGCCGAGCACGAGCGCGTCGGGGTGGCGGGCGGCGACCCAATCGGCCTTGAGCGCGGCATTGTGCGTCACGAGGGCGCGCGGGTCGGCGTCCTCGGCCTCGTGCTCGTCGACGGTCGCTGTGACGACATCGAAGCGCGCGCCGAGCGAGGCGAGCAACTCGCGGCGCCGCGGCGAAGCCGAGGCGAGGATGAGGCGGGAAAACTCCGGCGGGTTCACGAGACGGCAGCCGCCGGCGCGGGCTCCGGCGCCTGCGAGGGCGGCGGCGCGATCGGGGCGGGCGCGGGTTCCGCAGCCGGAGGCGGTGCGGCCGGCGGCGGAGCCGACGGCGCGACCGCCCGCTCCTGGAGAACGAGGCGCACGTCGCCGCGCACGCGCGCGAGTTCGACGCGCGCGACGTTGTAGCTGTAGAGCGAGCGCACGAAGTTGAAGCTCGAGGCGGCGTAACGGTTTTCCGCGTCGATGAGCTCCCGGTTGTCGGCCACGCCCTGCTCGTAACGCACGCGCGCGAGCCGGAGTTCCTCGCTCGCGAGGGCGAGGTTCTTCTCGGCGACCGCGATCTGCGCCAGCTGCGACTCCACGTCCTGGAGGCCGATCCGGTACTCCGAGTCGATCGAGCGCTCGAGGTCCTTGCGGTCGTAGTCCGCCTGCCGGATTTCGGAGTCGGTGCGGCGGACATTGGCGTCGATGCGGCTGCCTTCGAAGACGGGGACGGAGAACTGCACGCCCGCGGCCCAGAACTCCTCCTCGTTGCCATCGAGGGCCTTCTCGCTCGTCACCCCACCCTGCGCGACGGCGTCGAGCGTCGGCACGCGTTCGCGGGCGTAGGCGCGGCGCACATACTGCAGGCGCTCGGCCTCGCTCAGCGCGGCCTGGTAGTCCGCGCGGCGCTCGAGGAGCATCTCCAGCGGAAGGCTGCGCAGGCCCTGGTCGAGGTCGCGGCGCACCTCGAACGGATCGAGCTCGATGG
>JACSRI010000106.1 GCA_014879845.1 Opitutaceae bacterium
CTCGACGCTTCGAAGTTCGGTGTGCGGTCGGTTCGGGAGGTCCTGCCGCTGAGCGAAATCGATGTGCTGGTTACGGACGCGAAACTGACGGCCGACACCACACGGAAACTCCGGAAGAGCGGCCTGGAGATTGTCCGAGGCTGACCGAAATGGGAGCGTTGACCTCCGTTTCTCGCGTCATTGGTTGCGATCATTGCGGCGGCGGTAGGTCCACCGATCGGCCATTGGAGTGGGCCATCAGGCCGTGAGCCGGATGTGCGGGCGCAGCGACAGGATGATCTGGCGCGCTGGCGATGGGTCGCCCTTCAGGCGCTGGCGGATTAATGTCACGACTTCACTTACGAATTGATCCCATGGGATCGCGATCGTCGTCAGGTGGAGCGCTTCGGAGATCGGTGCGTTGTCGAAACCGATGATTGCCGGCACCGTTCCGCCCCTTCGTGCGCACTCGGCGAGCAACCCTTCGGCGAGACGGTCGTTGCAGCAGAATACGCCGTCAGGTTTCCCCTCGAGCAGCCGAGGCGCAGCGGCCTCGCCATCTTCGGAATACCATCCACCTGCGCTGCAAACCTGGGCCCGCGAAGCCAGCCTTAGGAACCCCTCGACGCGCTGCTGACTGCGACGGTCGTCCGGCGGACCGGCGAGAATTGCGAGCCGGGCCTTGGCACCAAGCCGTTGCAGCAATACCTGCACGGCGCACATGCCACCGGAAAAGTCGTCGGTTCGCACACTGTCGATGTAGCTTGCGCCGAGACCGGGTGGCGGCCGGTCCTGCAAAAGGAGTACAAAGCGACGCTCGGCCGCGATGGCGTCTAGGTGTTTCGGCGCCTCCCACAACACCGGAAGATGGCGGGGTTTGAAACGCGCGTCACTATCGGCCCAACTTTGGGCGAACGGTATGCCAACCTCGGTCAGGGCTCGCCGCAGTCGCTGAAGCAAGCTGGCGCCAAAGCTTCCGGGTCGCCTGGCTCGTGGATCAAAGATCAACTGCACCGCGACGGGCGGTTCGGTCCGGCCAGCGATGGCGGTCCCACTCGACTCCCGTCGCGCAAGCCAACCCTCCTGCTGGAGTTCGCCCAGCAGACGGTGGGCGGTTTGGTAGCTCACTCCGTGGCGCCGCACGAGCGCTCGGTTGGACAAAAACGGATCACCTGGCCTGTGAAAACCGTCGCGGATGTGCGCGATCAGCTTCGCTTTCAATTCGTTCACTCGGGCACTTCGGGGGCGCGGCATGGGTTCGTTATCATATCGGATAGCTAACGAGGCGATCCAATTGTCGTTGGGTCATCGTCATAGCGTTCCGATACTTTCCGCCATGAGCGCATCGCTGCAGGGCAAAGTAATCGTCGTCATCGGTGGGACAGCGGGATTGGGGCTGTCGGCGGCGCGTGCCTTTCTGGCGGCTGAAGCGCGTGGAGTGGTCGTGGTTGGGCGCAATGTTGAGAGCCTGGCTACCGCGCTTGCCACTTTGGGTCGTTCCGCGACTGGCCTCGCAGGCGACGCCGCCGATCCCGGAACCGCTGTCCGAGCCATAGCTCTCGCGCTGGAAAGATTCGGTGGGTTTCACGGCCTCTACCACGTGGCGGGTGGCAGTGGTCGGCGACATGGCGACGGGCCGCTGCACGAACTCACCGACGACGCCGTGCCGGCAACGCTGGCTATTAACCTTCACTCTGTCATCTACTCCAATCGGGCTGCGGTGCGGCAGTTCCTGGCGCAAGGTGGAGGTGGCGCGATTTTGAACATGGGCTCAGTGCTGGGGTGGTCGCCGTCACCTAAGTTCTTCGCAACACACGTCTATGCGGCTGCGAAAGCTGCGATTGTCGGATTCACGAAATCGGCGGCGGCCTATTATGCGCCCCGAGGCGTCCGCTTTAACGTTTTGGCGCCCGCACTGGTCGAGACTCCCATGGCGCAGCGTGCCGCTCAGGACTCCGCAATTCTGGATTTTATTGCGAGTAAGCAACCCCTGGACGGTGGACGCATCGGCCGACCTGAGGACTGCGATGGAGCTGCCACATACCTGATGTCCGACTCGGCCGGATTCGTCACCGGACAGGTTCTGGCCGTCGACGGCGGCTGGACCGTGAGCGAAGGCCAGATTCCTGACTGATATGGAATACGCACTTGGCATCGATCTCGGTGGTACCAACGTCAAGGCGATCGCCGTGACGAATGGGGCACGCGTGCTTGCGGAAATCAGTCTGCCGACCGGCGGAGCCGAGAGTACAAAATGGAAAGCGGCCGTGCGGCGCGCCAAAGGGGAAATCGAAACCCGGACTGGGCATCCACCTTTGTGGATCGGTGTAGTTGCCCCTGGACTACCTGCGCGCGACCAGCGCTCCATTGCGTTTCTACCGGGACGTCTGCCGGGACTGGAGGGACTTGATTGGCAGGATTTCTTTGCGTTCGAGCGCGCGGTGCCAGTACTCAACGACGCGCAAGCAGCTCTTCTCGGAGAAGTGTGGTTGGGGGCGGCACGAGATTCGCACAACACGGTCCTGCTCACCTTGGGGACAGGTGTCGGTGGGGCGGCGCAGGTGGATGGAAGGCTGTTGCGCGGGCATCTTGGACGCGCCGGACATCTCGGTCACATTTCACTCAATCCGGCAGGAGCACGCGATATCGTCAGGACGCCCGGTAGCCTTGAGGACGCGATCGGCGATTGCACCGTAGCCTTGCGCACGGGTGGGAGGTTTTCTTCCACCGCCGAACTGGTCGCGGCCTGTGTGCGTGGCGATTCGTATGCGCGACGGGTTTGGCACGAATCCATCCGTGCACTCGCGGCAGCCATCGCTTCGCTGATCAATGTGCTCGATCCGCAGACGATCATCATTGGCGGGGGCATTGCGAAATGTGGTGCGACATTGTTCGTGCCATTGCGCCGGCAACTCGCGCGGTTCGAGTGGCGCCCCGGCGGAGCGCGAGTGCGCCTGGCGCCTGCAGAACTCGGAGACCGTGCCGGTGCTTTTGGCTCCGCTTGGCACGCCATGAACTTTCACGGCTGATTTCTGATGAACTCCCGCGAACGCATTATTGCCGCCATCAACCGCCAGCCCGTAGACCGCGTACCGATCGACTTCGGTGGCACGCGTCAGTCGGGAATCTCCGTCTGGGCATACGTCGAACTGAGGAAGCGCCTGGGGTTTCGTGAAACAGCGCTTCCACGTGTGTTCGATGTGTATCAGATGCTCGCGGACATCGAGCAGGATGTGGCGGAGCGGTTTGGAGCGGACTGCGTGGCTTTGAACCGCCCGGCGGTGGCCTTCGGTCTACGTAACGAACATTGGAAGCCATTCACGTTTCCCAGCGGATTGTGCGCCGAAGTTCCTGGCGCGTTCAGTCCGGAATTTGTCGCCGGCCGCGGCTTGGTCCTGAAACGCGGCGGCACGGCGATAGCCCAGATGCCGGAGCGCAGTTTCTATTTCGACCGTCTTGAAAAATACCCGGGCGCACTCCACCCAGACCTCGCCCAATGGCACGCTCCGCGTTTGGACGCCGTATCACTGGAGCACTTTCATCGGGAGGCAGACGCACTGTTTCGCAACACCGATAAGGCCGTGATCGCCGCAATGGGTCCGCCCTATGAGCTATTCAACGGCATCGGTCAGGGTGGCTTCGAGGATTGGCTGATGACGTTCGCGTCCGAGCCGGACTACGTAGACGCGCTCTATGCGGAACTCACCGATGCGTGGCTGGAGAACTTGCGTGGTTTTCATGCGGCGGTCGGCGACCGAGTGCAGATCATTCAGATCTGCGACGACTTTGGCACGCAGCACGCACCCTTCCTCTCGGTGAAGATGTTTCGCGAACGGCTGCTGCCGGCCTATCGGCGAGGCCTCGATTGGATTCACGCGAATACATCGTGGAAAGTTCTGCTGCATTCCGATGGCGCGCTCGTGCCGCTGCTGCCCTCGATCATCGAAATGGGCGTGGATATTCTCAACCCGGTGCAGACCTCTGCCGCCGGCATGGAGGCTGCGCGACTCAAGCGTGAATTTGGCGACCGGCTCATCTTCTGGGGCGGCTCGTGCGATGCCCAAGGCACGTTTGCCCATGGCACGCCTGCTGAAGTCGCGGCGGAAACGGAGCACAACCTCCGCGTGTTCATGCCCGGCAGCGGCTTCGTCTTCGCGCCGATCCACAACATCCAAGCCAACGTGCCGCCGGACAACGTCATCGCGTTGTTTGACGCGGCGCTTCGTTTCGAAACGCAACCACTTCCCGCATGCCCGACTTGAAACTACTCCATGACGCGGTTCTGAACGGTGACGCCAAGGTCGCCAGGACCGTCACCGAAGAAGCACTCGCTGCCGGCGCCGAGCCGGTCCGACTGGTGCAGGACTACATGATGCCGGCGATGGCTGAGGTCGGCCGGCGCTTTGAGTCCGGCGAGTGTTTCGTGCCGGAACTGCTGCTCTCCGCGCGCGCCATGAAGACAGCGCTGGCAATTCTCCGTCCGCTGCTCGTGACGACTGGAGTGCCGCCGGTAGGCCGCGTCATTATTGGCACAGTCCAGGGTGACTTGCATGACATCGGGAAGAACCTCGTCGCCTCGGTACTTGAGGGCGGCGGTTTCGAAGTCATCGATCTGGGAACGGACGTCTCACCCGAGGCGTTTCTCGCCGGTGTGAGAGAGAAGAAGCCGCACATCGTCGCCCTATCTGCGTTGTTGACTACGACCATGCCGGCGATGCGGACGACGATCGAGGCGCTGGAAGAGGCTGGGGTGCGTAGAGAGATCAAGGTGCTGGTGGGCGGCGCACCGATCACGCAGAGATTTTCGGACGAAATTGGCGCGGATGGATACAGCGACAGCGCGACGGGCGCAGTTCGTCTAGCGCACGATCTTCTTGGGGTATGAACGCGGAACGTGCGATTGTGAAAACTGGATCCACGACGAACTGCTTCAACCGGGCTGTGCTGGCCGCGACCCGCCGGCAAGCGCTGCCCATTGCGGTTTATCCGGGCTTGGCGCTCACGGGCGCGAAGGTATCCGATATCGTCACCAATCCGGTCGCGCAGGTGGAAGCCCAGGCGGCTTTGCACGAGCGCTACCGCACGTCATTTGTGCTTTCCGCCATGGATCTCAGTGCCGAGGCGGAGGCATTTGGCAGTGCGATCCGCTTCTCCGAAGGCGAAGTACCAACGGTCACGGGGCGGCTTGTCACCGACCTGGCGGGCGTCGAACGGCTCGCCGTTCCTCAACCCGGCGACAAACGCACCGCGGTCTCGCTCGAGGCCGTGCGCGGCCTGCGTGGACTTTCGGGTCGTCCGCTCGTGCTGGGTGGCTGCATCGGACCGTTCTCGCTCGCCGCGCGTCTGATCGGGGTGAGCGAGGCGATGGAGTTGACCGTCACAGAACCGGAGTTGATGCACGCCTTGCTCGCGAAGAGCGCCGCATTTCTCGGAGCCTATGTGCGCGCGCTGCGAGATGCGGGCGCAGACGGTGCCATCATGGCCGAACCGGCGGCTGGCCTGCTTTCGCCCAACGCGCTCGGGGCCTTTTCGTCCGCCTATATCAAACCGATTGGGGAGTCGGTCGCGGACGGGCACTTCGCGTTGATTCTCCATAACTGCGCGGCGAAGCTGCCGCATCTGTCTGCAGTGTTGGCGAGTGGTCTGCGCAGCTTCCATTTCGGTGCGCCGATGGATCTGGCGGCGGCGCTGACCAAACTGCCGTCGGATGTGGTGCTGTGTGGCAACCTCGATCCCGCGGGTGTGTTCTGCCAATGCTCGCCCGAGCAGATCCGAGTCACCGCCGCCGACCTGCTGGCGAAGACCAGTTCGTTTTCCAACTTTGTCATCTCGTCCGGATGCGATCTGCCGCCGGGAGTGAAACTGGAAAACCTGGACGCGTTCTACGACGCCGTTGCAGTCCAGTCTGCATCCCCGACGGCCGCGAAGCTGAATTGATCCAAAACATATGAACAGTAACTCACCCTCCCAAACCTATATCGAACTCTCTCGCGGCTTGGTGGAAAAGGTCGCACGGCAGCTCCCTCAAATCCAGCAGGCCGCCGACTGGTTCGCGCAGACGATCCTCGCCGGCCGTATGGTGCATGTGTTCGGCTCAGGCCATTCACGCATCATGGTCGAGGAGATGTGGCCGCGGTACGGCTCGTTTCCCGGGTTCAACCCGATCGTCGAGCTCTCGCTTTCGTTCCACAATCTTGTCGTTGGTGCCAACGGCCAGCGGCAGGCGATGTTCCTGGAAAATGTGAGCGGCCTCGCCGAACGCATCCTGCGCAACTTCGCACTCGATCCCCGCGATACGGCGCTCGTGATCTCATCGAGCGGCTGCAATGTCGTACCGATCGAGATGGCGGAAGAATTCCGCCGGCGGAACGTGAGTGTTGTGGCACTCGTCAGCCGGACGCACGCGGACGCGTCGACCTCGCGGCGCGCCGACGGGAAGAAGTTGACCGATTTCGCCGACCTTGTGCTCGATACCGGGGCACCTGTTGGCGATGCGATGGTAAAGATCGATGGACTCGACACGCCGGTCGCCCCAGGTTCGACCCTTGGTGGAGTCCTCGTCGTGAACGCGATCAAGGCCGAGGTCGCCGCGCGGCTCACTGCGGCCGGGCACCCGCCAAAAGTCTTGAGCGCTGCCGCCGTCGTGGGCAGTGCGCGGGCCACCGCGCTGTTTGAAGCCGCCTACGACGAGCACGCCCACCGATTGGCACGACTCTATGCCGACTCTGGACGCTCGTAAGCTGCAACGACCCCGACCTCGATGACTAGGTCCCCGCTGATTTTGGATCGAGTGCCCGTCCTTGCTACGGTGGACGTTCTCGTGATCGGCGGCGGTTCCGCCGGTTGCTGTGCGGCCGTGTCGGCCCGTGAGTGCGGTACTGCCAGCGTGATGTTGATTGAGCGGTATGGGTTCCTCGGTGGTACGAGCACGCAGATGCTCGATACATTCTACGGGTTCTTTACCCCGGGTGAGTCTCCGCGGAAAGTCGTCGGTGGCATTCCAGACCGTGTGGTCAACGCTCTCGACGCGGCGGGCGCGGTGTTTCTCCGACCGAATACCTACGGAGCCGGCACGGGGGTAAACTACAATCCCGAGCGTCTGAAGCTCGTGTGGGACGAACTGCTTGCCGGAGCCGGTGTGCAGGTAATCCTGCACGCGACGCTCGTGGATGCAGACACCGATGCTCTCGGTCGAATCACGGGCGCGGTGTTTTTCGCGAAGCGTGGATTCTTTCGCGTGCAGGCAAGACGCTTCATCGACGCGTCTGGCGACGCGGATTTGTGCCGCTGGGCCGACGTGCCTTTTGAGAGGGCGGGCGAACACGAACCGGCGCAGACGCTGACGACTACGTTTCGCATGAGCAATGTCGACCTCGACGCCTACGAGCGAGCTGGCGGCAAGAAGCGGCTTGCCGAGCTGATGGCGGAGGCGGTCGAGCACGGGACACACGCGCTCCCGCGCAAGAGTGGCAGCCTGCATGAGATGAACGCGCGCGGCTGCATCTCCACGGTCGCGGTGCGCGTAGCAAATGTCGACGCGACAGATCAGGAGCAGCTCACGCGGGCCGAGGAGGAAGGTCGGCGGCAGGCGTTCGTTTTCGAACAGTTCTTCCGCGACTGCGTCCCGGGATTTTCCCAATCGAACATCATCGGGCTCTCACACCAAATCGGCGTGCGCGAGACGAGACGCGTTTTTGGAGAATACCGCCTAACTAAGGACGATTGCCTTGGTGTCCGGAGATTCGAGGATCGAGTGCTGCTTTGCGGCGCGCCGATCGAGGATCATCGCGCTGCCCCCGACGGCAAGTCCGAGGAGACAGTCTGGGGCTACATCCCGGGTGGCGCTGCCTACGACGTGCCGTATCGAACGCTCGTGCCGCGCGGACGCGACGAATTGTGGATCGCCGGGCGCTGCTTCAGTGCGACGCACGACGCCCACGCTTCGTGTCGCTCAATGGCACAAACGATGGCCATGGGCCATGCCGCTGGTGCCGCGGCGGCTCTTTCTTTGGCGAACAGATGCGGTGCGCGGGACATCCCGGTGGCCGCGCTGCAGTCGCGGCTTCGGGCGACCGGAGCCGTTCTCGAGACGCCCACTTGTCCTGCGGCCATCGGTCGCGGCGACTGGCGCAAGAACGCTGCCTAGTATCCACAATCGTATCACGCCTTTCAACCCTAGTTGCCCAATGAAAAAATCCATCGCAGTCCTTCTCTCGACCCTTGTTGTCACTTCTGCCCTCGCGACGAACGACGGTTGGCAACCTCTGTGGGACGGCACGTCTCTCGCAGGCTGGCACGTCATCGGCAAGGGAGACTGGAAAGTCGAAAGCGGGGCAATCCACGGCACTCACGCGAAAGGCGACTCGGAGTTTGGCCATCTTGTGTCCGATCGGACGTATGGGGATTTCACGGTACGCCTTAAGTTCAAGTGTCTCTCCGGCAATAGTGGTTTCTATTTCAGGATTGAGGAAACAGGCTTTAGCGGAGTCAGCGGCTTTCAGGCGGAAATCGATCCCACGAAGGATGTCGGCGGTCTCTACGAAACGAACGGACGCCAATGGGTCTCGCAGCCGACACCCGAACAGGTGGCGACTTGGTTCAAACCCGGGGAGTGGAACGAGATGACAGTGAGCGCACGAGGTGGGCACATCGTCGTCCACATCAACGGCAAGAAGTCCGCCGAGTTGCTCGATGATCCGGGTCGGCGGGAAGGCAGACTCGCTCTCCAACTCCACGGCGATCACGACGGCAACGTCTGGTTCAAGGACATCGAAATTCTCAAACCCTGAGACACTCCCGATGAATACCCCAACCGAGTCTGGTTTGTCGCGGCGCCGGTTCATCGGCAGCGCGGTCGTCGCGGCCGCGGTGTCTTCGTTCGGTTCATTGCCGGCACTGGGAGCGGACGCTACGCCTCCCGTCACGCGCAAGATCAAGCTTGGCGTGATCGGCAACGGCGGCCGTGGCGGATGGATCGCGAAACTCTTCCAGGCGCACGGGGGCTACGACATTTGGGCGGTGGCTGACTACTTTCAGGAAGTCGCCGACAAGTGCGGGGACGAGTTGGGCGTGGATCGCTCGCGCCGGTTCTCGACGCTTTCGGGCTACAAGCGACTCATCGAGAGCGGCGTTGAGGCAGTCGCGGTCGAAACCCCGCCGTACTTCATTCCTGAACACGTGAGCGCCGCCGTCGAGGCCGGCCTGCACGTCTACATGGCCAAGCCGGTGGCCGCCGACGTCCCCGGCGCTCTAAAGATCGAGGCCGCAGGCGCACGTGCGACGCGGGACCGGCGGTGTTTTCTCGTCGACTACCAGATGCCCACCGACCCGATTAACATCGAGGTGGCGAGACGCATTCGTCAGGGCGGTCTCGGCCGGATCGCACGCGTGGTCACGACAGGCCATTGCAGTCCGCAGTTGGATCCACCAAAGACGCAAAACCTCGAGAGTCGGCTGCGTGATCTCATCTGGGTGAATGATGTGGCGATGGGCTGCGACTACATCGGCAACTTCGACATCCACGCCATCGACGCGGCGCTGTGGGTGCTCGGTCAGAGCCCGATCGCGGCTACGGGAGGATCGCGGATCTGCCGGCCCGATCCCCACGGCGACTCGCGCGATGTGTGCGCCGTCATCTACGAATACGCCGACGGTTTGATTCACCAGCATGCTGGGCAGGCGCTCAAGAACAACTCAACGAATGAACTGAGTGCCGCGGTCCACGGGACGGAGGCCAATGCCTTCCTGACCTACTGGGGCAAGTCGTTCGTGCGCGGTGGCAGCAGCCACTTCGGGGGCGGCGCCGTCGAAAACCTCTATTCGGCCGGAGCAGAGCGCAATATCGCGCGATTTCATCGCGAAATCACCACGGGTGTGTTCGAAAACGACACCTGCCGGCGCGCGGTGGACGGCGTGCTCACCTGCATCCTCGGCTACGAAGCGGCCGCGCGTTGCACGCGACTGACGCTGGATGCGCTGCTTAAGGAAAATAAGCGCATGGAGGTGGATCTGCAGGGGCTCAAATCCTGACCGAACCATGGAGACCTCACCCCTTCGCACTTCCGTCATTGGGAGCTATCCGTTTCCGAGCTGGCTCGAGTTCGCCAGTCAGCACCTCGGGGAATTTGGCACGTCCGACATCGCCGAAATCCAGGACGATGCTGTCATCGCCGCGATGCATGATCAAGCCGCCGCCGGGCTCGACGTGATCACCGACGGCGAACAGACGCGGCTCGATTTCAACCTCTCGTTCTATGGTCACCTCGAAGGCATCGAACTCGAGAGCGCTCCGACGCGGCGGTTCGGTCCGCCCGCGCACGACCAGCGAGGCAAGCACAAGGTCGTCGCCCCATTGCGCGCGCCGCGCGGCCTCGGTGTCGTCGACGAATTCAAGCGCCTCCAGCGGCTCGCAGCGGCGGGCCCGACGCTCAAGGCCAGCGTGCCGGGTCCGTACACCTTGAGTGGGAGGCTCATCCCGGGCGCTGGTTACGCGGATCGCTGGGCGCTGACGGAGGCGTTACTGCCGATCGTCCGCGCGGAGTTGGAGGCGCTTGTCGCCGCCGGCTGCCGCGAAGTCAGCGTCGATGAACCGTCGATGAGTTGCTACGCCTATCGCGAGGATCCGCGCCGCTTCGTCGACATCTTCAATCGCACCGTCGAGACCGTGGCGGGTCGCACGCGCGTCTGCACCCACCTGTGTTTCGGGAACTATAAGGGTCGTGCGGTCGGTTTTCGCCGCGTGGCGCCAATGTTTCCGGCGTTCCTGGACTTCAAGGCCGACGAGATGCACGTCGAGATGGCGAGTCGAGAATTCGCCGAGATCGAGTGTATCGAGAAGATCGCAACACGCATGGATGCGGCCGTCGGCATCGTGGATGTCAAGAGCTACTACATCGAGACACCGGAGGACATCGCTGATCGCGTGAAGCTCTGCCTGCGGCACGCCCCGGCCGAGCGATTGGTGTTCGCGCCCGACTGCGGCCTGAGCCAAACGGCACGCTGGGCTGCACAACCGAAACTGCGCAACATGGTCGCAGGTGTCCGCCGGGTGCGCGAGGCGCTCGGCCTGCCCCACGCATGATTCAGCCCGTGCTCCAGGACGACGCCTTTCTCGCCAACGTAACCGCGGCCCGCGCCGAGTTCGATCCGGGGCGTCTCTTTGTATGGTGGCTCGGACAGAGTGGGTTTCTGCTCTGCCACCAGGGGCGTTGCCTGCTCTTCGATCCGTATCTCAGCGATTCGCTCACGAGGAAATACGCAGCGACCGACAAGCCCCACGTGCGGCTCACGGCCCGGGTCGTGGAGCCGGCACGGCTTGATTTCATCGAAGCGGTGACTTCGTCGCACAACCACACCGACCATCTGGACGCTGAGACGCTGCTGCCGATTTTCTCGGCCAATTCCTCGACGCGGCTCGTGCTGCTTCGCGCCAACCTCTCGTTCGCGAGCGAGCGTCTCGGCGCAGCGGCGCGGCCACGCTTCGTGCCGCTTGCCGACGGCGAATCCGCCTCGGCCGGTCCGTTCACGTTCACGGCGGTGCCGGCGGCACACGAGCAGCCCGCGCCGGAGTTCGGCGGTTTCGTCGCCACCGTTGGACCATTTCGGATCTATCACAGCGGCGACACGGTGATGTTTGCCGGACTGATCGAACGATTGCGGCCTCTACGTATCGATCTCGCACTGCTGCCGATCAACGGCCGCGCTCCGGAGCGACGCGTGGCGGGCAACCTCGACGGCCCGGAGGCAGCGCGACTTGCGCGCGCGATCGGCGCGCGCTGGGTAGTGCCGTGCCACTACGACATGTTTGCCTTCAACACCGCGTCGCCGGCGGACTTTGTGGTCGAGTGCGCCCGACTGGGACAGGCGTGCGCGGTCCTGCATCCCGGCCAGTGCTGGTCACTACCCGACTAGTTCGTTCAAGACAGTCTTTTCCCCGTGAACTCAAACCCACCCGCTCGCTTTGTCGGCTTCAGGTTGTTCGTGATGATGGTGCTTCAGTTCTTCATCTGGGGCGCGTGGCTGCCCTTGGTGTGGAGCTACCTGGCTGGACTCGGCTTCACCGGCGCGCAGATCGCCTGGATCGGCAGTGCCTTTGCCATCGCGTCGATCCTTGCGATCTTCGTCGGCAACCAGTTTGTTGACCGGACGTTCTCCGCCGAGCGCTTCATGGCGGGCAGTCATCTGGTCGGCGGACTTGCGATGCTTGGCCTGTATTTCGTGGACAGTTTCTGGCCGTTCTTCGCGCTGATGCTCCTGCACTCGATCTGCTACGTGCCGACGATCTCGGTCGCGAACTCGCTCGCGTTCACACATCTCAAGGACGCGCAGCGCCAGTTCGGTCTCGTGCGGATGGGCGGCACGGTCGGGTGGATTCTCGCGTCGTGGCCACTTTACTACGTGTTGCAGGGTGTGGAAGGCACGGCGCTGCAGCACGCGCTCAGCACCATCTTCCTGGTGGCGGGCGCAGCTTCGCTCGCGCTGGCCTTGTTCAGTCTAGCGCTGCCGCACACGCCGCCGCGCTCAGTGTCCGGAGGCGCGGCGGAGAGGCTGGCATGGCGCGAGGCGGTGAAGTTCCTCTGCTCTGCTCCCTTCCTCATCGTGCTGTTCATCGTCACGTTCGTCGATGCGACGATCCACAACAGCTATTTCCTCTTGGCTGGTGGATTCCTCGGCCAGATCGGCGTGAAACCGGAGAACATCATGCCGATCATGAGCATCGGTCAGGTGGCCGAGATCCTCACCATGGCTGCGCTGGGCTTCTGCCTGAAGCGGCTCGGGTGGCGCTGGACGATGACGATTGGCATTCTCGGGCACGCGGCCCGGTTCTTAGTCTTTGCACTCTTCAGCGATCGGATCCCAGCCATCGTCGCCGTGCAGATTCTGCACGGTATCTGCTACGCGTTCTATTTCGCGACGCTTTACATCTTCATTGACGTAGCGTTCCCCAAGGACGTGCGGACGAGCGCGCAGGGGTTGTTCAATCTGCTCATCCTTGGCCTCGGGGATCTTGCGGCCAAGTGGCTCTTCATCCCACTGCAGGCCTCGCTCACACACGATGGTGCGGTCGAATTTCAGAGGCTCTTCCTCGTGCCTGCGGGACTGGCACTTGCGGCAGCGGCGTTGCTGCTGATTGCGTTTCATCCGCCGGCGAAGGGCGAAGGAGCCACCAAGAGTGCTGGAGTGGTCGGGTAGGGCCATCGACATCCGTATGAACTTCGTCCGCACAGTTCTTGGAGACATTCCGCCGGAGCAGCTAGGTGTGTGCTATGCACACGAACACGTCGTGATCTCACCGAGTTTCACGACACACGAGACGCCCGACTTCCTGCTTGATGACGTCGAGCGGGCCGCTGTCGAACTGCGGGAGTTTCATGCCGCTGGCGGGCGGGCGATGATCGACTCGATGCCGTGTGATTGCGGGCGCGACGTTCAAAAACTCGCCGAGCTTTCGCGCCGCACGGGGGTACACCTCGTCTGCCCCACCGGCATGCACCTCGCGAAGTACTATGATCCGGGGCACTGGGGGAACCGATACACCGAGGACGAGCTCGCCGGCTTGTTCGTATCGGAGATCGAGTGGGGCATCGACGCCCACGACTACGGTGGCCCAATTGTCCAGCGCACGCCGCATCGCGCCGGCCTCATCAAGATCGCCTCTGGGGCCACCTTTGGCGCACGCGAGGAAAAGCTATTCGCGGCCGCAGCGCAGGCGCATCGGCGGACGGGTTGTCCGATCCTTACGCACACAGAACAGGGCGAGTTGGCTCTGCGCCAAGTTGAGACGATGCGCGGCCACGGAGTCGATTTGCACCACGTCTGTCTCTCGCACACCGACCGCAAGCCCGACATTGGGTATCACCGCGAAATTCTCGCGAGCGGGGTTCGTGTGGAGTTTGACAGCGCGTTCCGTTGGAAGGTTGGACAGGGAAATCCGACGCTTGACCTGCTCGGCGCGCTCCTGCCGGAGTTTCCCGATCAGATCATGCTGGGGATGGATGCAGCCCGACGCAGCTACTGGCGCAGCTACGGTGGCGCTCCGGGCCTCAGCTTTCTTCTCGGGACATTCACCACGGAAATGCGCGCGGCCGGTTTCGGCGACGAGGCATTTCGCAATATCTTTGTTAGGACGCCTGCAGCCACCTTCGCGTTCGTGCGCTACGCCGGTACGACCGACTTCACTCCATGAGTATCCAAGAAATGCCGCCCTCTGTCGGCCATTGGGCCGACGACGACCAGGGCCTGCCGAAATTTCGCTACACCGGCACCTTGCCGGTAGTCACGACCGATCGTGATGGCCGCCCCGCCAAGCTTCCTCCCGACCCGTGGTTTCTGCTGGGCAACTATCGCGTCACGCTATTCGTCCACGTCAGCGGTGCGCTGCAGCTTATTACGGGCGAGCGCGCTTGGGCGCGATTGAATCAAGGCGCAGTTCCGAATTCCGGAGCAAACCGTGCCAACCTGACTTTCGAAGGGGACACGCCGCGTGTGGTGAATCTCGTCGGCCTTGGTTCCATTGCTGCCGATCCTGTGCGTTGCCAGCGCGAGTTCGGCTGTGGGTGGGCCGAATACAGTTATGATCTCGACGAGGCCTGCGTCACACGCCGACTCGAAGTGGCGCCTTCGCTCACTCCGCACGACGGGGTCGCGACGGTGCTTGTGCGCGTCACCGTGCGCAATCGCACAGATCGTCCGCTCGCGGTCAGCTACACGGAGGCAATCACGGCGCGCTACGAATCGATCCAGCAACAGAACAAACCAGTCAGCCAGCGTGCCATGCGCTACCGCCATGTCACGGCGTGCGATGCCGGGCGCAGGATCGCGAAGGCCGACAACTTCGGCGACATCGACGATCCACTCGATTGTCCAACACCGGACACGATCTCCCGGCACGATGGCTTTCCGCCCACGTTGTTTCTGCAGGCTCTCACGACGCCGGACAGCGCCGTGCCGTCCATCGCGTCGGGAGCCGGTGGAGACGAACTCGCGTTAACATCCCGCGCCACGCTGGCGCCGGCTGCGGAGATTACCATCGAGTGTGCGATTGGATTCACGTGGCAGCGCGAGTTTGCGGAAATTGCCGCCACGACCGTAGCGTTGCGGAAAGAATGGGATTCTGTCGCCGGCTTCGGCCGGCTTTGGCGCAAAGTAATTCGCGACTTCCGCGATGAGAGCGACGCGGAGTTGCGTCGCGAACTCCAGTGGCACGTCTACACGCTCGAGGCGATGGCGACCTACTGCGCGTTCTACGGCGAAACCAAGATCCCGCAAGGTACCGTCTATGATTACGATTGGGGTGTCCAGGCGAGCGCTCGCGATCATTTCCAGCATGCGCTCCCGCTTTGCTACAGCAACCCGGCGCTCGCCCGTTCGGTGCTGCGCTACATGATCAAGCGCATCACGCCGTGGGGACAGATCCGATTGATTGAATTCGGCTACGGCTACAATCAGGAGTACACCTACTTCACGAGCGACCAGCAGTTGTTCTTCTTCCTGCTCGTCAGCGAATACCTGCGGGTGACCGGCGACCTCGCCTTTCTGCACGAAGCGGTGAAGTTTTCGCCGGGCAACGGTGTCGAATACGCAACCGTGCTCGACGCGGTCGAGCAGTGTTTCCGTTTCCTGCGCGATGAAGTCGGCGTCGGTAAGCACGGGCTCGTGCGCTTGCTCAACTCCGACTGGAACGACGCGGTCTATTTTATCGTCAAGGAGCCCTACAACCGCGTGCTTTACACAGGAGAGTCGCACATGAATTCAGCGATGGCCTGTGTGATCCTCGGCGATTTGACGTCACGGCTGGAGTGCGCGGCGCGTAATCCAGCGTTCACGGGCGACAGCCAGCGCCTCTCGCGACTTACGGCGTCGATCCGGATCTTCCGCGAAAAGGTGCTGCAAGCATTCCTTGCCGACTTGGGCGATCGCCACTTTCCACGGCGGATGTATTTTGCCGGGCGCTCCTACGGCGAAGAGAACATGTTTCTCGAACCGCAGGGCTACCGTGCGCTTTCATCAGACGCCCGCAGCGTCTACGGCCGATCGGCACGCCCTCCTCGCGCAAATCCTCCACAATGCGGGGCGTGCCATAGGTGCCGCGGCTGCGCCGATGCGAGGCGACGACCTTTTGCGCCAGTCGCACATCCTCACGCTCCCGTGCGCTGGGGACGCGTCGCTTGGCCTTATAGTAGCCGCTGCGCGAGAGGCCCAGCAACTCGCACAGCACGCTCACAGGATGGTCCGCCTTCATCGCTTCGACCTGGGCATGCCGCTCGGAGGCGGTTCGGAGAGGATGCCCAGAGATTTTTTTAGGATCAGTTCGCGCTCCTGCAGCCGCACCACTTCCCCGCGCAGTCGCGCGACTTCTTCTTGGGCTTGCTCCAACGTCTGCGGCTGACCGCTGTCGTGGCCCGCACGCGGGGCAAACAGTCGCCTCCACTCGTAAAGCATGCCTTCGCTCACGCCCAGTTCCTGGGCGATCGCCTTGACAGTGCGATGTCCATGCAGCGTGAGTGCGACAGCGTGGCGTTTGTAATCCTCATCAAACTTCCGGCGGGGCCGGCTCTCGGATGTCTTTTTGTCGATGGTCTTCATGGCCGTTACGGCCGCCTGCGCGGTCGACCGCTGATTGGCCGCTTCCTGCGGTAAGCTTTCGCACGTGTCCTCGGAAGCGGCCAATCAGCTCATCTCGCCAACTACCCTGTGTCCACCAATTCGGGGCAATCTCAGTCCGACAGGACGTAACGGCGAGGGTACGCCCGGCAGCGTGACGCGCGAAATAGCGAGTTCCGTCAAGCAACCGAGTGCGACGTTACGGAAGATAGTTCTCACCCACTACCGACTCGGAACTGGAACAGGGGGGGCTCCAAAGACGTCTTCCCTAGGTTGTGGAAGATAAAGCGAACGAATCATGGACATGCTGCCCACGATTGTGGGCTCGCTCTCTAGCTAATCGGCGGCAATGGCTCGAGGCAATTGCTGGCGCAGCATTGCGAGTTCCTCCTCGGCGCAACGCAGCATTTCTCGCGCACACTCCAAGCAGTATCCGTGACGACCGAACCCCACTTGCACCTCAAACACGCGATCCCCTTTACGGATGTCGTGTTTCGGACTGTGGTAGCACTTACGGGCGCGACCGGCTGTCACGAACTCACAGCCGATCAATAGACCTTTGTATCTGGCCATTGCCGAACACTTCGCGGCCCGGAGGTTGGACTTCGGACCGGAAGAGTTCCTGTTCCGCAGTCACGAGGGCGGCAATCGGCCGGTGTGCGGCCCGCATGTGCATCGGATCATCGTCGGCGCCGCGTTGGCTGCAGGGGTCGATACGGCCCGGATTTCGACGCACACGCTCCGAAAGACGTTTGCGGCACGAATCTACGCAGCGACAAATCGAGACCTTATCAAAACCCAAAGAATCATGGGGCACACGAATCCGATGACGACGGCCCGATACCTCGAATCCACCCAGCAGGAGCTGGACCTGGCAGTGCTGCAGGCTTGTGGGTGACAGGATTTCTCCGACCCAGCATGGCACTTGGAAACGCCGCGGTCGGAGGCGGCGGATGCGCATCCCGCGGCACAATACGCGCGGGTCAGCCAAACGGCCCGCAGCTGCAGATTGATAGGGCGAGCGCGTTCAGGGTGTGCAGCAGCTTGAGGCGCTTGCGCGAACCAACCACGCTGACCACGTCGGAAACTAGCTGCCAATTCCTCCATAAATATGAGGATATTCAAAGAACCGGACATATGTCTCTCCGCGTGGGGCTGTAATCATATACACGCCGGATCCCTGATCTCGGTCACGTAAGATATCCAATATGCTCGAGGCCGCTACCGATGGTGCTAACACGCCGTTTGGCGATGCGAACTGATTTGCTCTTCGTCGCTTGTATCGACAAAACGTATCTCGAAGACTGTCACGGTCGCTTCGGCTGTCCCACATGGAAGGAATGGGATGTTTAGCGGCCAATTGAGCCAGGTTGCCGGAGTTTAGCACCGGTTTCTGGGCCGTGTTTAGCGGGCGACCTGCTTGTTCGCCCAAAAAGTTTAGCAGCCCGCGGTTCGTGCTTAACGCTCATGTGGTCCGAAGTTGCCGCACCTCGGCACCTTGATCCCGAAGAGTGTCCCCGAGATTAGCACATCACGCTGGACGCTCGGTTGCGAGACGATCGATCGCGAGTATGCGGACTACGATTCCTACAAGGACTATCTCGTTCCGCTCGGCATCAAGCGCATCCGTCTGCAGGGCGGCTGGGCGCGCACCGAGCGCACGCCGGGAGTCTATGATTTCGCCCGGCTCGACCACATCATCGATGATGCGCGGTCACGCGGCCTCGAGATCTGGTTGGAGACCAGCTATGGCAACCCCATCTACGCTGGTGGGGGCCAGCGGACGCTTCTCGGCGGCTTCCCGACCTCGGAGGAGGCGCTCGCTGCATGGGACAAGTGGGTCGAGGCAATGGCCACCCGCTACAAGGGCAAGGTCCGCGACTGGAGCATGTGGAATGAGCCGAATGGCAACAAATCTCACACCGCGGCGCAGATCACCGAGTTCAACATCCGCACGGCGGAGGTGATCAAACGCGTCATCCCCGATGCCCGCATTGCCGGACTGGTGCTTTCGGATACGCGGCACGACATCATCGAGCACTTCATGAAGACGCTCGCCGAGCGCAACAAACTCGGGCTATTCGAGTGGGTGGTCTATCACAAGTACGGCCAGAATCCCGACGCCGCGTACCCCGGTGTGATCAAGGCCCGGGAGATTATCCGCAAATACTCGCCAACGATGAAGCTCTGGCAGGGCGAATCGGGCATGCAGTCCGAATGGTGCCCGGCCGGCGCGTCGAGCAAGTATCCATGGACCGAACTCACTCAGGCCAAGTGGAACACGCGGCGGATGCTTGGTGACATCGGCCACGATGTCGATTCCGCCGTCTTCACCGCCGCCGATCTCGAGTACCGCACCACTCCCGGGCACAACGGTCTCGTCCGCTACGGGCTGATCAAAACGGCCGGCATGGCCGAGGGGTTCAAGGTACTTAAGGTCAAGATGGCGTATTACGCGGTGCAGAACGTCGTTTCGATCTTCAACGATGCCGTCGAATTGATCCCGAACTTCTCCTGGGAATCGAACTGCCCCAAACCGCTCGCGGTTTTCGGTCACCGCGTTCGGAAAACCGGGCAGCCGATCCTCGTGTTCTGGGACCAATCGGGCACTCCCCAGAACACGAACGACACGATCCCGGCGACCTTCAAGGTCAAGGGAGTCAAGTTCACGGAACCCGTGTGGGTCGATGTGCTGACCGGTGATATCTACGAAATTCCTGCTGCCCAGGTGTCGGTCGAGGGCGACACGACAGTCTTCATAGACCTGCCGGTCTATGACGCACCTGTGTTTGTCACGGACAAGAGCCTGCTGACGTTCGAAGAGCCTCAGAGGCTCATCTGGGAGCGGCAGCAAGAGGCCAGCTCAAGATGAGGCGCTTGGGATCCATGCGCTTTCGCAACAAGATCGTCCTGGTCACCGGGGCGAATCGGAACACCGGGCTGGGCATCGCCGCTGCGTTCGCCGCGGAAGGGGCGACAGTGTTTCTCAATGGCCGCACGTCCGAGTCGGTGGCCGAAGCTGTGGGCGCGTTGCGCCGGCGCGGTCTGCGCAAAGTATTCGGCGCCCCCGGGGACGTTGGCGTCCCAGCCGATGTCGTCACGATCATCCGGCAAGTGGCGGCGAAGAACAAGCGCGTCGACGTCCTGGTGAACAACGCCGCGCACCTCGGTGTGGGACACGCGTTCGAGGAGACGCCGCTCGAGTTCTTCGAGGCCGTGTTGCGCGTGAATCTTGTGGGCGCGTTTTATTTGACGCAACAGGCGGTTCGGC
Organism: Opitutaceae bacterium; assembly: GCA_014879845.1. Classification (GTDB taxonomy): domain Bacteria; phylum Verrucomicrobiota; class Verrucomicrobiia; order Opitutales; family Opitutaceae; genus JAEWQP01. The sequence goes on from JACSRI010000106.1 coordinate 19,853, forward strand.
TGATGCCGAAAAGGGGCGGAGCGATTGTCAATGTCGGCTCCAATGTATCCACGCGCGCCATTCAGAAGCGTTGCGGCTACCTCGCGAGCAAAGGTGGCATGGACGCCCTCACCCTTGCCATGGCGATTGAGCTCGGGCCCCGGAACATACGGGTGAACATGGTGGCGCCCGGCTACATCCACACCGACCGCTGGGAAAAGCTTGCGCAGGCGCAGACGCTGCGGCGTCGCGCCAACGTGCCGCTGGGCCGCGAGGCCACGGCCGAGGACGTCGCCCAAGCGGTTCTGTTCCTCGCCTCGGATCAGGCGGCGAACATCACCGGCACCCGACTCGTGGTGGATGGCGGCTGCTCGGCGCAGCACCTGCCGCGCGATATCGACGTATGAACGTCCAGGCAGAACAGGCGCGCTCCGTTCGCTCCGTATCGACCCCATCCCGGCCTCGCTACAAATGGGAGCTGCTCGCGCTCCTGTTTTTCGCGTTCTTTTTTCACCAGGGCGATCGGGCCATTTATGGCGTGGTGCTCTCGGCGATCAAAACCGATCTGGGGCTGGCCGACAGCCAACTCGGGCTCGTGGGCACGGTGTTGTTCGCGACGCTGGCTGTGATGATGCCGGTCGCCGGCTATGTCGGCGACATCTGCAATCGCAAGAGGATCATCATTTGCAGCCTGCTCTTCTGGAGCATGGCCACAGCGCTCACGGGGCTGGCGGGCGGTCTCGTCGGACTGATCATCTTCCGCAGCGTGGCCACCGCGGGCGGGGAGTCGTTCTACGCGCCCGCCGCGTATCCACTATTGGCCGCGCACCACACGCGGACCCGGGCGGTGGCGCTGTCGATTCATCAGGCGTCGCTTTACATCGGCGTGATGGTAAGCGGCTTTCTCGGTGGGGCAGTCGCCGAACTGTGGGGCTGGCGCTCAGCGTTCTTTGTATTCGGCGGCGGAGGGATTGTGCTGGGCGTGATCATGATGTGGCGGTTGCTCGACGCTCCCGCACCGGTTGGCGGCGCGGCCGGTCCGCGCGACTCGATATGGGATGCGCTCGGCGTGTTGTTTCGCTCGCGCACCGCGCTGCTGCTCACGCTCGGCTTTACCGCGATCGTTTTCGTCAACAACGCCTACGTCGTGTGGGCACCGGTGTTCCTGCAGGAGCGGTTTTCGCTCACGCTTGCGCAGGCCGGCGGCTACGCGATGTTCTTCCACCACCTCGCCGCGCTGGCCGGAATCCTCTTCGGCGGCTGGCTTTCGGATCGCATAGCGCTCGCCCGGCCCGTGTTCCGCCCTCAGTTAATGGGCATCGCGATGCTGCTCGCGGTGCCGTTGATCTTCCTCATGGGCCGGGCGGGGACGCTCGCTTTGGCCTGCGCGGCCATGGCCGGCTTCGGGCTCTTTCGCGGCCTCTACGAGGCCAATACACACGCTGCCTTGTTTCAGGTGATCGCCCCCCGTCACCGGGCCTCGGCGGTCGGTGTCATGACGATGCTGGCCTTCCTTGTCGGGTCGGCTTCGCCTTGGATTCTGGGCCGCTGCCGGGAGGCCTATGCTGCTGGCGAAGGGCTCGGTTACGGATTCTCCGGCCTCTCGCTGGCGTATCTGGCTGGCGGATGCGCCGTGCTCGGAGTCGTGTTTTTCACGTTCCGACGCGATCACTGTGCGGAGGACGAAGCATGAACATCACGTGGCTGGGTCAGTCGGGCTTTCTGGTGGAGGTCGCCGATCAGCGGCTGCTGATTGATCCATACTTCAGTGACATCGTCGAGCGGAAGGAAGGCCTGCGCCGGCTCGTGCCGCCGCCGTGCCGCGTCGAAGCTCTCGCGCCCCACGCGCTATTCATTACGCACGATCACCTCGATCACTACGATCCGGAAACGGTCGCGGCGGTCATGAACACGGCGTCCGGGTGCCGGCTGATCGGGCCTGCAAGTGTCACGGCGCATGCCGTGCGCGATGGCATCCCGAAGGAGCGGCTGACGTGCATCGCTCCAGGAGGCACGTTCGCAATCGGTCCGTTCCGAATCACCGGCACGCAAGCACGCCACAGCGACGCTCTGGCGATTGGCTTGCTGCTGCGGACGCCCAGCGAGTGCCTGTGGTTCAGTGGCGATACGCTTTATTTCCCCGAGTTGGCGGCGTGCGTTCGCGAGCTGGCAGGCGGACCTCCTGACATCGCGTTTGTCTGCATCAACGGCCGGCTGGGCAACATGAACCTCCATGAGGCCGCCCGCGTGGTCGCGGAGTTGCGACCCCGGCTGGCAGTACCGATGCACTACGGGATGTTCGCCGAGAACACCGCGGATCCGGCGGAGTTCCGCAGTGATTGCGATGGCTGCGGAGTGCGCACGGCGCTGCTAACAGTCGGCCACTGCATGCGCACCGCGCGCCTGCTGGATACTCATCTTCACTGCGTGCCTTCGCCCTTTTCGAGTTCATGAAGATCTCAGCCATAAAGACGTTCATCTGCCACGCCTACCGCACGAACTGGGTGTTCGTGAAGGTGCTCACCGACGAAGGGCTGCACGGAGTCGGCGAAGCCACGCTGGAGTACCGCGAGCAGACTGTCGCCCAGGCTGTGCGCGAACTTGAGCGCACGCTCGTCGGCCGCGATCCCGGGAACATCGAGGCGATCTGGCACCAGACGTATCGCGATGCCTATTGGCGCGGTGGGCCGGTCCTGATGAGCGCGCTGTCCGGCGTCGAGATGGCGCTGTGGGACATCAAGGGCAAGGCGCTCGGCGTGCCCGTGTATCAACTGCTTGGTGGCAAGGTCCGCGATGCGATTCCATGCTACGCCAACGGTTGGTTCTCGCCCGCGAGGACGCCCGAAGAATTCGCCGAGAAAGCCCGTCAGGCCGTGGCCGCTGGGTTTCGAGGATTGAAGTGGGATCCTTTTGGTTCCGCCTATCTGGAGATCGACAAAGCCCCGCTGCGTGATGCGCTGCGATGCATTGAGGCTGTCGTGACTGCGGTCGGTCCCGAGGTTAATGTCCTCATCGAAGGCCATGGCCGGTTCAATGTGCCCACGGCTATCCGCGTGGCGCGCGCGTTGGAGGATTACGACATCCATTGGTTCGAGGAACCTGTTCCTCCGGACAATCTGGAGGCACTGGTAGACGTGAAACAGCGCTCACGCGTGCCCATTGCCGCGGGAGAGCGGCTGTATAGCCGATGGGACTACCAGCGCTTCTTTGCGTTGCGTTGCGCCGACTACGCCCAGCCCGATGTCAGCCATGTCGGCGGCATCATGGAAGTGAAAAAGATCGCCGCGCAGGCCGAAGCCAACCATCTCGCGATCTGTCCGCACAATCCGAGCGGCCCCGTGGCCAACGCCGCCAGTCTGCAACTCGCCGCCTGCGTACCCAACTTTACGGTGCTCGAGACGATGAGCGCCGATGTGTCGCACCGGAGGCTCATCTGCACGGAGCGTGTCGTTTTCGAGGGCGGCAAACTGCGGATACCGGATGCACCGGGCCTCGGCATCGACCTCGACGAGGCCGCGATCGCAGCTCACCCGTACGAGCCGCGGGACCTGCGTCACTACAACGGCAAACTCACCGACATCCGGCCAAAGGATGCGACGACCTTTTTTCAAGCGCAGGGCACCGGATAGCGTGGTCCAAACTACGCCTTCGAAACTGCGTCTCGATTGAGGCAACGATTTGCCCTCAGTCGGATTCATGCATGCCGTCGAATGTAGAGGGCGATCTTGATCCTCCTCTTAGCCTCAGGTTCTGAAGACCACGAGCCCGACACAGACAGGTGACAGGCACATCGGTCGTGTTCGAGGTTCAACGGGATCGTTCCGGCCGCGGTCCACTACACATTCGTGGTATGGCCGACGTTGGCGATACTCTGTAACCTTCTACCTCACCCACCAACGAGGCCGCTGTAGTGGCGACTTCGATTACCTCACCCCAAGTATGAACAAAAACGTGAATACCCTGTTCTGTACGCTCACGGGCGAATGGGCGAGAACGATACGAAGCCCGGAGTTGTATCAGGCGGCGGTCTCGGACGTCCGAAACTGGATGAAGTGATGCGCCATGCAACCGCCCGAGCGTCGAGCGCCAGAGATTTCGCACTTCCTGTGAATGCAGCCGAACGATGCCGTCGCGCGAATCTCGCTCACATCGCGCTACCAAATGCGTTCATACACTCCAGCGGCCGCACCTCCCCTTGGGGTGTTGTCGCAAGACACCAAGTAAGAACAACAACTCCCCAGCAATGAGCATGATCAAGAAAACAAAAGAACAACTCGGCGCGGCGATTGCCGGCGCTTTCATGCCTGCACTGTCCACACATTCAACACTCGGTTGGATCAAGTCCCGACGCGGGGCAGGGTGGGCGGCGGCCCTGATGTTACTCCTGATGCCGCTGATGGCGTCGGCTGCTCCGAATCAATTCTTTGGTTCGTGCGCCGCCACAAGTTCCAATCTTACGGGCATCAATGCGAGGATCAGCCGCTTCACGTTGAACTGGCTATCGATGCAAGCGACCAATGGTGGCCCGATCGATTGGAACGCCGCAGGAAATCCTGCGACGGACGCCGTGATTGCCGCGCTCCTCGATGGTGGCAAGGATGTCGTGCTCGTCGCCGGTGCCCAATGGCCGGCATGGACAGGCAGCGACAGCACAACCCGTTCGGATCCTCCGACCGCCGCGCAAGTAGCTGCCTTCGCGAGGGCAGCAGCAGTGCACTATTACGGCCTGCGGAACAGGAGGATCTTTATGGAAATAATGAACGAGCCCAATGTCACAATCGGCTGGGACTCGGCTTCCATTAGCCTCTACAAGAACATCCTTGCGCAATCGCGCAGCAGCATTCGCAGCGTTCTGACCTCCAGTCAGGTCACCATTCTTGGCGTTGTGCTAGCCGGCACACCTTGGATGCAGAATGCCAACGATGTCACCACGTTTTGGAACGGCGTCACCACCGGCACCAACCCTGTCCAAAACAACATGGATGTCATTTCATATCACGTCTATACCATCGACAGCGTTAATCGTCCGCCGGAGATCGGTCATGACCGGGGCGGACCGCTGCGCACCCGGCTCATCAACAGCCGTAATCTGATCCGAAATGTCGGCTTCAACGGCCCAATCTGGATCACCGAGGGAGGCTGGCCGACGCAGGCGGGGGAAAAGCCCCCGGTCACGGAGGCCCAACAGGCGCGTTGGATCGTGCGAATGGCCGTGATTTCGAAAGGCGAGGGGCTGAACCGGTTTCTCCAGTTTAGGTTTCAGGATACCGGCGTCCTCCATTACGGCCTGATTCGCTCCGACGGCACGCAAAAGCCATCCTATAGTGCCTATAGAACTCTCTGTGGTGTTCTGGACGACACCGCCGTCGGTCCTACAAACGTGACGTATAACCAGAACGGCCTCTGCCACTATCGCTACACGAAGCCCAACGGCGTCGTGGGTCACATTGTCTGGACTGTTACCGAAGGTAGTTCGGCACAAGTCGGCATCAGCGTAGGCACGAACCGCCCGGTTTATACCAAGGCCATGTCCCAACCCGGGGCATGGACCCCGCAGGGTGATCGAAGCGGGACCTACACGGTGACCGCCACTCCGAATCCAATGTATATCGAAGTACGCTGACGCGTCCGCGTGCGGCGCGATTCACGGGCGTGCGGAAAACGCGCCCGTGGTCGCGATCGGAGAACAAAAGTCGGTATGAATTCCGGGTCGCGAATTAGACGCCAGCCTCTGCTGATCACGGGGATTGTGGCAGTTTGTTGCCTCTGCAGCGGCGTGGCGATCTCGCGTCTGTTTAGGTGGAGCAACCACAGCCGACCGTTGGTTGTGGAGCGCACCGTTGCTGGGCCCGCGCAATCGGACCTGCTTTCGACCGGCGAAGCTGGTGACACGGCCGATCACATACATGGTTCTTCCGAAGCGCCTTGGGACGCTCACCTTCAGCCTGCGAGCGAAACCGATGGCGAGGTCCTCGCCACGCTGGCGGACGCGATTGCGGACCGCGAACTGGCCGCCGTGCTGCAAACGATGTCGCTGGCCGAGCTTCAGACAGAGTTTGGGCGCCGATTGTTTGATCGCTGGGTGGCGGTGGATCCGCGGGCTGCGACGCTGTGGGCGTGGAAGTGGAGCGACCGGACCATTCGCGAGGAACTGCTTCGCCTGGCGGTCGCGCGATGGGCGGAGGACGATCTAGCCGCTGCCGCGGCATGGGCCGAATCGCTTGCGCCCGAACTCGAGAGTCGTGAAGCCGCTCTGGCTATTGTGGGGTGGAGCGCGCACGAAGCACGGCCACAAGATGCCTTGCGGCTCGCTATGCATCTGGGTGACGAGAATCCCACGCTGGTTGCACTCGCCTCGGCCGCGGCAGCTTCTTGGGCGAACGTCGATCCCCTCGCGGCGTCAACCTGGGTTCACGGGCTGCCAGCGAATGAATTTCGCGACCGGCTGGCAGATGCTGTTGCGCGGTCATGGGCGCTGTCGGACGCACAAGCCGCTCTGCGCTTCTTGTTCGAGAGCCTGCCCATTGGCGATACCCAAGTTCAGGCGGCCATTGAAATCGTGCAGCGGGCCGGGGCGTCTGCTTCGGGCCTTGTCGCGGCGATTCCCGAGAATGCGTTGCGTCACGAGGATCTCCGCTTCGTTGTTTCGCTTTGGAGCGCGAGCGATCCGACTGGGGCCGGCGATTGGCTGAACTCGCTCGAGTTGGGGCCAATACGCGACGAAGGTGTGGCTGCTCACGCGCGCGTCCTCGCAGGTCGCGGCGACCCCACAGCGCGAGCGTGGGTGGAGAGTGTCGGGAACCCAACTCTGCGGGACCTAACGATGGAGTATGTCAGGGCACAATTGCGATGATTCACGCGCCTTTGCTCCTCCTCCCGACGTATCGGCGGCTTATAGCGCTGGCCGCGTTGTTTTCCGCGGTCGTCAACTCTCCGGTTCACGCGGATGAATCGCTCGCGTTTCCGCTGAAGCTCTCGGAAGCCTCGGAAGAGGGCTCCGCTCGTCAGCGCTGGCTGGACAAGCCGGTGCAGCGCAGCGTGCCGATCGACGAGGTGGAGAGTCTCGCCGGCTGGGAGACGCGAGGTGTGGGAAAGATCGAACTCATCGCCGAGCGCGCCCGGTTCGGCAAGCATGCGCTGCGTTTTTCCGCGCCGATGTGGAATCGCGAATTCTTCGAACACCGTACCGGTCCCAAGTTGTTCGGTACGACCGGCGGCGCGACTCAAGCCGTCCGGCTCTTCGCCCAGCCGCAGGACTGGTCCGCGTTCAACCGCCTTTCTGTGTGGATCTACGTCCACGACACCGGTCGGCGCACGTACAATGTCAGCCTCCTATTCACCTGCCTCGGCGTGCCGGAACGGACCACCGAGCCGTTCGCCGCGTTCAACGCCAACAGTCTGAAGCCTGGAGCGTGGCATCGCATCGTCTGGGAGATCCCGTACCTTAAGCGCGATCGGGTCACCGAGTTCATCGTGCATATCGAAACGTCGGGCTATGATTCGGACGCCCGCGGCGATCTGGTCGTCGATGTCGATCAGATCGAACTCCAGCAGGTCGAGGCCGATAAATGGCAGGGGTGGGCGATCGAGCGTGATCGTATCGCGCTTTCTCAGATCGGTTATGCGCCGCACGCGCGAAAGGTGGCACTAATGAACCCTAATGAGGAGGCACGTTTCGAGGTGGTCGACGCGGAAACTGGAGAGTCGGTGCTCATCCGCCCGATCTCGACGACGGCAGTCAAGAAGACCGGTCGTTTTGCTGCGCTTGATTTTTCCGACCTGCGAAAGCCGGGCGCGTACTTCCTCCGAGCCGGGTCGATCCGCTCGGACGCATTCGCGGTCGCGGACAGCTTTTGGCGGCCCGCTCTCATCAAGGCGTTGAACTTCTTTTACTGCGAGCGCTGCGGTGTGGACATCGCGGGTGTTCACAATGCCTGCCACCACGATCTAACAGCCGAGGACGGGGGAGAAACGAAACCCATCTTCGGGGGCTGGCACGACGCCGCCGATTTTTCACAACTCACCGGCAACACGGCTGAGGCCGCCTACGCCATGCTCGAAATGGCGGGGCAGCTTCGCCTGCGCGATACCGATCACGAATTGCGGCAACGAATCGAGGAGGAATGTCGCGTCGGCCTCGACTGGCTGCGCAAGACGATCTTCGCGAGCGGCAAGCGGGTGCATTTCGTGGAGATCCGACACTTCAGCGACGGCGTGCCGAAAACCGGCGACGAGCGCAAGGGTACCGTCGGGCCGCACGCCCAGTTAAACTTCATATGCGCTGCGACTCTGGCAAGGGCAGCGTCCTATTTCCAGCCGATCGATCCCGATTACGCGCAGGTCCTGCGCGAAACTGCGTTGCGCGATTGGCAATCCGGTGTGAGCACGAGTCCGGACCCCCGCACGGTGGCCCTCACCGAACTGTCATGGTCCGTTCTCGCTGGCATCCAGCTTGAGCGCCTCACCGGAGACCCGGCCTTCCGGACCGCGGCGGTTGAACGGGCGCACTATGCGATCGAATGTCAGGAGCGGACGTTCCCGGAAGGCGTGCCGTTGACGGGCTACTTCTACAGCAAACCCGACCGGCAGCGGATTTCGCAGCCGGACCACATGTGCCACGACGAAGCGGCCTTGCTGGCGTTCGCCGCGCTCTGTTCTTCGTATCCGAGTCACCCTGACTGGATGCGCTGGTATTCGGCCGCAGCCATCTACGCCGAGTTCTTTCTCTCGCGGGGGGCGGACTACATGGCGCCGTTTCAATACCTGCCCAATGGAGTCTATCGGAAGAGCGATATCACCGCCCTTTCTGACGAGAAGGACCGTATCGACCAGCTTGAGCAATTGGAAGCCGGCACGCGGCTGACCGATGGCTACTACCTGCGCGCCCTTCCCATCTGGACATCTCCGTGGGCGCGAGGTGGCACTGGCATCCAGATGTCACGTACGGTCGCGCTGAGCGCGGCGGCGGGCCTCGCGAACGATCTGGGCGCCCAACAACTGGCGCGCTGGCAGATCGAGTGGGTTTTCGGGAGGAACCCGTTCACGACAAGTTTCATGTACGGAGTAGGCCACTACCAACCGATGCACAGCCACCGCCAGGGCGAGCTGATCGGGTCGCTTCCGGTCGGCATCGACTGCATGGGCGGCGACGAACCCTTTTGGCCCGGCGGCACGAACCACACCAACAAGGAGATTTGGGTCGTGCCGGTGGCCCGCTTCATCTGGAGCATGGCATCGCTGGCGCTTCCTGCGTACATCGAGGGAAGCAGCGAACGAACGTTGACTTTCATAGACAAAGCCGGCGGCCACGCAACCGCAGTCGATCCCGACGCCACAGGCCATTTTCGATGCAGTTTGCCGGCTGGAGAATACGTGGTGCGCGCTGGCGATGACGAGTGGGAGACGCCCCTTGTTTCGGGTCGAAACTACCGATTCGACATGCGTGCGGGATGCGGGTGGAAGGCGCGCCTTTCTGTCTCGGGTGGGGACGGCTCTGGCAAAACACGGCGCCTGCAATTAAGCGTGACCGGGCGCGGAAGGCATTCGATCAGTCTTCATTTTTTCAACGCGCGATGCGACCAAGCCAGGCGCGAGATCACACTTGAGAGTGAGTCCACAGTTGAGTGGGAGATCGAGGTCATCGACCCGGCGCAACCTTGGGTGGCGGTCGTGATTCCCGAGGGAAACGCCGACCTGCGCCTTTCGGCCATCGGAAAGTAGCCTGACTCTGTCGCCGCTTTTTTGCGGAGACCAAGGCCACGACGCCGGTTGCTACACGTTCGTGTTATGGCTGGCGTTTCGATCGAATGCTAGTCTGGGCAACTCCAGATCCGCCGCCCGATCCAAGCAGGCGCGGCGGCACGAACTTCATGACTACCCCATTTCGCTATTTTCAGTCGTCCACCGTGGCGCTGCTGGTCGCCTGTGCGTCAACAGCGAGCGCGGAATCGATCGCGATCGATTTTGGCAAGCAAACGACGGAAAGCTCATATCTGCTTTTCGGTGGGTGTTCGCCGAATCCGGATCACGCCGCGGTTTGGGACACGCTCGCGGCGGCGGGCATCACGATACTGCGCTTCGACGTGAAACTCGGCGTCTGGCCGGACCCGAAGGATATTACGCTCGAAGCCTACAAGGCCGCCATCGGGATCAAGGCCAGCGTCGCCGATATCAATAGCTGGCACTGGGACTGGTCGCGCTTCGAGCGTACGCTTGCGATCTGCGAGGCACGTGGAATCGAGACGATGAGCATACTCAACTACTGTCCCAAGTGGTTGAGTTACTCCGGGGACTCGCAGTCTCCCCCGAGGGATTTCGCAGTGTGGGAGGACATCGTTCAGCAGATCGTTCGTCGCTACGAGGGAAGAATCGATTTCTGGGAAATCTGGAACGAGCCCAACGGCCCGAGTTTCATGAACCTTGAGGGCAGCCCGTATCCTAAAGACAAAGATGGAATGCTGGCTGCGTACATCGACATCTGTCGCCACACGATCGACGCGGTCCGCAAGTCGGGCGTGAAAGCTCGTCTTGGCGGGCCGGCGCTCGCGACGTGGAACTCTGCTCCCTTCTTCGACAAGTTTCTCGCTCATTCCGACGTGGTCGAGAATCTGGAGTTCCTTTCCCACCACATCTATTTCCACGCGCCGATTGCGAATCGCTGCCTGCCGCCGGCCATCTACGAGATGGAAAGGAAGAACCTCGTGGGTCCGCTGCCGCTGTACATCACCGAGTGGAACGCCAAGTCGAGCGTGGACTCGACGCAATTTGAGTTAAAGAACAGTCCCGCCGCCGTCGGTTGGGCGGGGAAGGCCTTTGTCTTATTTTTGCAGTGGGGAGTGCGCGGTGCGACCTTCTACAACTTCCACGAGGGTCGAGAACTCGATGATCGTTATGGTGGCGCCTACGTCGTGGTCGACGGGCGTCCGAAACTGTTCCGTTTCGTCAAGGTCTTCCACCTGCTATCGAAGGTGCTTGGTCTCGGCGATCCCAAGGGCGAGATCAAGGTCTTCGACAGCCGGGTGGCGGGCTTGGCGGACGAGATGACGCTTGAGCCGCACGCGCTTGATTCACTCTACGCGGTGGGCTGCGTGAATGCCCAGGACACGCCAGTCGTCATCGTCGCCAATTCATCGGATGTTGAGCGCGTTGCAGACATCGCTATCGCAAACTTGGCGGACGCCTCTTATCAGGTGAGGGCTTTCGTGGTGCGGCCCGATCACACTCCGGAGGAGGCGATCGTTCCAACGCCGCTTTTTGAGCGCACAGTCGTCGCGAAGGCCGGGCAGCTTCTCCTCCAGTTTCCCGTGGGGGCACACAGCGTGATCGGGCTGCGCATCGAACGTGCCGCCTCCGGATTGTGAGAGGCCGGGGATGAAAGGCAGTCTCTTTCAGGAGAATCGCATGGCCGACCAAGAGACCTGTTCTATCGGTGGTGATCTCGCTTGCGTTCCCGCGTTGAACGCGCGGCTGGGACCGGGATGCGTTCTGACGGGCGCCGAGGATGTGATTCCGTATGGATTCGATGCCACGGCAGCCCTCAAGCAACGCCCGGGAGCGGTCGTTTTTCCAAAGACGACGTCGGAGGTGGTGGACATTGTCGAAATTGCGCGACGCCACCGCACACCGATTATTACGCGCGGATCTGGGACTGGGTTGAGCGGCGGCAGTGTGCCAGTTGAGAACTCGATCGTGATGTGTCTGCTCGGAATGAATCGCATTCTGGAGCTGGATACACGCAATCTCACCCTGCTCGTCGAGGCCGGTGTCGTGACGCAGGATATCTTCAATCAGGCGGACGCAGCGGGGCTGCTCTACCCTCCCGATCCGAGTTCGATGAAGGTCAGCACCATCGGAGGCAATGTTGCCGAGAACTCCGGCGGATTGCGCGGACTCAAATATGGCGTCACGCGCGACTACGTGATGGGCCTCGAAGTCGTGCTGGCCGACGGCTCTGTCTGCTGGCTAGGCAACAAGTGCGTGAAGGATGTCGCCGGCTACAACCTGCGCGACCTGTTCATCGGCAGTGAAGGAACACTGGGGATCATCACGAAGGTGCTGCTCAAGCTCCTTCCGAAACCTGCGGCGCGCCGCACGCTGCTCGCCACGTTCGGGCGGATGGACGCCGCGGCGGAGACAGTATCGGCGATCATCGAGGCAAAGATCATCCCCTGCACGCTCGAGTTTCTCGATCGGAAAACCATTCATTGCGTCGAAGATTATGCCCGCGTCGGGCTGCCGCTCGATGCCGAAGCACTGCTCTTGATCGAGAGTGACGGCCACCCGGCGGCGGTGGAGGACGATGTCACGCGGATCGCCGCGCTCGCGCGTCGGCATGGAGCGATCGAAGTGAATTGTGCTCGCGATGCCGTCGAGGCCGCCCAATTGGCCACCGCCCGTCGCAGCGCCTTCTCCGCACTCGCGCGGTTGAAACCGACGACAATTCTCGAGGATGCGACGGTGCCACGGAGCGAACTCGCCAACATGATTCGCTCCATTCAGGAGGTGGCGCAACGCCATGGCCTCGATGTGGCCACATTTGGGCATTTCGGCGACGGCAACCTTCATCCCACGTTTCTCACCAACGAGCGAGATGCCGACGAGATGCGTCGAGTGGAGCTGGCGATGGGCGAGATCTTCGAGAGGGCGTGCGAATTCGGTGGCACCATCACCGGGGAGCACGGAGTCGGTTTGGCGAAGAAACCGTTTTTGCGACGCCAGCTCGGAAACGCGAGTTACGCGTTATTGAAGGCGATCAAGCGCACGCTCGACCCCGACGGACTGCTCAATCCCGGAAAGGTGGTCGACGCATGAGTCCGCTCGCACTCCTGCAAGCGTTGGACTATTCGGTTCTGCAACAGTGCATGCATTGCGGCATGTGCCTGCCAGTGTGTCCTACTTACGCGGAGACAGGCAAGGAGCGAAACTCCCCGCGTGGACGCATCGCACTGATGCGCGCGGTGGCCGATGGGGATCTCTCCACGACCCGGGCGTTCGCGGATGAAATGAGTTATTGCCTGGGCTGCCTTGCCTGCACGAGCGCGTGCCCCGCCGGAGTGGATTACGCGCACCTTCTTGAAATCGCGCGGACCCATGTGGAGGAGAGTGCAGTCAACGCCACGCGCACGCGCAACCTTGTGCGTCGGCTCACGATGCGGTGGCTCTTCACGCGCCCGGGCGTGCTGCGAATGGCGGGCAGGCTGCTGTGGTTCTGGCAGCGAAGCGGGCTGGACACGCTGTCGCGTCGCTTCTGGCTCACCCATCTGCTGCCGCGCCGCCTGCGCGAACTTGAACCAAACACTCCGCGGATTCAGTGGCGGTTCTCCGACGAACTCATCGCTCGCAATGAGCCGGCCGTCGGGAAAACGCGCCATCGCGTAGCGATGCTCACCGGATGCGTGCAGGACCTCGTGTTTTCCGATGTCAATAGGGCGACGGTCGATGTGCTGCGTGAAAACGGCTGTGAGGTATTCACGCCGCGTCGACAGCACTGCTGTGGCTCGCTGCACGCCCACAACGGCGACCTCGAAACTGCGAGGTTCCTGGCGCGACGCCAGTTGGATGCCATCGATCCGACCAAGTACGACGCGATCATCTCCAATGCGGGCGGGTGTGGGTCGCACCTGAAGCACTACAACCGGCTCCTCGCGGACGATCCGGATTACGCGGGCCGGGCCGAAGTTTGGTCGCGGAAACTGCGCGACATCTTGGAATGGCTGGTCGAGATCGGATTCCGCGAGCCACGGAATGATGCCGGGGGCGTCCTGCCCGTGACGTATCACGAGGCCTGCCACCTGTGCCACGGTCAGAAAGTCTCGGCGCAGCCGCGCGAGATTCTGCGGTCTATCCCGGGAATCGAGCTGGTCGAACTCAAGGAAGCGACTTGGTGCTGCGGCAGCGCCGGCATCTATACGATAACGCAGCCGGATACGGCCGCGCGATTGCAGCAGCGCAAGCTGGAGCATCTTCGCGCGAGTGGTGCCGGGGTTGTCGCAACGGCTAATCCGGGCTGCCATCTGCACATTCAGAACGGCTTTCGCGCCGCAGATGGCCGCGCGCCCCGTGTTGTGCATCCGGTGGTCTTGCTGGCTGAAGCGTACCGGGCCGAGCGCGATAGCGTATCGCGACAATCGAACTGACATGATGACGAATATGGAAAAAAGCTCCTCCTCTTTGGTCGTCGACACTCCGTCTTTGCGGTGTCGCGCAGCGCACGATTGTGCCCGGCCCCCATTGGGCAGCGTGGCTGTGTGGGCATTCGTATTGTTGCTCGTTAGCGTTTGCGCCACGGCGACCTTCGCGGCGACGCCGCGAGCGACGGATTTTGGAATTTGTTCCACGGTGAAGTGGTTTCTCTCGCCGGAGGCCATGGACCGCTTGAGCAAGCCGATCCTGGCCGCAAACGTGGACCTCGTGCGCACAGATTTTCAATGGCGCGCAGTCGAGAAGACCAAGGGCACGTATGATTTTTCCGGCCAGGACGCGATGGTCGCATTCACCGAACGTAAAGGCATCGCTCTCCTCGGCCTCATCAGCCACACGCCGGATTGGGCCGCGCCTATCACGGACCATCTCGATGAATGGCTGGCCTTTGTGGAGACCACAGTGAAGCGGTATCCGCAGGTGCGTTACTGGGAGGTCTTCAACGAGCCGGACCTACGTTTCTTCTGGGGCAGCAAGGCCGACCCGGCCGGCTTCGCCAGGCTGCTCCGACTCACATACGATAAGATCAAGGCGATCGATCCTACTCTCTATGTGATCTCCGGTGGGATTTCCGGCGGTGGCAATCGGTTCGACGCCGGCTTCACGCCGCAGTTTGCCGAGCCGCTGCTTGCCGCAGGCATCGCCGGCGCGTTCGACGCCTTCGGGATACATCCGTACCGCCAGCCGCACGCCCCGGAAGAGTCGCTCTACGAGCCGAACACGAACAATCCACGCAAGCGAACTCTTGAGGAAGTCATTGGCGCGTACCGGGCACTGCTCGACAAGCACGGTTGCGCGGACAAGCCGATCTGGATCACCGAATGCGGCTATCCGGCGGTGCCGGGGTCGGATGGTGATCACAAGGGCACCGACCCAAATATGGGCGTCGGCGACGAGGATCAGGCGCGCTTTCTGCCACGCTGCATCCTCTTGGCCTTCCAATACGGCGCTTCGAACTGGATGTGGTTCACGACGCAGACGGCGGAGAAGGATCCCATGGATCGGGAGCATTGGTTCGGCATCCTTCATCCCGATGGCTCTCCGCGTCCGGCGTATCACGCGCTGAAGACCCTGCGCCGGGCCTATCCGCCCGGATCGTCACTTCTTGCAGATCAACACACGAAGGACCCGATTTACCGTCTCGCATGGAAACGTCCCGATGGCCGAACCGTTTGGGCTCTGTGGATCACCGATCGGACGGGCGAGAAAACCACCACGCTGTCCATCAAGGGGAAAGTGCTGGAGGCCTTCGACGCGTTGGGACACCCGGTTCGTCTTCGCGTAAATAAAGGGGTGGTCCCGGCGGCTCTCTCAGGCCGCATTCTATACATCGTGGGACCAGACGCCGTCGAAGTGCGCGACGCGGCGGTTCCGAAGTCGAGTTCGTGATGTTCGAGGCATTTCGAATGCCCGCCCTTCTTTTAGCTAAAATGCCAGGAAACCCCCTCCCATGAAACCGACCATCAAGTCCTCGTTGCCCTCTCTCAGTGCCGCGCCATTCGGTCGCGTTGTCGTATTTGTGCTCATCGCCCTCGTTTCTTTCATCCTGCCGCGGACGGTCATTGCTGGTGGGTCGGCAGGATGGGGCACGAACATCCAAACCGGTCCTCAGGATGTCGCTGACTTCGGGCGGAACGGGATGAATTTCAAGACGATCCGTTCCGATGGGCGTGCCAGCATCATTGAACCGAATGAAGGCGAGTTTCGCTGGGAATCGACGGACGCGCGTTACAACGAACTGCTCGCTGCCGGGTGCGATATTTTGGCCGTCGTCAACGGCAACTTCCCTCCCGCTTGGATGCGCGCCACCAAAGCGGACGGGACGCAATCAACGATTCGACCCGACAAGGACAAATACGCCCAGTACGTCCTCGATTTTATCACCCACTACAACACCGGCCCCTATGCCAGCCCAAACAACGTGAAGCATTTCGAGATCGGTAACGAAGCCGATGGCATGTGGCGGAGCGATTTTGCCAACGATCGCGAGACGGCGGATGCGTACTTCGAGGTCCTCCGGTCCGTGTGGGAAAGGACCGCCGACTTCCGTGCCGCTCACCCCGAGGTCAAGCTCATCGGCGGCGTGATCGCTGGCGCACCGGTGTCGCTGCGCGCCAGCACCACCAACTACTTTGACCAACTCTGGACCGTTCGCGGTGCCTGGCAGTATATGGACATTCTGTCGTTCCATTTCTATATACGCCGCGGGCCGCCGGAGACATATTATGCTCCGGAACTGGGCGATCCCGGCAAGGGCCGGCTGTGGGACCAGGTGCTCATGCCCAGCCTGGCCAAGATTTCCGACCACCCCATCGCGCTTTGGGCGACAGAAACAGGATATAATCTCGACGATCTTGCCCATCCCAGTGGGGTCCAGTTGACGGAACAAGAACACGCGAAGTGGCTGGTCCGCGCATCGATCATCATACGCGGAGCGGGGGTGGATCGGTTTCTGCAGTTTGCCTGTTACGCGAACAGCGCCAGTCCTGGAAATTACGGTTTTCGCGATGGCGTGGGCGGCGCCAAGCGCGAGTCATATGATGCCTATGGTACGATGTGCAAGGTGCTCGACGACGCGGTTACGTCCATCGCGATGAAGGACTACTACCGTATCACAAGTCCAACGACGGACCATTGCACGTTCGAGTACCAGAAAGCACACGGCGCCTACGGCTGGGCCACGTGGTGGGTGCCGAACGGCACCAACGGCATTTCGGGCACGATCACGCTTGGCGATGGTGCGATCCCGGCGGACGCGGCGATATACAGCCGCAGCATGAGCGGTGCGTCCTGGATGCCGGTTGCGAATTCCGGCACGGGTAGCGTCGAGGTCACGGTGACGGACGAACCACTCTATATCGAGGTCCGTCCCGCCGGCACGCAGCTCGCGCCGGTTTTCCCCGCCGTCTCCTTTGCCTTCCGCGAAGCGGTCGCGGGCATCGCCTACAGCGGCTCACTCGGCGATGCAGTCGTCGATCCGGATTATGGGCTGCTGCTTTTCGAAATGGTATCGGGCCCGGCTTGGCTGGTGCTTGCCGACGATGGCACCTTGTCGGGCACGCCGACTTCCGGCGATGTGGGCATCAACGCCTTTGAGGTCCAGGCTACCAATGAGGCTGGCGCTTCGGCGATCGCGTTGCTCCAGATTGACGTGAAGGAAACCTCCTCCGGCACTCCCTTGGGGAGCTACACGTTCATCTCACCCAGTTCAAACGACAACGGCTTTGTGGTCGAGTCCGCCGCCGGCTCGGGCGTCGGCGGCGCGGTCGGTGTCATCGGTCCCGGTCCGAACGCGCTGCGGGCTGGCGACGACGCGTCGAACCGGCAATATAGATCCATCCTGACTTTCGACACCGCGGCGCTTCCCGATGCTGCCACCGTTTTTGCCGCCACTTTGCGCGTGCGGCGTGGCGCGCTCGCCGGGAAGAACCCGTTTACCGACTGGACGCCAGCGCCCTCGTGTGTGGTGGATATCAAGAGTGGTGCCTTGGGTACGAGTGCCGGGCTTCAGGCGATGGATTTCCAGGCGGCGGCCGATCTTGATGCGGCTGGGTTCCTGAGCAATGCTCCGGCCGACGGTGATTGGTCCGAAGCGTCGCTGATCGACGGACTGGATTTCCTCAATCTTGCTGGGATCACACAGTTTCGTCTGCGCCTCACCACGGCGACCAACGGGGATGGGATCGAGGACTCCATCAGGTGGCGCGCCGGGAAGGACCCTGTCGAGGAGAATAGGCCCGAGTTGTTTGTCCGATTCACGAAAGGCACGGCTGGGCTCACGGTCGCGCCGCTCTTTGCTTCATACGACGGCTTGCCCAAGCCTGTTTCCGCCACGACAACGCCGACAGGCCTGCCCAGTACGATCACCTACGACGGTTCGCCGACTCCCCCGACGAACGTCGGCACTTACGTAGTAAACGTGAGCATCGACGACTCCGGTTACACGGGTGCCGCCGCTGGTTTGCTGGTGATTGCGGATACCACGCCGCCCGTCCTGACCTTGCCGGTCGATATCGAGCTCGAGGCCTCGGGTCCGAGTGGTGCCGTCGCCACCTATACGGCCACCGCGGTCGATGATGTGGACGGCAGCGTGCCGGTCAGCTTCACTCCCGCCTCCGGCAGCACCTTCCCGATCGGTGTCACGACGGTCACGGCGAGCGCCACGGATGCGGCCGGCAATGCCGCGACCGTTTCGTTTCGGGTCACGGTGCGCGATACGATCTCGCCGGTATTCGAAAGTCTGGCCGCTTCTCCGGCGGTGTTGTGGCCACCGAACCAAAAGATGGTCACTGTGAATCTGACGGCCAATGTTTCCGATGTTGCGGACCCCTCGCCCGTCACGCGCATCATTTCGGTGACGAGCAACGAGGCGATTGATGACAGTGATTGGGAGATCACCGGACCTCTCACGCTGAAACTGCGTGCCGAGCGCTCCGGCTCGGGCTCGGGCCGAATCTATACGATCACGGTGGAAAGCCGCGATCAGTCGGGTAACGCTTCCACCGAAACGGTTCTCGTCACGGTGCCGCACGACCAACGTCCGCAGTTCTCGGCGCTTTGGTTCTTCATGCAGATTCTGCGTCGTTTCGCTTTCCTTTGCGGATGACTATGAAGACGCGAAGACTCGGGCGCATCGGCCCCAGCGTTTCCGCCATCGGCTTGGGCTGCATGGGCATGTCGGATCTTTATGGACCGGCCGATGAGGCGGAAAGCCTTGCTACGATCCGCGCATCGCTCGATGGCGGTGTCACACTCCTGGATACGGCCGACTTCTATGGCATGGGGCACAACGAACTGCTGCTGCGTGAAGCCGTGCGCAGCCGGGCGCGTGATCGCTGTGTGCTGAGTGTAAAGTTTGGCATCCTGCGCGATCCTGCGGGCGGCTGGAACGGAGTGGATGGCCGGCCGGTTGCGGTGAAGAATTTCCTCACCTATACGCTGCGCCGTCTCGGCACGGACTACGTGGATATTTATCGTCTTGCCCGGGTGGATCCGGCGGTGCCGGTCGAAGACACGGTGGGCGCAATCGGCGAACTCGTGAAGGCGGGCTACGTGCGACACGTAGGGCTGTCGGAAACTGGTGCCGAGACCATCCGGCGGGCGCACCGCGTTCATGCGATTGCTGACGTGCAGATTGAATACTCCCTGCTCTCGCGTGGGATCGAGCGCGAGATCCTGCCCGCCTGTCGCGAGTTGGGTATCGGCATCACGGCCTATGGCGTGCTTTCGCGCGGCTTAATCAGCGGCCATTGGTCGAAGGCGCGTTCCGTCGGCGCCGCCGATTTTCGCGCCCACAGCCCGCGCTTTGCCGAGGGTAATCTTGAGCACAATCTCGCGCTGGTGGAATCGCTTCGCGCCATCGCACAACGCAAGCACGCCACGGTCGCCCAGCTCGCGATCGCCTGGGTGCTCTCGCGCGGCGACGACATCGTGCCGTTGGTTGGAGCCCGTCGCCGCGATCGGCTCATGGAATCGCTCGGCGCGCTCGAGGTGGGCCTGAGCGCAGCCGATCTCGACGAAATCGAGAAAGCCGTGCCCGCCACCGCCGTCGCCGGCTCGCGCTATCCTGTGCCGATGATGGCAACGCTCGACAGCGAGCGCGGTGCGAGGTCCTAAGTCAGCCAACGTGTCTAACACCCCGTCACAACGTCAACCAAACGCCGTGCGTCCGTTCGCTCCATGAAATTTCTCCACCCGTTTCTCCGCGCCACACTTCCGAGCGTCTGTACATTACTGACTGCGGCAAGCGCTACGGCTGCCGATCGTCCACCCAACGTGTTGTTTATCCTCACCGATGATCAAGGTTCGGTGGACATGGGCTGCTATGGCTCTACGGACCTGCAGACTCCCCATCTGGATCGGCTCGCACAACAAGGAGTGCGCTTCACGCAGTTCTATGCGGCGGCGCCGATCTGCTCGGCGTCGCGGGCAGGGATATTGACAGGTCGGTACCCGGCGCGCGCTGGCGTGCCTTGGAACTGCGCCTCGCAGCCAGGAGGCCCCGGCGCACTTCCGGTCGAAGAGACGACCATGGCCGAAATGTTCAAGACTGCGGGCTACGCGACGGCACTGATTGGGAAATGGCATCTGGGCTATACGCCGGAAACGCGGCCGAACGCCCAAGGCTTCGACTACTTCTTCGGCCACAGGGGTGGCTGCATCGACAACTGGTCGCATTTTTTCAACTGGAGTGGACCCGCCCGCCATGACCTGTTTCGGAATGATCGCGAGGTCTTCTACGACGGTCAGTATTTCCCCGACCTCATGGTGCGGGAGGCATCGGAGTTCATCGGGCAGCATCGTGACCGGCCGTTCTTCATCTACTTTGCAATCAACGCGCCTCATTACCCCTACCAAGCCGAATCAAAATGGCTGGAGCATTACCGAAACCTCCCGTACCCGCGTAACCTCTACGCGGCGTTTCTCTCGACCATGGATGACCGCATTGGTGCGCTCATCGGCCGGCTGGACGAACTCGGATTGCGGGAGAGGACGATCGTGGTCCTGCAAAGTGATAATGGCCACTCGACTGAGGTGCGGGCTCATGGTGGGGGAGGGCGTGCCGGGCCGTATCGAGGGGCGAAGTTCAGTCTCTTTGAAGGCGGCATCCGGCTTCCAGCGATCGTGTCATGGCCCGGCCGGCTCCCCGAAGGGGAAACCCGGACTCAGGTCGGTCATGCGTGTGATTGGCTTCCCACGCTCGCCGAGCTTTGTGGCGTGAAACAGCCGGCAGAGAAGCTTGATGGTCTGAGCCTCGCCAACGTGCTGGAATCAGCCACCGCGCCGAGCCCGCACAAGGCTCTGCATTGGTATGTCGGCAACCCGCAGGAAGGACCAGGCTCCGCAGTTCAGTGGGCCGTGCGCGAGGGTGACTGGAAACTCATGGGCGATGTGCGCGACACGACTTTGGGTGTACGCGACCCCGCCCAAGGGATTTCGGAGCCGCCTGCTGAACCCCTGTTCCTCGCAAACCTCGCCAATGACATCGGCGAGCGCACAAACCTCGCCGCAAAGCATCCCGAGATCGTCGCTCGTCTCCGGCGTATCCACGAGGAGATGATTGCGGAGTACCCTCCTTTCGCTGGCGCAAGGAAGCCGGTTCCTCCTCCGAAGCTCCCATGAACCCTCGATGAAGATTGCTCGAGACGGTCCAGGGTTGGTTCCCTTCGTGTTGCTTGGCGTGGCGGCTGGCGCATTTGCCAGTGCGACGGTGGTGCGTGGCGCGACGCCCGCCTCCACCGATTTCGGGATGTGTTCCGTGGTGAAGTATTTCGATTCGGCGGCGACTCAGCAGCGGCGCACGGACGTCATGCGTGCCGCGGGAATCGAATTTGTGCGCACGGACTTTCAATGGCGGTCGGTCGAGAGCGCGCGCGGCACGTACAACTTCACCTCGCTCGACACGATGGTCGGTCTGGCCGAGCAGAACGGCCTCGCTCTCCTCGGACTAATCAGCCACACGCCATCGTGGGCCGCTCCCATCACGGACCACCTCGACGAATGGCTTGCGTTTGTCGAGACCACGGTGCGGCGGTACCCACAGGTGCGGTACTGGGAGGTCTTCAATGAGCCCGACCTGGCCAGCTTCTGGGGCAGCACGCCCGATCCCGTCGGCTATGCGCGGCTCCTGCGGCTCACCTACGCTAGAATCAAGGCGATCGATTCAACGCTGTTTGTTGTCTCTGGAGGCATTTCCAGCGGTGGAAACAACATCGAAGGCGGCTACAATGGCAAATACGTCGAGCCGATGTTTGCCGCCGGTATCGCGGGTTCGTTCGATGCTTTCGGAATCCACCCCTATCGCCAGCCTCACGCCCCGGAGGAGTCGCTCTACGAGGCGAACACCAGTTTCCCGCGCAAGCGGACGCTGGAGGAGATGATCGCCAAATACCGCGCGCTGCTTGATCAACACGGGTGTGGCGACAAGCCGATCTGGATCACTGAATGCGGCTATCCCGCTGTGCCCGGCACCAACGGCGATCACAAGGGCACCGACCCGAACTTGGGGGTGAGTGACGAGGACCAGGCGCGCTTCCTGCCTCGGTGCATACTGTTGGCGCTTCAATACGGCGTATCGAACTGGATGTGGTTTTCCACGCAGAGTCTGGAGCGTGACCCGATGGATCGGGAACACTGGTTTGGTATCATTCATCCCGACTATTCGCCGAGGCCGGCCTACCATGCGCTCAAGACCCTTCGCCGGGCCTTTCCGCCGGGCTCGGTCTTGCTCCGCGACCGGCACGTGAAATCACCCTTCTACCGCACCGCATGGCGGCGACCGGACGGCCAAACCGTCTGTGCTTTGTGGCTGGGCGAGCGCGGCGCGCAGGCGCTATGCGACCTGACGATCGTTGGTGACGTGAGCGAAGCCTACGACGTCTATGGAAACCCCATCACACTGCGAGTGACCAATCTGCGCGCGCAGGCCACGCTCTCAGGTGACATCATCTACATCGTCGGTCCGGACTCAGTCGACGCGCGCGATGTATTCGCGCCGACGATGTTTTCGATGCAACCCGAGAGCCGGACTGTGGCCGCTGGTGGGAGTGCCGATTTCTCCGTCGCCATTGCCGCGCAGTCAGCAGCTTCCGTGTCGTATCGGTGGTACAAGGACGGACAGCCTGTCGTTGGCGCGACGGCAGCCACGTTGACAGTCGATTCGCTGACTGAAGCGCACGCCGGCGACTATGTGACCCTCGTGTCCGTCGATGGTCGGACGATGGCGAGCGAACCGGCCAGACTTCGGGTGGCTCCGCCAGAGCCGGGCCGCCTGGTCAACCTTTCGGTGCGCTGCTGGGCCGGCAAGGGCGAAACCGTGGCCATCGCCGGTTTCGTGGTAGCCGACGGGCCCGCTGACGTTCTCGTTCGCGGCATCGGCCCCGGGCTTGTGACATTTGACGTCCCAGAGCGTCTCGCCGATCCGGTGGTGACGGTATTTTCCGGCGCAAATGCGATTGGCGGGAATGACAACTGGAGCGGCGACGGAGGAGGACCGGCGCTTATCGAGGTTTTTCACCGCTGCGGTGCATTCGACCTCGCCGTATCCTCACAGGACGCTGCGATGGTGATGCGTGCCGGTGGACTGCACACCGCCCACGTCACGGGAGTGGGCGACGGAACGGGCATTGCGCTTCTCGAAATCTACGAGGCTTCGCGCGGCGCCGGGCGGCTGGTCAATCTTTCGGGCCGCGCCGAGGCGAGCGGCGGTCACAAGGCGATCATCGCGGGTTTCGTGATTGATGGCAATGTGCCTCGTCGTGTGCTTATCCGCGCGGCTGGTCCAAGTTTGGCTCCTTTCGAGTTGACGCAGGTTCTCGCGGAGCCGGCCCTTCGCCTCTTGAACAGCAAAGGCGAGTTGATAGCCGCCAACAAACATTGGAGTGCAGGCGCAGACGCCTCCGCAGTGGCTGCCGCGGCCACCAGCACCGGGGCGTTCCCATTTCGGGCTGGGGCGTTAGATGCCGCGCTTTTGCGCACGCTCGCGCCCGGCTTGTATACTGCCCATGTCTCGGCCGACAGCGGGACTGGCGTCGCGCTCGTTGAGGTCTACGAGGTGCTGTGAACGCCGTGATTCAATTCATGAAGGAATGTCGAGGCGTTGGCGCGCCAAGTGACTGTCACTCCGCGCGTCGTGTGGGCGACGATCCTCTACGCCCGGATGCTGATCGTGTCGTGCGGGGTGTGACTTCGCGCGCGCGTCGTTTCGAGCGATCAGATGCTCTCTGCAAGGTCCGTCGCGACATCGACCTTACATCGCGCCATCAAGTTTTCGGGACAAGAAGGCGCCAGAACGCCAGCCCGCGCACAGACTTTATCACATGACCTCATTCGCCCCGTTGGATCTAGCCATCATCGCAGGATATTTCCTGCTTACGCTCGTCGTCGGCTTGTGGATGACGCGCCGCGCAAGCCAGGGACTGAACCACTACTTTCTCGGCGGCCGATCGATGCCATGGTACCTGCTCGGAATAGCGGGGATGACGAACTGGTTCGACCTCACCGGCACGATGATCATTACATCGTTCCTCTACATGCTCGGGCCGCGCGGGCTGTTCATCGAATTCCGCGGCGGCGCGGTGCTCGTGCTCGCATTCATGGCGTGCTACCTCGGAAAGTGGCATCGGCGGTCCGGCTGCATGACCAATGCTGAGTGGATCACATACCGGTTCGGCAAAGGCCAGGCCGCACGGTGGATGCGAGTGATCACCGCGCTGATGTGGATGGTTCTGACCATCGGCATGCTTGCCTATCTCGTGCGCGGCACGAGCCTATTTGTCGGACTGTTCGTGCCGTATCCGCCCATGGTCGTCACGGCGGTGCTGATTGCGGTCTGCGGTCTCTACACGATCCTCTCGGGATTCTATGGCGTTGTGCTGACCGATCTCGTGCAGGGCCTGATCATCATGGGCGCGTGCCTGGTGATCTCGTTCATGGCGTTCAATCTCGCTTCGGACGCTCCGACGTTCGCTGCCCTCGCAGCGAACGTCACCGGCAACTCCCAATGGACCGACAGCGTGCCGCGCTGGCACACGACGATGCCCCGTGGCTACCAGGTGTATGAGATGCTCGTGGGTTTCGCCGGCCTTTATCTCTTGCGAAGCATTCTCGCGGGGCTTGGGACCGGCGGTGAGTCGCGCTACTTCGGTGCGAAGAGCGATCGCGATTGTGGGCTGCTTTCCATCCTACAGGGCTGCACGGTCGCGTTCCGTTGGCCGATGATGATCGGCTTCGCCGTGCTGGGCCTCGTGCTGGTGAATCGACTTTTCCCGGACAAAGCAGTTATTGAAGCCACCGCGGAGGCGATTCACCGTCACTATCCGAACGCGGTCGCCTCGAACTGGCATGATATCACAACTACGTTGATTAGCAGACCCGACGCAGCTCCAGTGGGCGTCGTGGCCGAGGTGGAGCAGACGCTCGGAGAGGATTGGCAGAGAAAGCTGCCGCTCGTTGGGATCAACGGCACGATCAACCCCGAGCAAGTTCTTCCAGCGGTGATCGCCAACAGCGTTCCAGTCGGGGTTCGCGGGTTGATCCTGGTCGCGATGCTCGCGGCGATGATGTCCACACTGACTGGCTGGGTGAATCAGGCGGGCGCGATGATGGTGCGCGACATCTATCAAAATCTCTTCCGGCCGGGGGCTGCCAACCGCGAGCTGATCCTCTGCTCGTATGCGGCAAGCATCCTGTTGATTGTCGGCGGCTTTTGGATGGGTGTGAAAGCCGGAAGCATCAACGAACTCTGGAGCTGGCTCATGATGGGTCTGCAGGCGGGCTGGATCGCGCCGCTCGCGTTGCGGCTGTATTGGTGGCGCTGCAACGCCTGGGGTGTCGTCGGAGGCACGGTCCTCGGCGGCCTCGGGGCGGTGCTCACGAAGGCCTTCGTGCCGGGCATGCTCGAGTGGCAGCAGTTCTTCCTGATGACGACACTTTCGACCATTGGCACGGTCGCCGGCTCGCTCCTCACCGTGCCGACCGACCGGGAGACGTTGCGACACTTTTACCGCACCACCCGGCCTTTCGGCTGGTGGAAGCCTTTGCGCGACGAACTCGCGCCTGAGGAACGCGCGGCACGGAGCAAGGAGCATCGCAACGACATTCTGGCGGTTCCGTTCTTCCTGCTCGCGCAAGTTACGCTTTTCCTGCTGACGATGCAGGCAGTGATTCACGCCTGGAGTTCGTTCTTTGCCACGCTGCTCTTGTTTGTCGTTGGAGCCGTCGGCGTATGGTGGTTCCTTTGGCGCAATCTCCCGCCTGCTGACAATCCCGGGACGGATCGGGCGACCATGGACTCGACGAATGAGTCGAGCGACGACGGAGCAACGGAAACGACGACGGTCGTGAGTGGCTCGCGATGACGCATGTTCTCCGCGAATCCGTTTCTGCAACTCGTGCCCAATCGGGCGGCCGCGGCACTGTCGCGATTGCGTGAGGCGACGTGGGCTCGTGAAGAGACGCTCGTCGTCGAAGCTACGCCTCCCCAACCGAAGCATTTGGGGCTCGCTGCGGCCAGCAAGCTTTCGCGTCGCGTGGTCCGTGCTGAGACGACTTGGGGCCGGCTATTCGATCAGCGCTGGTGCCGCGTCACATTCTCCACCTTGTCACGCCACGGGGGCAGGCCGCGCTATCTCGAATGGCAGGATCAGGGCGAGGCCACGCTCTATGTCGACGGCGTTCCGTACTACGGTTTCGATGTCGCGCACCGTCATGTGAAACTGCCGGCTGGACTGCGCGAAGCGTGGATCGAATGTCACTGTCTGCAATCGGCCATCTGGCATCCGGACGCAACGGGCGTGAGCCGCGCCGGCAGCGTGTTCACGGGTGCGTTCCTATGCCGTCGCGATGACGATGCATGGCACGCCTATCACGATCTCAAGTGTCTCTTCGACTTGATGCTGTCGGAGAAACCCGGCGGCCCCAAACTCAACGCCTTTGGCCAGCAGCTACCGGTGTCGCAATGTTCGCCGTTTCAGCGGCAACTGTTGCGGGCGCTCGACGACCTTTGTGATGCGCTCGACACCGGCGGCCCGGCAGCCCTGCGTCGCCGTGCGGCGAACGCATACTCCGAGTTTCGCCAGGCGAAGCCATTCTTGCATGGCGTGCTGTCCGGCCATGCGCACCTCGATCTCGTGTGGCTGTGGCCTGAGCGCATCGGCGAGGCAAAGGCGGTGCATCTCTTCGCCACGGCCAACCACCTGATGTCGCTCTACCCGGAGTACCGCTTCGCCTACAGCCAGCCGGCGAGCTACGCAGCCGTGGGCCGGCACGCGCCCGCACTGCTGGAGGAGGTCAAGCGACGGATGCGCGCAGGGCGATGGCAGGCCACGGGCGCGCTCTACGTCGAAAGCGACACGTTGATCGCGTGCGGCGAGGCGCTTGCGCGGTCGTTCGCATGCGGGCAGGTGGATTTTACCCGGTTGCGCGGCGAGCCGGCGCGGTTACTCTGGCTGCCCGATGTTTTTGGATACGCCGGGTGTCTTCCGCAACTCATGCGGCTCGCGGGCGTGGAGTATTTCTTCACGACCAAACTCACGTGGAGCGCGATACACCGCTTTCCGCATTCCAGCTTTGTCTGGCGCGGGACCGACGGCAGCGAAGTCGTCGCGCACGTCACGCAGGACACTGGCTACAACAACTGGTTGACCGTCGAGCAACTCGTAGCCAATGCACGAGGACATGCACAGGGCGATATTCATCGCGAGTTCCTGCACCCGACGGGCTACGGCGATGGTGGTGGTGGCCCGAGCGAGGAGATCTGCGAACGCGCACGCCGGCTCGATGCCTTACCCGGGCTGCCCGGACTGAAATGGGATCACCCGGAGAGTTTCTTTGACCGGCTCGCACAGGTCCGTGACCGCCTGCCCGTGCATCAAGGCGAGTGTTACCTCGAGTATCATCGCGGAACCTACACGACGCACAGTCACCTGAAGGCGGCGTTTCGCGCGCTGGAGTGCGCGCTGCAGGCGCGCGAGGCTGCTGCGGTTGCGCTCGGACAGTTGCCCGACCTCGGCGCCGTCTGGCGACGATTGATCTTTGCGCAGTTTCACGACTACATACCCGGGAGCTCGGTGCCGGAGGTCTATGAGGAAGGTGTTCCGGAATTGCACCGCCATGCTGCGGAGCAACTCGACGCGGCGCGGCGTTCGTTGGATACGGCGGGGGGCGAACTATGCGTCTTTAACCCGATCCCCGTTGCTCGACGCGTCGTTCACGCCGGTCGCCTGCTTGACCTGCCCGCTTTGGCGGGTGCGACGATTGAGGCCGCAACAGTAAGCGACTTCGAGCCGGTCGTCGCGCACGGTCGAACGCTTTCCAACGGTCGTGTGGCCGTGCGCATCGGTGCGCAAGGGGAACTCGCATCCTTGACCATCGAGGGTCAGGCCGTCGCGCTGCGGCCGGACGCGGGGCGGTTGGTCCTTTATCCCGATCGCGCGGCGAATTTCGAAGCGTGGGACATCGATCGGCAGGCGCTTGCGCTTGGCAAGCCCGTGACGACGTCCGCGACGATGCGCGTTGAGGTCGAACGCGGCGGACTCCGTGGCGCGACCAGCGTGACGCGCCGCGTTGGCCGTGCGAGCCGTGCGACCGTGCGTTATGCGCTCGAAGCGGGAGCGTCGGTCCTTCGCATCGACGTCGAACTCGATTGGCGCGAACCGGAAACGTTGCTGAAGCTGCACTTCGCAACGGACTATCGGGGACCGTTCGCGCGTTGCGGCGCACCATTTGGCAGCGTGTTGCGACCACAGCAGCCGCTTTCAACCCAAGCGGAAGCCATGTGGGAAGTGCCGGCGAGCAGGTGGGTGGCCGTGACGGATGAGGGCGGCGGGGCCGGGCTCTGCGTCGTCACCGAGAACAAATACGGCTTCAGCGTGAGCGACGGCGATGTGGGAGTTTCGCTTGTGCGCAGCCCGCGGATTACCGGCTTCGAGGATCACAGGAAAGTGTATCCACCTGGATTGAGCCGGTTGCCAGTCGAGTCGATCTACAGCGATCAGGGTGTACACCGGATCAGCCTTGCTGTTGCTCGGTACGACGCATCGCTGCCGCGCGTGATGCAGCCTGCTGCCCTGGTCGAGACACTGTTCGGCCCGCTGATCGACTATCGCGGAAGCCCTGTCATGTCGCCCGGCTGGTGCGGACTGGATGGCGGCGAGACGTTGGTGCCGTGTTGGGCGCAACCCGTGGGCAGCGGCGCGTGGATCTTGCGGCTGCATGAGGTTGGCGGCGCACGCGGTACCGCGCAGGTGGTGCTTGCTCCGGGGTGGTCGGCGGAAAAGGTCGACCTGCGTGGCCAGGTGATCAGAGGAGTGTCGGACTCGGGCAGCCTGACCTTCCGGCCGCATGAAATCGTCGGCTTGCGGATTTCGCCCCGAAAGGGCGCGCCGAAAGCAACAGGCAAGATGAAGTCGGGCACAAAAGGGCACGCGCCTGCTCGATCGAGATGAAGCCAATTTGCTCACGAACTGCAATCGGGTTGGGAGGGCCGGCTCTTTCGACTGCGCGGGGTGCTGACATGCTGGCGACAGGCCTCGTGTTGGTTCGGACTGCTGACCTTATCGTATCTAGGTGCAGACTACGGGGCTGCCGTCCGGGACTCGTGGGGCAGCGTCATCAGACTGGACTGACGATCCGAGAAGAAAGGAATCAGCGGACGAGCGGAAGAGCCGGCGCGTGCCGAACGAACCGAGACAACTCGGTATGTGATATTCAGAGACAAAGCCAATCTCCTCCATTCAGGCACAGTTCCGGGATCTGATTGGATGCGGACTGGGAGAGGCTAGGCGAGAAAACACCAACTCCATCCATGAAATACCGTTGTTTTGGCCGACAGGGTTTCGAATGTTCAGAAGTCGGTTTTGGGGGATGGGCCATTGGGGGAGGGTGGGGCGCGCAAGCCGACGCCGATTCGATGGCTGCATTGCGCCGCGCCTTGGAACTGGGATGCAACTTCATCGACACCGCAGCCGGCTACGGCGATGGACATAGCGAACGGCTCATTGCGCGCGCGTTGCGCGATCGACGAGCCACCGGTGCCCGTCTGCCGGTTTATGTCGCCACGAAGATT
This sequence comes from Opitutaceae bacterium, assembly GCA_014879845.1. Lineage (GTDB taxonomy): Bacteria > Verrucomicrobiota > Verrucomicrobiia > Opitutales > Opitutaceae > JAEWQP01. Next base: position 49,596 of record JACSRI010000106.1, read on the forward strand.
CCGCCACTTCCGGGCGAGTGGCCGCCTTCACCCTACGACCTGCAGGAAGACCGCTATCCGGAGGATTTCATCCGCCGCAGCCTTGAGGCACGGCTGGCCAACCTGGAAACGGACCGCATCGACCTGTTGCAGCTCCACACGTGGACGCGGGCGTGGAACGATGATCCGGCACCGCTGAGAGTGCTGCGCGAGCTTCAGCGGGAAGGCCGGATCGGTCTGGTCGGCGTTTCCGCACCGGAGCACGACCAAGACAGCGTCGTCGACTTAATGCGCGCGGGTTGGGTTGATGCTGTACAGGTTATCTACAACCTCTTCGAGCAGGAGCCCACCGCGCAGCTCCTCAAGGAGGCGAGGAGGACCGGTGTGGCTGTCATCGTTCGTGTGGTCTTCGACGAGGGGGCGCTCACCGGCAGATTTTCGGCCGATACACACTTTGCCCAAGAAGACTTTCGGGCGAGATACTTTGCGGGTGACCGGCTGGCGCGAGTGGTCGCCCGCGTAGCGGAGATACGCAAAGACCTTGCGCTTCCGCAATTCGCTGCGGAGTGCGGGCAGGCTTATACCATGGCTCAGGCCGCCCTCAAATGGGTGCTCGCGCACCCCGCAGTTTCGACCGTGATTCCCGGCATTCGTACCGCTGCCCAAGCCGAGGCGAACTGTGCAGTAAGCGAACTCCCCGACATGTCGGCCGCGCTTGTCGAGCGGCTGCGCCGTCACAACTGGCGGCGGGGGATCTGGTATGGAGGCAAATAGACGCCGCAAGGAGCGATGTCCTTGCGCGAACTCACCAATGGGAAAGGCGACTCCCGGATCTCGAATCGCTGCCACCACGAAAAACTCAACCATCGCGGATACCGATTAGTTAGGTAGGCCCATGCAAATAGAGCATTCAGACTCGTATAGCGCCGCGGCCGACTTGTTTAAACGCACACTCGAGCGCCCGCTGTTCAAGGTAATCGCAGACAATGCCTTTGACGCGATCGTCCTGAAGGATCGCGAATCGCGGATCGTCGCCGCGAACAAGTCGGCCGCCGCGAAGCATGGGCGCGACAATCCCGACGACCTTGTCGGAAAGTCCGACTACGACTTCTTCGCGGACTCGTTCGCGCGCGACCGCTTTGACGTTGAGCAGCAAGTCATTCGCACCAAGCAGCCGGTAATCGACAAAGTTGAACGGGAGGTGTGGCGGGACAACCGAGTCACGTGGGCGGTGACCAAATGCCTCCCGTTGCACGCCGAGGACGGGGTGACTCTTGGCACAATTGGCGTCTCCAAAGACGTGACTCGAGCGAAAGAAGAGGAACTTGTCCTTCGCGCCGCGCGGCGCGATCTGGCCAGTGCATTGAAGCTCGCCGGCACAGCCGATGTGGCCACGGGCGTGCTGCACGATGTTCGCAACGTGCTTGTCAGCTTGGACTACTCGGCCCGGGTGATTCGGGACGGATTGCTTCAAATGAGGGTCGATGCAGTTCGTCGGCTCTGTTCGGTTTTGGAAGAGCACAAGGCTGACTTGAGCGCGTTCATGACTTTTGATACCGCGGGCCAACGGCTGCCGGTATTCGCTTCTTGGCTGAACTCTCGATTGGCCGACGAACGCGCGCAGCTTCTACAGGAAGCGCAGATCCTCCTCAATTGCGTCGAGCACGTGACGGATGTTGTCGCGGAACAGCAAAGCTATGCGGCAAAGATCGGTAGTACCAAGGTTCTGAGCCCACAGTTGTTGATGGACAGCGCGGTACGGCTGTATGCTTGCGTCCTGAAACAGTACGGAGTGCGCGTCGAACGCGAATACCAGGACGTTCCTACCGTATTGGCCGAAAAAGGGAAGGTGCTCCAGGTGTTGGTGAATCTGTTGAGTAACGCCAATTCGGCCTGCGCAGCACGCGGCAGCACCGACAGGCTCATTACGGTACGCCTTGAACGCGGGGAAAAGGGGCAGGTGTGTTTTGTTGTGCGCGATAATGGCGTCGGTATCGCGGTCGAGGATCTCGGCTACATCTTCAAGCACGGGTTCAGCACTCGCGCTGACGGACACGGTTTCGGGCTACATTTCAGCGCCCTCGCTGCGAAAGAAATGAAGGGCGCGTTGCACGTACATAGCGGTGGATTGGGGCACGGTGCGAGTTTCACACTCGAGCTGCCCGCCGCCACGTCGGCCGCAGAGCCGAATCAGACGTCCGATGAACGCCGAGCGGAGGCCTAATCCCATGGTTCCACCACGTCCACCACATCCCGCACGACCCCTGCGTGTACTATGTTGTATAGACAATGATCTGTTACGCCGATCGCTTTGCATGCTGTTGGAGAATGTTGGACATGCTGCCGATTCCACCCCGAACACGGGTGAAGCCCTGGCGTGTCTGCAAAGGGCAACGTACAACCTGCTTATCACCGACAACCAGACTCCATATGTTAACGGAATTGAATTGGTCTCGAAAGCCCGCGCGGCGGGATTTGTCGGGAGCGTGATCATATATTCCTTTCTCCTCAGCCCCCACGAGCGACAAGTCTACATCAAGTTCGGCAACGTGGCTTTTGTTGAAAAAGGAATGGATGTTGAAGCGTTATTGGCAGCCATCAACGACGTCGTTAGCGGCCGTGAACCAAGCTAGATGGCGCTCCAGTTTCTGCGGGTTCGGGGTTGGATTCGACGGGGTGTGTGTTGTCCCGAAGCGGGAGGTCGATAATTGCTTGTCGCGCGGCCCCGATTCTTGAGACCTACACATTTGTGTTATGGCTGCGGAGTGCGCAGGATGCTAAAGTTCAACGCCTTCGTCGGGCAGAAAAAGGATCGTCACGACGCAAAGTCTCCTCTGTGCAGATTCTCCATCGAACCCTTCCGGACTTCGAATGCTGTGCCGCTCTGGCTGCGGTGGCGACAGCCGAGGCCGGATACTGTGCAGATTCACCCGCCTGTCGCTGTTTGAGAAATGCATCTGTTCACTTCGATGGTATTGGCGGTGAACAAAACCTGGCGCATCTTGCCTGCGCAGCGCGTCGGGCGGCATTCGTGAGGGATATGCGAAGAAATCTGCGCGTTTGCGTGTTCGCTCGCCGTAAGCTCGGACTTCCTGGCCAGTGAGATCGCGATAATCCCCTTGTCGCCGCCATGACCGCACCGACGCTTCGGTTGTCACTCATTCTCGCGCTCGTCGGCGCACTTTCCCTGGGCGCTGTTGCGGATGACGGGGCCTCGGCCGCATCGCGCCGTTGGACGGTCTACATCGCCCAAGACAAGCACCTTGATTATGGCTGGTGCGGCACGACTACCGAGATCGAAATGCGGATGGTCGCGCTGCTCGATTACTACCTTGACCTTGTCGAGCGCACGAATGCCCGGTGGAACCTCGACGGGACGGTTTGGCTCGAAGTCTATCGCCGTCACCGCGGCGAGCCAGGCGCTGCGCGGCTTTTGCGCGCGATCCGCGACGGCCGCATGGGCTACGCCGGCAATAATCGCGTCCTCCTCTGGGGCCTGCTCGACATGGAAACGGCGATCCGCTCCTGCTACGCAGCGCTGCCAATAGCCGACGCTTCAGGTGTGCCTACGCGAACGGCACTTGTGCAGGAAAACCCCGCGCTCACCGCCGGCGCCGCCGCGATCCTCTCCGCGTGCGGTTTCGATTTCCTCGGTCGCGGCATCTACGAGCTGCGCGCCGAAAGTTATCAGGCGCGGCGCGCGCCGTATCCACTTTTCTGGTGGCGTGCGCCAGGCGGGAAACCACTCCTCGTGAAATGGGACCTGTATGAGAAAGCAGGGTCGTGGGGTGGCTATGCGGAGGCCCACGAACTCGCCGTGCTCGCCGGGGAGAAGTGGGATGCGCATCGCGTCAACCATGTTGGCGATCGCAACACGCCGGATGTCTTTGCGAGGCGCCGGCAGTTCATCGCAGACACGGTCAATCGCTACGAAGCCTATGGCGCGAACTATCCGCTCTCCTCGATTCTGCTGCTCGGCACCGGCTACGATAACTGGACCTGCACTGACGATCTCTCGCGCTTTATCGAAGAATACAATGCCGAGTCCGATGGTGTGGTGCGGTTGGTGGATGCCCGCTACCAGGATTTCTTCGAGGCCGTCGAGCGCGAACTCCGTGAGAAAAGGATCGAGCTGCCGACTTTTGAGGGCACGTTTGGTGTCGCGTGGGAGGAATGGGGGGCGCACCTCGCCGCCCATTTGCGCGACTACCGTGAGGCAGCGCGGCTGCTCCGCCTGGCGGAAGCAAATTACGCCTTGCGCTTCATGGAGGAAGGGCCGGATGAGAAGACCGCTGCCGCGCTCGCGAACGCCCAAGATGCGCTGCTCGACTTCGCGGAGCACGATTGCGGCGGCGTGGATCTGAATCAGTCGGCGAACTCGGTCGATGTTCGTGCTGGAGCCGCCGCACGAGCGCTGGCGGTGGCGCGCGGCGTTTTCCATGCGCCCTTCGCGCGGGCTGCGTCTCCCGGCCCGGATGCGCTGCCGGAAGATTTGGCTTTCTCGTGGCGAGGAGGCCGCGTGACGTTTTCGGCGGATCGAGCAGGCGTCGTCTCGTTGGTGGACCGCGACGGCAGGGAACTTGTCCCACCGGATGGTGGAGTCGCTCTCGGCGAGTTCGTCCATCGTCGCTACGGGGAAGCAAACGAATTCTCCTCAGTCTCCGCCGAGCCGTTGCCGTCCGATGGCATTACGCGCGCCGATGCTGTGCGGTGCTTGCGTGGGCGTGACGGTGTGGAGATCAGCACGGAGGGGGTGCGATCTGGCTTCGTTTTGCGAACGCGCTGGTTGTTCCACGAGGCTCGGCCGTGGATCGACATCACTTATGATCTCGAAGGACGGTGGGCGAGCGCGCCGCAGACGGCGCACTTTTGTTTTCCGCTCGAGTTTGCCGACGTCGTTTACCGCTACGATCAGCCCGGCACGATCTTGAGAGCGGGCGCGGTTTCCGCTGGCGGCGATGATCTGCCTGGGGCGAACGACACGCTGTGGGGGGCAGCGACTTTTGCTTCGGCCTACGGCGTCGACGGCGGTGTGACGCTGGTCACGCCCGATACGGTGATGGTGCAGTTCGGGAGCGCTGCAGCGAAACTCGCAGGTGCAGATGCGGCGCGTATGCCGGCCGCGATCGTCGCCCTGCCGATGATGAACCTCACGCGCGCCGACCACCAACTCGTGCAAGGCGGTCAAACACGCTGGCAGTTTCGCTACCGGCTTGTGCTTAATACTGGGGGCGCGTTCGATCCTGTGGCCGCAATTCGCGAGGCGCAGCAGTTCGCTACGCCGGCCTTTGTGCAGGCACCGGGCCTCGAGCCCGCGGTTGCTGGTCTGGCACGGTGGGAGATCGCCTTTGACGGCGGTCCGGTAACCGCCGTGAAGGTTGCCGAGGATAACCGCCGCGTCATTGTGCGACTCTGGAATGTGCGGCCCGATGCCGTGCAAGGCTCGCTGCGGCTTCCACCTGGTTGGGCCGCCGCCGAGTTCTGCGATGTATTCGAGCGCCCGTTGCACACGCTCGAAGCGCGAAGCGACCGCGTGACATTCAACGTCGAACCACGCGCAGTGGCCACCGTCGCGCTGATTCGCGGATCTTCAGTGCTCAAAGAAGGCGTGACGAGTAACAAGCCTCACGGGCCGGCTTTGACCAATTCCCTCATCGAAAACCACCCAGAACCATGAAATCTAGCCTCCGTTCGGCCGCTGCTCTTGGCGTCGCGCTTGCTGCCTCAGCCGGCGCTTTCGCCGCGCCACGCAACATTGTCTTCATTCTCACGGATGACCATCGCTACGACGCCATGGGTTTCATGGGTCACCCATTCTTGGAGACACCCAACATGGACTCGATTGCGCGCAACGGCGTCCACCTGCGTAATGCGTATGTCACCACGGCGCTCTGTTCTCCGAGCCGAGCCTCGATCCTGACCGGGCAGTACGCTCACAGGCATGGCGTGGTCGACAACAACAATCCGGTGCGGCCGGATCTCGTTTTCTTTCCGCAATTGCTGCAGAAGGCCGGCTACCGCACCGGCTACTTCGGCAAGTGGCACATGGGGGGCGAAAACGACGATCCTCAGCGAGGCTTCGACAGGTGGGTGAGTTTTCGCGGCCAGGGTGAGTATTGGGCTGATCGCCGCGGGACCGCCAGTGCAGGCAAAGGAGAAATCAACACCCTCAACGTTGATGGCCAGCGCGTGGCGCAGAAGGGCTACATAACCGACGAGATCACGACATATGCGCTGGATTGGGTGCGCACGGTCCCGCGCGAGCAGCCGTTCTTCCTCTATCTCTCGCACAAGGCCGTTCACTCGGAATTCGTGCCCGCCGATCGCCACGCTGGCCGCTACAAGGACAAGCCGCTGCCGATTCCTGCGTCTCGCCATCATCACGAGCATGCGCCCATGTGGGTGCAGAACCAGCGCAACTCCTGGCACGGCGTCGATTTTCCGTACCATTCCAATCTCGATGTCGCAGACTACTATCGCCGTTACTGCGAGACGCTCCTCGCCGTCGATGAAAGTGTCGGCCGCGTGCTGGCGGCGCTACGGGAACGCGGCCAGCTTGAAGACACTCTGGTTGTTTACATGGGCGACAACGGCTTCGCCTTTAGCGAGCATGGTCTCATCGACAAGCGCACGGCCTACGAATGGTCGATGCGCGTGCCTCTCATGATGCAATGCCCCGCCGTCTTCAAAGGCGGCGAGACCCTCACGCAAATCGTCGCCAATATCGACATCGCGCCCACGCTCCTGGAAGCGGCGGGCGTGCAGACGCCGGCTGCGCCCGCCTTCGATGGCCACAGCTTTTGGCCGCTTGCACGCGGCGAATCGATCCCGTGGCGCACCGAGTTGCTCTACGAATACTATTGGGAGCGGAACCTTCCGCAAACGCCGACCATTTTCGCTCTACGTGATGAGCGCTACAAATTTGTTCGCGCTTATGGCGTGTGGGACTGCGACGAACTCTACGACCTCGAAAGTGATCCGGGTGAAACACAAAACCTGATATTCGATGCAGGGTACGCGGATGTCGCTGAATCGATGCGCAAGAAGCTCTTCGCCATGCTGGCGGAGAGCGGTGGCATGTCGATTCCTATTCAGGCCGACTCGGGTGGGTTGCTTAACCTACGCCGAACTGGTGGCAGCCCGGCCGCTGACTTTCCGACGGAGTTCATGCGAGAGGCGTCGACGGCCAGGTAACAAACGCGGTCGTTTCCCACGACAAAGCGACAAAGTCTCGGCGCCCAGCCATGAAAGCCGCCCCGAATGGAAAGTGCGCGCCGCCAGCGGCCGTTTTGGTCGCTGGCAACGAGCGGAGTCTCCAGGTTGTCGCGGACGATGGACAACACCAGAGTGTGCACATGCGCGATCTCACGCCGTATCGCTGGCTGGCGATGTTCCTCGCTTCGATTCTCGCGATCACCGGACGGGCCGCAGAGAAGATCGCGCATGTGCCGGATTGCCCGCCGCCGAACCCGACGCTGCTGAACTCGCGCTGGCCGGCGCGGTGGATTGCGCCACCGGGAGTGTCCCTCACCGACTATGGTGTGTTTCTGTTCCGGAAGAGATTCACCGTGGCGCGCGATGCAGGAAAATTCGTCGTGCACATCTCCGCGGACAACCGCTACCGGCTGTTCGTGAACGGCGAGTTCGTGTGCAACGGACCGCAGCGCGGTGATCGGATGCGCTGGCATTACGACTCGGTGGATCTGCGCGACTTCTTGCACGGCGGAGAGAACACGCTCGCGGTGCAGGTCTGGAATTTCGGCGAGGAGCGGCCGTACGCGCTGATGAGTTTGCAGACCGGATTGATCGTGCAGGGCGATGGGCCGGGCGAGCAGGTCGTGAACACCGGCGAGGGCTGGCGCGTGTTTATCAATCGCGCATTCATGCCCTTGCCGGTTTCGCGCGAACGATTCCGCACGTTCATTGTCGTCGGGCCCGGCGAGCAGATCGATGGCACCAGGCATCCGTGGGATTGGGAGATGCCGGAGTTCGACGATTCGAGGTGGGCCGCGCCGCGCGTGATGGAGCCGGGAATGCCGCGCGGCTACGGCACGGATGCGGCGCGGTGGCTCGTGCCGAGAAATCTGCCGAGATTCTGCGAGTCCACGCCGGGCAACGGCGTGCTCTTTGGCGCGATTCGTCGTGTCGTTGGCGCGACCGCGCCGTCGCCTGGTTTTCTTTCCAGGCAGTCCCCGTGGACGATTCCGGCAAAAACTTCCGCACGCCTGTTGCTCGATCAGGCCGCGCTTATCAACGGATTCCCGCAGCTTGTGGTCAGCAATGGTCGCGGTGCGAAAGTGACGCTCGCGTACGCCGAGGCGCTCGTCGACGCGAACTCCCGCAAAGGCAACCGCGACGAAATTGACGGTCGTGAAGTTCGAGGCGTCGAGGATTGTTTTCTGCCCGATGGTGGAGCGAAACGCCTGTTCACCACGCTCGACTATCGCACGTGGCGCTACGTGGAGATGCGGATCGAGACCGAAACGGAGCCCCTGACGGTCGATGCCGTCTATTGCATCCCGACCGGATACCCGTTCGTCGAGAACGGAGAGTTCCGAGCGAACGATCCCGAACTCGCGCGCGTCTGGGAGGTCGGCTGGCGGACCGCCCGGCTTTGCGCGGACGAAACCTACATGGATTGCCCATACTACGAGCGCCTGCAGTACGTCGGCGACACGCGCATCCAGGCGCTGGTCTCGCTCTACGTTTCTGGCGACGACCGGCTGATGCGCAACGCGATCACGCTATTTGAGCAGTCGCGCATCCCCGAGGGGCTGACGCAGAGCCGCTATCCCTCGCACACGCCGCAAGTCATCAACACGTTTTCGCTCTTCTGGATCGCGATGGTGCACGACTACTGGATGCTTCGCGACGATCCGACATTCCTCGCCGCGCAACTGCGCGGCGTGCAAGGTGTGCTGGATTGGTTTGAGGAGCGCATCGATGCAAAGACCGGATTGCTCGGGCCGCTGCCGTACTGGACGTTCGTCGACTGGTCGGACGAGTGGGCGCGGAATCGAGGGCTGGACATCGGCGGCGAACCGCCGGGCGCGCACACGGGCGGCTCGTCGATCGTCACGCTGCAGTTCGCGATCGCACTCGATCAGGCGGCAGAGTTGCACCACGCGTTTGGCGGCACCGAACTAGCGGCGCGGTGCGCACGGCTCGCAGCAAATCTGCGCGCTGCCGTGATGCGGACTTGTTGGGACGACGCCCGCAAGTTGCTCGCCGACACGCCGGACAAACGCGAGTTCAGCCAGCACGCGAACGCCCTCGCGATTCTGGCGGGTGCCGTACGCGACGACGCCGCGCGCGAGCTGATCACGAAAGTAATTGCCGACAAATCGCTTGTGCAGTGCACGCTGTATTTTCGATTCTATCTCCTGCGAGCGCTCAAAGCGGCGGGTCTCGGTGACCAGTATCTCGAGCAGCTCGGTCCGTGGCGCGACATGCTCGCGCTTGGACTCACGACCTTCGCCGAGCGACCCGAGCCGACGCGCAGCGATTGCCACGCGTGGAGCGCGTCGCCGGTCTACGAGTTTCTCGCCACGGTGTGCGGCGTCGAGCCGGCGAGTCCAGGTTTCAAGAGCGTGCGGATCGAACCGCACCTCGGAAAGCTCGCGCACGCGGAAGGCGTGGTGCCGCATCCGGCGGGATTGATCCGGGTGACGATCGACCGCGCAGGCACGGACGGCATGCACGCGACCGTGGAACTGCCGGGCAGTCTCACCGGCGAATTGGTGTGGGCTGGCCGACGCGTCGCGTTGCGGCCGGGAAAGCAGGATGTGACGTTCTGAAAAGTCGCGCCTGCTCTCGTCGGCGATCGGCGTGCGATTTCGAATTGCAGGAGCGGCGCTTGCGCCCTTGCGCCTTGCGACGAACGGGAATCGCGACACGCGGACTTCGCACGCAAAGGCCCTACAGGCCGCACCGCCTGCCTGCGCACCCGGATGGCCCGAGTACCTCGCGTCACCCGTTTGGCGGCGGCTCTGACGATACGTAATCTGCACCGCTCAAGCTGAGTTCAACCGACCGCTGCCAAGCCTCAAGTTGCGCGGTCATTCGTCGCACCATGTCAGGTTGCTCGGCAGCGAGGTTGTGTTCCTCGCCGAGATCACTGAGCAAATCATAGAGTTCCACGCGAGGCGTACTGTCGGACCCGAACACGAGCAACTTATAGCGATTGTCCGTCCATGCGGCATCTCCGCCGAAATCCCGCGTCTTGGCTGCGGGATGTACGGTGTTCGTGAAATCTACCGCGGTCTCGTTTTCCGTGGGCGTGGTGCCTTGCGAAAGCGCACGGTCCACCCATCTTGGGTTGTCGCGTTCGGCGGCGAACGGATAGTTCCAGAATCCGATCGGTGACGGGCGCGGGCGCTCGGTCATTTGACCACTGACGAGAATCGGCTTGAGGCTGATGCCATCGAGCGGACGCCGGGGGTCGCGTGACGAAATCCCCAGGAGATCAAGTACCGTGGGGAAAATATCCGACGTGACGCAAGGCACTGACGTGGCCCGGTGCTCACGAATCACCGCTGGCCACTCGATGATCGCAGGAACACGCAAACCGCCCTCATAGAGATCGCTTTTCCGTCCGCGCCACGGACCGTTAAATGATGCCGTCTTCAGGCGAGCGGGCACGCCCGTACCGTTGTCGGAATTGAACCAGACGAGTGTGTTGTCGGCCACGCCGGCCTCGCGGATCGCCTCTCGAAACTTACCGATAGCGCGGTCCATCGCTGTGATTTCTGCATAGCGATGTCGGAGTTCCGGGTCGGAGACATGTTCGTAGAGCGCGACGTCTTCGGGCAGTCCTGCAAACGGCCAGTGTGGGGAGCCAAACCAGAGCACCACGAAAAACGGCTTGGGCTGTTCTTCGGTCCGCACTTTGTTGATGAACTTCACCGCCTCACCGACGAGGATTTCAGAACTTTCGCCTTTGAAGACCTCGGGTGGTGCGCCGTTTCGGCTGAAGACAGGATCAATCCCGAAAAAGTTGTCGTGCGACAAGTACTCGTCGAAGCCCATGGCTCGAGGATTCAAGGGTGACTCTTTCTTCACCGCTCCAATGTGCCACTTGCCGAAGTGTCCGGTGTGATAGCCGGCCCGCTGGAGCACGTGCGCAAGGGTGACTTCTTCGGGCCGGGTGGACCAGTTTGGCCAGAACGCGCCCGAGCGGTTGGCATGCCTGCCGGTCATCACGCTGGCGCGGGTGGGCGAGCACATCGGCGATGCGGCGTAGAAACGATCGAAGCGCAGGCCCGTTCGGGCCATCTCGTCCAGCACCGGTGTCTTCAAGTCCGGATGGCCGTTGTAAGCCGTGTCCGCCCATCCTTGGTCGTCGGACATGATGAGAACAATGTTGGGGCGGATGTCCGACATGCTCGCGGCACCCGACACGGCGAGGAATTGGGCACAACAACCACAGGTGAGCGCGGCCGACAGCTTCAAGGGGATTTTACTCATACGGGCTGGCTGGAGCGGGATCGCACCCGGCGAGGTTTGCGCCGCGATGCACGGCTTCCGAGTTTAAGCTCTCACGATACCAGTCTTTTTCGCAAGGTGACTACTACACGAAGGTGTAGCCACCACCAGCCCCGCATGCGGCATTACACTTCCGTGTCATGGCCGAACGGTCAGCCGCGGTGCTAAACTAAAACGGTATCGGTCCGCGATGTCACCGTCGCTTGCACGTTTGACGAAGAACACCCCATTTCACGATCGAGTCGGACAACGCAATCAAGCCGTAGACCGCTTCACGACGCGCCGCCGCAGAGGTCGCACGTGTGGTATTGGCTTGGCTCGGCGATCGCCGAAATTGCCGTCCCGGGCCATACGTGGACCCAGCGTTGTCGTGCGATATGCCCTCTTCGCCTCTTCCTGTCGTCCACAGACGCCGACGCTACCCCATGAATGAACGGGACCGAACAGACGTCTGACGCGCACCGACGAATCCTGGTCGTGGATGACCAACAGGCTATCCACGATGACTTCCGCAAGATGCTGGTGAGGCAGAGCGCAGCCAAAGACATGCTGGATGCAGCGGCTGCTGGGCTCTTTGACGGAGTGGGGTTGGTCGAAACTCGTCCGTCATTCGACATCGATTCGGCGTATCAGGGGCAGGGGGCCGTCGAACTGGTTTGCCGGGCTGTGACCGAAGGTCGCCCATACTCCGTAGCGTTCGTCGATATGCGAATGCCGCCGGGGTGGGATGGCGTCGAAACGATTGAGCGGATGTGGGCAGTGGATCCCATGATTCACGTAGTCATTTGCACCGCTTTCTCCGATTATTCTTGGGACGATCTGTTTGTGAGGTTGGGAGAGTCGGATCGGTTGCTGATTCTCAAGAAGCCGTTCGATAATGTGGAGGCAATGCAGTTGGCTACAGCGCTGACCGAGAAATGGCGGTTAACGCGCGCGGTTCGCGCCCAAGTGGATACTCTGGAGGAGAAGGTGCGCCGACGCACAGCCGAACTCGAGTCGACCATGATTGAACTGCGAGCAGCGAAGCAAGCCGCCGAAGTGGCGAGAGACCAAGCCGAGGCGGCCGCCCGCGCCAAGAGCACGTTCCTGGCGAACATGAGCCACGAGATCCGCACGCCGATGAATGGCGTGATCGGCATGACCGGCCTGTTACTCGACACCCGGCTCGATGACGAACAGCGCGACTATGGCGAGACGATCCGCAAATCCGGCGAAGCGCTGCTGTGCATCATCAATGACATTCTCGACTTCTCGAAGATCGAGGCCGGCAAGCTCGAACTCGAGCGGATCGAATTCAATCCTCGCGAGGCGGCCGAAGACGTGCTCGAACTCATGTCCGCCGCAGCCCATCGCAAGGACCTCGAGCTCGCCTGCTGGACCGACGACGGCGTCCCCGAGGAAATCCTGGGCGACCCGGGTCGCTTCCGCCAGATCCTCACCAACCTGGTCGGCAACGCGATCAAGTTCACCGAACACGGCGAGGTCATTGTGCACATGAGCGCTTCCGCGCCCGCGTCGCCGCAGCATCCTCGGATGCTGCGCGTCGAGATCACGGATACCGGCATCGGCCTGTCTGAGGAAGGGCGGGCCCGCCTCTTCCAGTCCTTCAGCCAGGTCGACAGCTCCACCACGCGGCGTTACGGCGGCACCGGCCTCGGGCTCGCCATCTCCAAGCAACTCGTGGAGCTGATGGGCGGCCGGATCGGCGTCCATAGCGCGCCCGGCAAAGGCTCGACGTTCTGGTTCACGATCGCCTGGACCGAACTGCCGCGACTGCAGCCCAAGGCGGGCGGTGAATCCGTCGCGTCGCTCCTGCACGGCCGTCGCGTCCTGATCGTTGACGACAACGCCACCAACCGCCATCTGATCGTGCACGTGCTGGGCCGGTGGGGCGCCCAGGCCGCGGAAGCCGTCGATGGACCGAGCGCGCTCGTCACCTTGCGCGAGGCGGTCCGCGACGGATCGCCGTTCGACGCCGCCGTGCTCGACTATCACATGCCCGGCATGAACGGCCTCGAACTCGCCGAGGCCATTCGCGCCCAGACGGCTCTCGCGGCCCTGCCGCTGCTCCTGCTCAGCTCCGCGCTGTCGAAGGAACACCGCGCCAGCATCGACCGGTTTGCGATCGCCGGCGCTTTTCAGAAACCGGTGCGCCAGTCCACCCTGCTGCGCGCGCTGCAAAAGCTATGGTCCACCAACCTCGATGTCACCGCCGCCGAGCAAAAGGCCGAGGAGCAGCCCGCCGGCGTCGCCTCGGTCGCGCGCGCGCGCGTGCTCATCGTGGAGGACAATCTGATCAACCAGAAGCTCACGCTACGCATGGTGGAGAAACTCGGACACCAGGCGGACGTGGCCGGGAGCGGCGTGGAAGCGCTGGCGGCGCTGGACCGCACCCGCTATGATGTGGTGTTGATGGACTGCCAGATGCCAGAGATGGACGGCTACGAGGCAACCGCACAATTGCGGCGGCGCGAAGCTGCCACGGGCCGGCACTTGCCGGTCGTCGCCCTCACCGCGAACGCGCTGACGGAGGAACGCCAGCGCTGCCTGAACGCCGGCATGGACGACTATCTTTCCAAGCCCGTGCGTCTCGAAAACCTCGCGGCCGCGATCGCCCGATTTGCGCATGTTGACTGAATCAAGGCGCCCACGACGTCGAGATCACTGACTGCCCCCTGAGAGCCCATGAAAAAGCACATCAATGCCATCCAGGCGAACTCCTTCGCGAGGAGTTCCTGACGCCGCTCGGAATTACGCCGTACCGCCTCGCCAAGGACGCGAAACTCCCGCACCAGCGCGTGAACGAGATCGTGAACGAAAAGAGCGGTATTATGCCGACCGGTGACAACGAAGTGAGAGAGGTTGTGGATCCGGTGCCCGATAAACGTCAATCGCACTCGTTCCCGTCCTTCACTCCTTTGTTTGGCGAAACAGCTCTGTGATCGGCACTCGGAAGGCGCGTGCGATTGCGGCGGCCTCGTAGTCCAGGACGTAGCGATCACCGCGCTCGATCCTCGCGATCGCCGAGCGGTCGATGGAAATCCCCAGAGCGGCCAGCCGACCCGCAAGATCCTGCTGGCTGACGGGCACCTTCTGGCCAAATCGGATCTTTCGCACGTTGGCTCCGACGATGTTCTTCAGGAGGGAGTCGGATGTGTGCTTCACCGGTGTGTGGAAATCACACGTTGACATTAACCGAAGATAGATCTCAATGTGTGTGGATGTCACACAATGTGCCATGAGCGGAACGCCTTCAAAGAACCACGGTGAGAACGAGAGACCGGCCGGCGGCAGCGAGACAGCGGCGCGGCTGGAGGCACTGCTCAAAGCGGGACGCGTGATCCCATACATGGAAAACATTCCAGATCGGGAGTTCACGTATGTCACATGTTCGGTGTTTGGAGCGCCGGACACCGACGAGCTGTTCGTCAGGCTGTCGAATGGCCGCGTCACATTTGTCGAGGCGATCGAGTCGGGCCTCGTGTATCCGGCCATGGCTGATCGAATTTTCGGGATGGACGTCCAGGATCAACACGACGCGTTCAATCTCGCCGATCGGATGTGGGAGGCGCATCGCGACGCCCTGGTGCAGGCGGAGAGTCGAAGCGTATGACTACGCTTGGCCAGGTTCCTGAGGGCGTGCGCTGCCGGATTGCTGAGATCTGGTGGAACAGAATCGCTAGAAAGCATGAGGGCCCGATGTCGTGGGCACGTTGGGTCGAGGACGTCGAAGTATTCGAGATCGGCGGCCGGTCAGTGTTGTTCCCGGTTCCAAGGGAGGGCGACTGCGCATGAAAACGATCATCCGCCCCAGCCGTCCGGAGAAGGCGCAGTTTTCCTGCGATGTCACTGGCGACGCACTTCCGGATGGGCCGGCGACGACGATCGAGATCCACTGCGGCTACGGGGCGCCATACGACGGCGACACCTTCGTCATCGATCTGTCGATGACAGCAGCGGAGGTAGTTGTTCCGCTCCTGCGCGCGCTGCTCCTCGGCGGCGGACCGCTCGCACCGCACCTGACCCACAGCCTCCTTCCTGCACGTCGACCCGAGCGCGAGCCGTGGATCTCCCGGCGCGAACGGACACGGCTTCTTCGCGCGCTTGAGAAGCTGGTGCGCCATCGCGTTATCTCGGAATCCTTGGCGAAGAAGCAGCGGACAGGACCGGTGAGCCGGCGAGGTGCAGCGCTGCCAGCCGAACACGGTCGGCCCGGAGCATCCGCAGCCCTATCCATTTCGGGGACGCGACGAAAGAAGAAGCACACGGGTCAACGGACTCGCTTCCTGTCGCCGGAGTTCGAGCGCCTCATGAAACGAAAACCTGGCCGCGACGTGCTCGATGATCTGAATGCAGTCCGAGGAAAAGGCCAGGAACCCGGGGCGCACGCGCACAAGTCACAACGCGGCTCCATCGCGCCAGCGGTGAAGGAGCTTTCCTCGGAACAAAGGCAACGCTCATGAAGGTGAATATCCGCATCGGATCCGGCCCGGTAGGTTTCGTTGGGCTCCTGACAATCGTATTCGTAACGCTCAGACTGCTCGGAAGAATCGACTGGTCGTGGTGGTGGGTCCTGTCGCCACTCTGGATTACGGCGGCGCTTTCGCTCCTGATTCTTGGCGCAGTCCTTTTCATCGCGGCACTGGACCGCTGACCTCCACATGCCCAGGACGCTTATCATTCCCGATCTGCACAACAAGGTGCGCAAAGCCGAGTTCCTGTTGGCGAAACTGAAAGGCCAGTACGACCGCGTGTGCTTCCTCGGCGACTACTTCGACGATTTCGATGACACGCCTGCCCATGCGGAACGGGTTGCCCGGTGGTTGCGCGAGTCTCTTGATCGCCCCGAAAGGATACATCTGCTCGGCAACCACGATCTCGCCTACTTGGTGCCGGGGCGACTCACGGCCTGCTCGGGCTTCACGATCGAGAAGCGACATGTCATTGCCGAAGTTCTCGCCGATGTGCCACTGAGCCGTTTTGCGATCGCGGTGAATATCGAGGGTTGGCTGGTGAGCCATGCGGGGTTTCACCGTCGGTTTGCCGAGGGAAAGACTCCGGAGGAGTTGATCACGATGGCCAACGGTGCGCTGAAGCGCCTTGTGCGTGGAGTAGATGAGCCGCTTTTCGGGATCGGTTACGCCCCGCCACGGATCGCAGGACGTGGGTGGCATTACGTGGCTCGATTTTGATCGCGAGTTCGTCGCGACCCCGGGTCTGCATCAGATCGTCGGCCACACTCCTGCGAGAACGGTTCGCGCGCGTACACTGCCGGGCGACAAGCACGATCTGCTTCACTTCTTGCGTGGAGATGATGGGCTCGGACGGATAACACATCGCGCCTACGCGTCGGTCAATTGGTGCCTCGACACCCATGTGCATTCGCTCGCTCTCGTGGGCGGCGAATCGATCCAGATTCTCTGGGTATAGCGCCTGCCCGATGGGAGCTTTGACCATCTTCATTCTCAACTATGGACTATCAATGCGCACCGGACATCGACCGGCACAAGGATCTCACCGCGAATAGCGTGCGGCTGTTTCAGCGCTTCAAGCAGGAGGCGGATAGGCAGACGCTGGAGACGCTTCTGGACGAGGAGGTCGCCCGCCACACCAAGCTCTGCGAGCTTGCGATACTCTATTACGCGAGCAGCAGGTACTATTGGGCCCTTTTGCCAAGGCATCCGATTCAGGACGTGAATACATGGACATTCCGCCATCTCGAGGAGATGGGATTCAAGATTGAGCACCGCACCACCGGCCGACAGCGCGACGTCGAAAGTGATCTCGATCGGAGCAGACGCCTGACTGCTGTCGAGGTGGAACACTGTACTACTGCGAATTGGTTCCATCACACCGGGAATGATGGCGAGGACATCTCAGCCGAGTGGCAACGACGCGAAGCGCTTGAGGACGAGAACCGTTCCAAGAATCCGCCGAGGCCCACGTCGGTGATCGTCGATGGCGAAATCAAGGAAGCCAACGCAGTCTGGGCGGCGACCCTGGACCGCAAGTACGTCGTGGAGGTTCAACGCATCAATGGGCGCAACTTCCTTTGTGTATTCGATATGACGAACAGGAGTTGCCTGCATTGCGAGCACACGAACGTCACTTTCGGAGCGATGTTTGGTCCCGACGCAGGCGATGTCGCCGAATGGCAGGATCGGGCGATGAAGATCATCGACTCTGCAAACGCCGACAGTGGATAAGCGCCCCAGCGTAGCCCGTGCTCGTGGCATGAATACATAGCGGGCGCGAATCAACGGTGTTGCGTGGTTGAGCGACCAACCACTCGGCGAAAGGTCGCCGTCTGCCAGTCGCCCGCGGCCTCATGCAGTCATGCCACCGGCGCGTCGGTCTCGAAAACTCCGAATGATCAACCCCTACGTAGCTTTTGCCATGGCATCAAAGACTCATTCCCGTCGAGTCCCCGGCTTCTTGATTGTTGCCGACTCAGACGATCGCGAGCCCGGAGCGAAACGACTGCGGTATCGGCGAGCGCCGAAGCGTGACCTCTCGGCTTTGCTTCGCGCAGCCCGCCGAGATCCGGAAGTCAGTCGCCTCGTTCTTGCGCTGCTAAACGCGGTCCTTGGCGGTGCGGATCGATCGATCCTTGGGGCGCGTTTTGAGCTTCACTTTCTTCCCGAACGGTTGCGGTGGCGTGCCCAACGTCTTTTGCGGTTGTCGGTTCGTCCAAACCGGCCCTTGAACGAGGTGCTGGTGGCGCGCGCTCGCCTCGGCGAGAGGCGACTTCGGTTGCTCGCGCAGTCACCTCGCGGGCAGCACGCGCGCGCTTTGGTGCAACGTGCGGATGACCAGCCCCGAGTGGAGAACACACCAACGCCAGGTGCGGCACCCGTGCCGATTGAAGTCCTTCCTGAGTATCGCGGCGCGTTCGTCACCGAGCAGTTCCTGCGTTGGGCGGCGGCGTTGGGAACCGAGGTTATTTTCAGCAATGGATGCACCAAGGTTCCCAATGGACGCCTGATGATTCGGGGCACCGTGGTCGTAGCGCTTCAACATGGTTCCGTCATCAACAATGTCCACGTATTCGCCGGGCGAGTCATGCCTCGAGCAGGACGTCGCGTGTTCGGCGAATTGCACGCCTTCACTGCCATGGGAATGGAGGGCGGACACGCGTGGGCAGTGATCGGCGACGAGGGCGAATTGTATTTCCCGGCGCAGGGCGACTATCTCGTTGTTTACGCGGACGAACGCGAAGCCGACGTGAGATGGAAGGGGCGGATCGATCCGGACACGTCCGCGAGTTTGGCGAAGCGAGGGCCAGAGTGGCTGCATCCGCAGACGCTGGGTTGGTGGGTGTGTTGGATTCAGCGAAATGGTGATCCGGATACATGGGCGTGCTTGTTTTTCCAGCGGCCCGCGCTCCGCGCATGTCTCGTCCGACGCGCACTCAACGCTGTGCGCCGATGATGGCTGACGAATTCTGGTTCAAGACCATGCCACGCAAAAAGCCAACCATAGCCGAGCAGAACCAGCGTCGAGCCCTGGAAGGACGCGGCAGCGGAACCGGCGCGGATTTCCTGCCTTGGGTCACCTGTCATGATTTCCACTCCCGCGGTGTTCGCGTGCGGGCGCGCTGTGCCTTGACCGGTCGTATGCACTTCCTGCTGAGCAATCTGGAGTTCACCGCGTTCATCTGGCTGCTGAGCGACCCGACCGTGACTGACATCCAGGAGCAGTATCCGTTGCTGCCGCTGAAGGCCACGCTGGCGATCGCAGAGGAGTTGAAGCTTGTTCATTCTGGCTTGTACCAGGGCGACGATCCCACCGTCATGACGACGGACTTTCTGGTGACTCGGCAGGCTGACGGGAGGGAAACGAAAACGGCCTACACGGTGAAGAAGGCGCGCGCGGCCCAGTCGCACCATTTCAAGCGGAAGTTCCGCATCGAGGAAAGGTTTTGGCAGAACGTTGGTGTATCGCTCAAGACGCTTACGGAACATGATCTGCCATTTTCCGCGGTAAGGTCGGCCGAATGGATCCTACAGGCCGGATGGCCATACTTTCTGGCTGACGTGAGCTTCGAGCGCCGTCTCGAGATCGCGGGGGAGGTGGCCGTGCGATGTGCCGGCAGCGAGGACATGCTGGCCGACGTGGCCGCGCAGGTGGATGCAGATTTGGGCCTCGAGGATGGCACAGGCCTCGATGTCGTGCGCTGGATGCTGGTTGAACGCCGATGGGTCGTGCAGCCGGGCGAACTGCCCTTCCCGGATCAGCCGCTTCGGCTCGCAGCGTAGGAGCTTTGAGAAAAGGCGAGCGATGAACACAGACGATGGACAGGCTGATCTGGAGGTGGGATGGATCCTGGAGGATTCCGAGCGAGCTAAGGGGCACCTGATTCGCGTGTTGTGGTGCGACCCGGAATGGGTCGAGCCCGGCGAGGCATGGGTGGGCGGGCAGTCGCATGTGGTCGTCATCGACATCATCGACGAACGGGCATGGCCCGAAATCGTGCCGATGCGGCAGGCGCTCGGGTTCCTGAAATCGCGCCGCTGGACGCGATCCAACAATCCGGATCCATTTCCTTACGCGTATCGCTGCGCGGATCAGATCGGGGATGAGAGCCGGCGGGAGCGCTACCGCCAATTGCGGAAAAAGACGGCGGGATTCGTCCACGCCGTGTCCGATCAACGACCGATGTGCTTTGTGGATACAGTCAGGTCTCAACTGGTCAGCGAAGCGGCCAAAGCTCACAAGGTCTCCGAGGGGGCAATCCGCAAATGGTTGCGGCTCTTCTGGCGTGCGGGCGAGGACGACAACGCACTGTGGCCGCGGCGCCGTTTTTGTGGCGCTCCCACGATCGCCGAGGTTTTTGAAAAACAGGATGCCCTACCGAAGCGGCGCGGTCGTCCACCACTGGATGCAGATCTCACGCTGAAGAATGGCGAAGAGGATTTTGCAGTCACTTCGAAGTCGACACAGGCGCTGTTGCGAAAAGGCTTCGAGGAATTTCTTCGGGAGAATCAGGGTAATGGAAACCTGGTGACACGGCGCAAGGGTTTTCCCTGGGACGGGGCGCTGCAGGATATTGTGATCAAGTACTTCAAGGCTCGCACGGTGATGCAGCCGAACCGGCGCGGCGTGCTTGTCGCGACGGCGATCAAGGTGCGTGAGGAACTGCTGCCGACCATCAATCACCTGAAGGCGGCCGTGAAGGTGGACGAGAAGCTCTCGAAGATCGTGAAGCGGTTGCTTGGAGAGAAGCGGTTCAACCTCCGCAACCGCACCAAGCCGGGCGACCCGCGCAAACTCGCTCTTGGTCCCGGCACACTCTTCCAGATCGATTGGATGCTGGCCGATGTTTTTCTGGTGAGCCGGCTGAACCGGCTGCCGTGTGGTCGCCCGTATGTCTACTTCATCGTGGATCACTTCAGCCGGATGATCGTCGGCCTTTACGTGACCTTCGACCACCCGGACTATGCCACAGCGTGCAAGGCACTGCTCAACGCCTTCTCGGACAAAGTGGCGTATGCCGCGCGCTTTGGGGTCACGATCAAGAAGGAGGACTGGCCGGCCGAGCATGTGTGCTGGCGTCTGCTGGCCGACAACGGCGAACTGGCGGGATTTGAAAGCGACAACATCGTTCAGTTCGAGCTGTCCGATATTGCGAATACGCCTCCCTATCGGGGCGATCTCAAGGGACTCGTCGAAAGCTCATTCCGCTGCGCCAACATCGGCACGATCCGATGGTTGCGTGGAAGCACGCGCGGCCCGCGTGAGCGTTGCGCGCCCGATCCTCGGCTCCAGGCAACGCTCACGATCCACGAATTTACGGCGCTGCTGATCGACTGGGTGATCAATTGGTACAACGTGCGCGTGATCGAGAACTACCCCTACACGGAATTGATGGTGAGAAAGCAGGTGGCGACCGTGCCGATCACGCTCTGGAAGTGGGGTCGTCGCAACACCGGACGTGCGCGCCGTGTGCCGTATGATGAGCTTCGCATGCGACTGGCTACATTTGGGGAGGCGCGCATCAAGGAAACCGGCCTTTGGTTTGGGGGGCTGTGTTACTTCAGGGATGAGGGTTGGTTCCGCGAATTGATGTTTCGCGGGGGACCATCCGGCAAGCCGGTGCGTGTTTCGTATGATCCCGACGACAGCCACTCGGTGTTCCTCTGGCCGGACGGGCCGGACGGGCAACCGACCGAGATCATGATATCTGAAGTTTCCCGTCAGTATGATCGGACGCCCTTCGGCGAGGTGGCAATGGCTCTGGAGGACAAGGGTACCCTGAATCGCATCGCGAGGCGCGAGGCGAAGGAACGCAAACGCGGGCACCGGTTGTTCGCCAAGCAGGGAGTAGCCAAGGCGGTCGAGGATACCGAACGAAAGCATGGAAGCCTCCCGCAACGCGCGGAGGTTGCCAAGGTGATCGACCCGAAAGAGGAGCGGGCCAAGGAAGCAGCTTTGAATCGGAACGACAACCGGCCGCTGACCGATCAGGCCCCGCCGTCGGCACCACCGCCGTCCAAGCCCAACACATCGCTTAACCTGCTCTCGCGATTCAAACGGAAGGACAAAACCCAGTCAGAAGCTGCATCATGATCTTCAAACGAAACCACAAACGCTTTGATGAGAATCCGCTCATCAACCGCATCAACACCGTGCTCGAAGATATCGAGTCACTGCTGGAGAAACTGGAGTTCCTGCCGCCGGTGCCCACCGAGGAGGACCGTCAGCGGGATCCTGCCACCCGCCTGATGGCGCTCGGGGAAATTCCCCGCCTGCATGTGGCGCTCGGCCGCGATCTCGAATTGGCAGTCAGGCTCGCGGAGATGGTCCGCGAAGGGTATGTTGATCGGGCTCCCAATGCCAAATACTGGGAGCAACATCAACACGACATCGAAGAGTTCATTCGCGCGATCAAGACAGGGACGTCCACCGAAGTTGCGGATCGTTGCGTGGGCTTGATCGGCGTGTCGGGCGTGGGCAAGAGTCGGACGCTGCAGAAGCTCCTGTCACTGCTTCCCCAGGTGATCGAACACGATCGAACCGCACATCCCTGCGCTCCGCTCAAGCAGATCGTCTGGGTGAAGGTGGAGTGTCCCCACAACCGCTCTCCCGGTTCCATTGCCCGTGAGATCATCCATCAACTGGGTGTCCTCGTCGGCGAGGACTACGATTCGGTTCACGGGGTGGGCAACAACGATGATGTGATCACCAACGCCGCCACGCTGGTCCGACTGCACTGCGTTGGCGTCCTGATTGTCGACGAGATCCAGAACGCGATTTCCAAAATGGTCGAGCCGCGAAAGGACCTCATCAACATGTTGGTGGAACTGTCGAACAAGCTCCGCCTTCCGATCCTCTTTGTGGGTACACCCAAGGCGAACCGGTTGCTCGGACGGGAAATGCGCTCCGGGCGGCGGCTCACGGGCATCAACTGGGACCGTCTTTCGGCCACCGACGAAGAATGGATCGAATTGGTGAATACGGTTTGGGACTACCAGTGGAATGCCAACTTCACTGAGTTGGATGACGCGCTTCGGGCCAAACTCTACAAGTTGACTCAGGGAGTGCCGGCCTTCCTGGTCCGGCTTTTTCACTTCACGCAAATGCGCGCGATCTTGGGAGGGAAAAGCAGGGAGGACGAGAAGTTGACGCCGGAGGCCTTCGACGCGACGTTTGAGGTGAGCTTCACGTCGGTGAAGCCGCTGATACGCGCGCTGGAAAGTGGCGACAAGGTTCTGCTCGACCGCTACGAGGATCTGCCGCGGGATTTTGATCTGGAAGAGATGTTTGCCGCTGAAGCGGAGCGCCTCCAGAAGGAACAAACCGGTTTGCTGGTCTCGCAGATCATGCGCGCGCGCAAGAATGCGAGCAAGGCCGCGCGGCGGAAGATGACGCAGTTGGCGCTGCTCATGGCGCGCACTCCGGACCGCGGAGTGGCCAAGGAAATGGAGAAGGTCGTGCGTAAGGCGCTGGACGACGGCAAGGACCCGATCAAGGCGCTGGTCGAGGCCGGTTTCATCAAGGATACGCCGGAGGGGGAAAACGGTGCTGGCAACGTTTCCAGTTCTGCAGCCTGAGGAGACCGTCCACGGCATTGTCGGCCGGTTCCTTGATCTATATCCGCCGGTTCACTGGCGACGGGTTCGCTCGTTGCTCCTGGGCGGACAAAACCGCGCTATCGCCGTGGACCTGCCCCATCGGCTCTCTCGATTGTGTGAGACACTGGGGCCAACACACCGGCTGCTTCCACGTGCGCTGATCGAGGGCCACACGCTATTGCCGTATGTCCGCCCGTTTGTTCGTGCGGAGACTCTGCGGGAGGTCGAGGAGGCCATGCTGCGGGAGGGGAATCCTCACTTTTCCTTGGGAATTGCTTCCGGGGCACGGACAGCGACATCGCTTCGACTTTGTCCCACGTGCGCCGAGAAAGACATTCGCACGTGCGGTGCTCCCGTGTGGCGCCGTATCCATCAGGTGGCGTCGGTCTTTGTTTGTCCGGAGCACGGGGACGAGCTGGTCGTGACCGACGCTCCCTCGCGGCCGGTTTTCCAGTTCGAGTTCCACGCTGCGCGAGGTGCAAAGCACGTCGCTCGTGAATCGATTCGAGCGAATCCTGCGCTGTTCCGCTGGATCGCAACCGAAACGCAGGCGATCCTTTCAGATCCAGACTGCCCGCGTCCAGGACCCGATCGGTTGGCGGACTACTACTGCGCATGTCTCCGGCGTCGCGGATACGTGAACGAGTTCGGCCGCGTCCGACACACCGACCTTGTCAACGACTTTGTCCGTGCTCTTTCGCCCGAGGCTCTTCGCATGCTGAAGGCCGAGGTGGATCCGGCGGCGCGCGACAACTGGCTGCGGCGCTTGATAGCTGCCAGGCCGTATCACCAGTTGCCCGACCGCCATCTGCTGATGCTTCGCTTTCTGGGATGCAAATCGGTCCGATCCGCGCTGTCCGACGCGTGCCAGGCGCATCCGCGTGAGGCTGCGCCTGTGACAGTCCGACGATTCAGACCGCCATTGCGGACCAAGCTGGACGCCAAGCGTGCGGCCTGGGTGGCCGCTTTGCGAAACCATGCCGGCGGCTCGCTCAGGGAGAGGCACGATGCGCTGTATTCTTGGCTTTGGCGGCACGATCGTGCCTGGCTGCAACGGCATCAGCCGGCGCGGCGAAAGAGCAGCTCGCGACTTCCGTGGTCGGAAATCGACGCGGAGTTGGCCGCCCGAATTGAGTGGGCCGCAGCCAAATTCAGATCGAACGGCACCAAGCTATCGGTACACCGGCTGGCGGTGGCGTCACTACGGCCGTCGCTGGTCATGAAGCGTATCGCGATGCTCCCGCTCACGCAGGCACTGATCTCGTCGCTGGTAGCACCAGCAAATACGCCCAACGGTGTGTCTCAATCAAGCCACCATTCGCCCCTCATGGGTCGCCACCGAGTCCGCGCTGCGTGAGTTCCATCATCACGGTTCCGCGAGACGACGAGCTGCTATGGAGCGTAGTGGCTCGGTTTTGCCGGCTCTTCCCGCACCGGGCATCTCGGGCGCTTGTCCGCAGCACGTTCTTGGAGTGCGATAACGAAGTGAGGCGTATCGGCATGGACTTTCCGGTGCGACTTAACGAGATCGCGCAGAGCTTTCCTGCCTACTTGAATGTTTCAGGGGCGGGACTCGCGGTTGGCAATACAATGCTTCCTTTGGTCGCTCCGTTTGCGGAGCATGAGGACTATGCGTCCCTGGTGGATGCCATGTGCGAGACGGGCATTGCCGGCTATGCGGCGGGACGCTGGGCGTGGGCACTTGGCGTCGAGCCTTCCACTTTGCTGCGGTTCTGTCCGGCGTGCCGGCAAGAGGATGTTGCCCGCTCGGGAACCGCGCACTGGCGCCGGATTCATCAGGTGCCGGAACTCACGAATTGCGCAATTCACCGCCGTGTTATGTTGTTGGATACCACGGTGACGCGTGACACGCGCGAGTACATTGCCCTCGACGCTGTGCCGCCGGCCGACGAATTGGAACAGGAGCCAGACTACCTGCAGCGTACGCTCATGGAGGAACTGAGTCGGCTGCTCAGTGCTCCGATGCCATGGGTAGGACGGGAGCGCATGCGCACGGCCTTGATTGCGGCGGCGGGGAGGCGATTGGGATTCTTGCCGACAAAGTTGGGAATCGAAAAATGGGCGGCGAGTCTGCAGGAGCAGTTCGGTGCCGCGGCGCTGCTGAAAGCGAAAAAGAACCTTGGCGAACCACGGACCGGATGGCTCGCGGACATTCTCGCGACAAAGAGGAGAATTCTGCCGGTGACGTCGGCTATTGTTGTTGCCGCGTGGGCGGGGACGACGCTGGAGGAACTGGTCAAAGAAGCGGCCTACCTGGTTGAGGAAGAGAAGGGACCGTGGCCGTGCGTGAACAAGAAGGCGGCTTGTTTCGGGAAGCGGACGATCAATCGCTGGCGGCGGGCGACGGACGGTATTTCTCATCGATTTGCCTGCCCGGAATGCGGCACTTCCTACATCCGGCCGCACCCGCTCGCAACGAAGGACGACGGCACGTTTGAGTTTCGAATTGTTCGCGATCCGGGCTATTGGGCTGTGGACTTGGAAAGGGAGTGGATGAACCCGGAGCACACCTACGCCAGCCTGGGGCGACTCTATAACAAGACTCCTTCAACAATCGCCCTCAAAGCGGCACGCATGGGTCTTCCCGACGTCGGGCGCAGAAAACTCGACCAGTTTCGTAGTATCAGAGCTATTGATACAGAGTCCAAGAAGGCCCGTCTGAGGGATCAATGGTTGGAAGTAGTCAAAACTCACCCCAATCTCACACTGAGGGCGCTACCGAAGCCTTTGCGACGCGTGGGTTACTGGCTATCGATGAATGATCGCGACTGGTACCGCAGCCACACGCGGATCGCTTATAGACCAAGGGGCCGCCCAAAGGATTGGGCCGCGATTGATGCCGCAACGGAAGGTCGCCTTTGGGAGATGGAAGGCGAACTGATTGCGCTGCGCGTGAATCGAGCACAGCGCGTCGCTCTCTGGACAATCTTGAACGAGATCCGGCCTCGCCTCCACATCAAGTGGCACACCTTGGCGAGGATGCCCCGCACCAAGGCGTTTTTAGAGAGACTGATCGAATCTCCCCGCGAGTTTGCCCGACGCAGGATTGTCGAGGTCGTAAGAGCTGCGACTGCCCCGATCCGATGGCGATCAACCCTCGCAGCCGAGGCGAGTGCGGGAAGCAGTTCGCAGCGCGATCCAATCGTGCGGAACTGGGTGAATCAGGCGTTCGAGTTTCTCAGAGACCGTTCTGCCTGCGAGTACCCGACATTCAGCCTCGCCGACTGACACCTCCGCCGAAGTCGGCATCGCGAAACTCGTCGTTCCGGTAACCGAAGTCCGCCCTCTGAGGTGACGGTGATTCGGCTCAATCCACCGGATCGTCGGGCGGAGTCTGACCAAGGGCGACGCGGCGAGCCCGAACAGCGAGTCCGCGCAGTTGCGCCTCATTCACGACGACTCGAGGCCGCGAAGGCCGCTCCTCGATCACGGCCTGTTGAACCGCCTCGGCAGCCGACTCACGGCAGTCGGCGAGAACCACCACGGGATCCCACGCAGCGATATCTTCGCCGGAGAATTCATCATCATCGTCCGACAGCGGGACCCCGATGAAAACGCAGTAGGCAGGGCCCTTGAGATACGGGTGCCCCTCCAAGGGGGCACCTTCAGGAATCATCTTTGACGATCCGGCGATGTCCGGTTCGTTCAGCGCCTTGACCATGGCGGCAAACGCTTCCGGGTTTGCCCGCAGCGCTTCGGCCAGCGGCGGCGGAATAATCAGGGAACGAAGCAACTGCCGCCAGAAGGCGACATCACTGGCGGCACTGGCGAGGGGCATTTGGGCCCAAGGTTCAAGGCCGACATGCGTTACAAACATGCTCTCGGCGAACTGGGCCACGATCAGGTTGGCCGCGTTAGGAAAAGGAAGGAGGTTCGAGTTCATTATGTATGTAGTGGTTGATATTATACCAGAATCGGGTCGGAAATGGAGGAGGTGCGCGGTGTTCTTGTGGATCTCTTACGACGATGTTGTTGCCCGGGCTGGGAGGGCTTCAGTCGCTCGATTGAGTAAAGTCGTCGCAGGGGTCGAGGAGTCCAAGCGTCATCAGGCGCATGTCCAAAGCCATCCGATTGAGATGAAACTGGTTCGTGGCCGCGCGCAGATAGGAGACCGTGCCTTCGTATTCGCGACGCATCCGCACGATGGCATCGTGACAGCAGGGCGCCAGCACAGGGTGGGCATCGAAGCCTTCGACCGAAAGCACGAGATCCTCATCACGCAATCCACGTTCGACATCCACACCGGTGAACACGACATAGGCGGGGCCGACCACTTCCGGGCGATCTTCCATCATGGCCCCAGTCGAACCAAGACGGGCTTCCCGGGCAGTGTCGGGTTCCTCGACAAGCGCGCTAACGACGGACAACGCGGTCCTGCTGTTGATGATTGCCTTCATAGGCGCCGGGTGAAGAAGACGGGTCCGTAGAAGGCGTCCCACGAATCCGGGATCCCGAACGGCGACCTCGAGCGGGAGCGACTCCCACGATTCGAAGCCAGAAGCCGTGAGGAATTCCCTGCGGAAGAACGCACCGACAGTGACGGCGGACGGGTGACCTTGAACGTTCATGGGAGAAGCATACCCGAAATCTCGCGCCGATATTCGGGAAATTCCGTGGCGTCGCAAAAAACCTGCGGCAGCCCCTGCCAGACTGCGATCTGGATGAATTACGCTGGATCGGCTATCTCGGTGGCGATCGTCTTGCAGTCGGATTGAAGAGGCGGGTTGTCGGAATCGGCGAAGTCCCGTCGGGGGCCCCCCGCGACAACTAGACCCCGCCGTCGGACGTGAACCCGTTTCAACTGGCGTTCGCTTTGCGGCGTGAGAAGCGCGTCGTCGTCGCCGACCCAATGCCGCACTGGGCGAGGCGGATGGATTGGTGAAGGACGGGTGCAAGGGCGATCGGCTGCCTGCCGATCGCACCCTGCACCCCGCGACCTGAATGGCGTAGCGCGCCCCCATTCTGACTGCGTGCGCGAAGCTCTCGATCAGGTGAACCGACTCGAGGCGGCTCGCCCGTTTCAGACGAGTAGCCCCGAAGTGAGCGGAGGTAAAAATAGGCCCAGATGCATTGAGGGAGAATGCATAAGGGACTGTATTTCAGTAGATAACAGAACATCAGTTCCGCACGACATTATTATCGCCGCACACGTTATTATTATCGCCGCACGCTATTATTTTTCTTTCCCACTTACCCGCGCAGCTCCTCGCCGGTATCCGCGTCGAGGATCTTGAAGTTCTCGACGTGGTAGTTCGGGTCGGCGCGGAACGTGAGCGCGATGTTGTAGCTCTTCTCCAGGCGCACGAGCAGGTCGGCGTCCTCGCTGCGCAGGCGCTCGAGCACGCCGGGGTTGACGAGGATGCGGATGTGCAGGTCGCGGTGCGGGTCGCGCGCGCGGATGCGGCGGGTGACCGAGGCGAGCTTGCGCTGCATCTCCACTGAGACCGTCGTGGCCGACTTCACGATGCCGCGGCCGCGGCAGTACGGGCAGTCGCCGTAGAGGCCCGACGACGTGCTCTCGGACTGGCGCTGGCGCGTCATCTGCATGATCCCGAGCGGAGAGATCGGCAGGATGTGGTTCTTCGCCTTGTCGTTGGACATGGCGTCCTTCATCTTCGCATACACGGCGTTGCGGTGCCGCTTCTGCTTCATGTCGATGAAGTCGATGATGATCAGGCCGCCGATGTTGCGCAGGCGGATCTGGCGGGCCACTTCCTGCACGGCCTCGCAGTTGACCTGATAGATCGTGTTGCCCTCGTCGCCTTCGCGGGCCTTGTGGCCGCCGGTGTTGACGTCGATGGCGACGAGTGCCTCGGTCTCGTCGATCACGATCTGGCCGCCGGAGGGCAGGGGCACCTGGCGCTGGAAGGTCTGCTCGATCTGGCGCTCGATGTTGTAGCGCTCGAAGATCGGGATGGAGTGGTTGTAGAGCTGGATCTTCGACTTCGAGCGGCTGGAGATCTGCGAGACCTGCTCGATCACGGCCTTCTGCTCCTCGGCGTTGTCGATGAGCACGCGGTCGATGTCCTCGGTGAGGAAATCGCGCACCGTGCGCTCGACCAGGCTGGGCTCCTGGTAGAGGCAGGCGGGACTGCGCTCCGTGTCCATCTTGCGGGTGATCTCCTCCCACTTCTTGAGCAGGATGTGGAGGTCGCGCACGAAATAGCGGGTCTTCATGCCCTCGCCGGCCGTGCGGATGATGATGCCCATGCCCTCGGGGATGGTGAGATCGTTGATGATCTTGCGCAGGCGCTGGCGCTCCTTCGGGTCCTCGATCTTGCGCGAGATGCCGCACTGGTCGGAGTAGGGCATGAGCACGATGAAGCGCCCGGGCAGCGAGATGTTCGTCGTCGTGCGCGGGCCCTTCGTGCCGATCGGGCCCTTCGAGACCTGGATGACGATCTCGGTGCCGACGGGGTAAAGGCTGGGGATGTCCTTGACCGTGATCTTGTCGTTGACCGGCTTCTTCGAGGACTTGTTGATGCGCACCACCTCGACAGACGAGTCGGCGGCGGCGGGCAGGATGTCCCAGTAGTGGAGGAAGGCGTTTTTCGGCAGGCCGATGTCGACGAACGCGGCCTTGAGGCCGGGATCGAGATTCTTGATACGGCCCTTGAAGATGCCGCCGACGATGCGGTCCTCGCCGGAGCCGCGCTCGATGTCGAACTTGTCCAAAATGCCGTCGACGAGCAGGGCGACCCGCTTCTCGAGCGGCTCGGCGTTGATGATCAGTTCGCGGTAGGGCTTCTTCTCCTTCCGGAACGTATCGATGATCTTGGCGATGAGCGGGCGTTTCTTCGCGCGCTCGCGGGCATCGGCCTTGATCTCGGCCGGGTTGACCGGCTCGGCCATCCCCTCAGGGGGTGGGTTCTTCAGTTCTTCGTCGTAACGCTTGATCGCGTCAGCCGGGTGTTGGTGGCCCGGCGTTGGTCTGTCGCTCATGGTGCGGTGTTTTCCCGTGTGTGGTCGGGAGCTCCGCCTGTGAGGCTGCTGGCGCCTGTGCGGGACTGGGTGCGTGGGTTTCGTGTAGCAGACAGGGCACGATCAAAATTCCTTTCGAAACCTGTACACGCTTTGAACCAGTCCCTGGAGGATGCAGCAGCTAAGCAGGAAAGAGCCCCCGTGGCTCAAAAAGGGAAGCGGCAGGCCCTTGATCGGGAGGAGACCGATGGTCATCCCGATGTTCACGAAGACGTGGACTGCCAGCAGGGTCGTCGCACCCAAGCAAAGCAGGGTACCGAAGCGGTCCCGTGCGAGGCTCGCGATGCGTACGCCGTTGGCCAGGATCACGCTCAGAAGGCCGAGGACGGTTACGCTTCCCAGGAATCCTTTCTCCTCCGCCAGGACGGAGAAGATGAAATCGTTCGGCGCCACGGCGCGGGGCAGGTAGCCGAGTCGCGCCTGGGTGCCTTCAGTCCAGCCCTTGCCGACGAGACCGCCGGAACCGACGGTGATCAGGGTCTGGTTGATGTTGTAGCTGATGCCGCGGGGATCGATCTTGTCCGGCATCGCATAGGAGAGGACGCGGTTGCGCTGGTAGTCCTTGAGGTAGGGCAGCCAGGAGTGGTCGGAACCGTAGAGGTTGCCACGGGCCGAGTCCTTGGGATCGATCCGGTTCTCGTCGAGGAACCGGTTGTAATAGTAGGCATCAAGTGCCACGACGCCCACCGTCAGGGTGACAGCCGCCAACGCGCCCAGGAAGAAGCGGTGGGAGAGGTTGGAGGCGTACAGGAGAGCGAGCACCATGGGCAGGATCACCAGCGCGGAGCCGAGATCCGGTTGCGCCATGATCAAGGCCATCGGAACACCGGCAGCAAGAGCCAACTTGCCCAGCGTCCACATGGAGCGGCTGAGCGTGCCGATGCGGCTGCGGGCGAGGATGCTCGCACACACCACGAGCACGGCGATCTTGGCCGGTTCGGACGGTTGGATCGTCGTGCCCAGCCCCGGGACCTTGATCCAGCGCTGGGCGTTGAACAGCTCCACGCCGATGCCCGGGATGAAGACGAGCGCGAGCATCGGGACCGCGGCCATCATGAACCAGTGCGAGTGCCGCAGGTAGTGGCGATAGTTGACGAGCGAGACGCCGACATAGACGACCGCCCCGATGCCGATCCACCCGATCTGCTGGAGGTAGAGGTTGCCGCCGGTGAAGACCTGCGCGCTGTAGATGAAGCAGACTCCGATGGCCGAGAGGATGGCCATGCACAGCGGTGTGACGGGGTCGATGCGCCAGTGGGTGCGTTGTTGCACCCAGTTGAACATCGGAAGCTGCGATTCTCGCTCGGCCACGGCCACGGGTGGTCAACGTGAGGGGATCTGCACGGCGGGGCAAATGGAATGACGACGGGCGGCGAGCCCGTCACCCCGGACCCGCCGCTGGCGCGGCGAAACGCGAGGTGGGCGGCGGCGGCTGGGGCGGGTGCTTCTGGAAGTAGAGCTCAATCACGGGCTTGACCTTGGGCGCGGCGACGGCGCCGCCGCCCATCTCCTCGTCCGGCTGGTCGCCGATGACGAGGGCGCACCAGGCGACCTTCGGGTCCTCGACGGGGCCGAATCCGACGAACCAAGCCAGCTCGAACGTGCCCCGGCGCAGGGTCTTGATCTGGGCGGTGCCGGATTTGCCGGCGAGATTGATCCCGGGAATCTTGGCGCGACTTCCCGTGCCCGCGGCGCCGGGATGCTGGGTCGCGGTCCAATCGATGCACTGGAACAGGCCTTCGAGGATGGCGGCCCGATGTTCGGGCCGCAGGCCGATGGGCTGATTCGGACGGATGGGGACGCGGGCGCCGCGGTCGCGCCGGAGGATCGTGGGCGTGGTCGTGGTCTCGTTGCGGGCGTAGGAGGCGATCATGCAGGCCATCTGCAGGGGTGTGACCAGCACATCGCCCTGGCCGATCGCCATATTGGCGGTGTTGCCCGCGGTCCAGGCCTCGCGTCCGACCGAGCGTTTCCATTCGGGGTCGGGCATGATCATCTTCGTGGCCTCGGCCGGGATCTCCACGCCGGTGGGCCGGTGCAGGCCGAAGAGCCGGCCTTCCTCGGCGAGCTTTTCCGGGCCGAGGCGCAGCGCGGTCTCGTAGAAGAACACGTTGCAGCTCATGCGCAGGGCGTCGGTGACGCGGACCGGCCCGTGGCCGCTGCGCCGGTGGCAGACGAAACGGAAACGCCCGAGCATGAAATAGCCGGGACACTCAACCACCGTATCCGGTGTGATGACACCGTGACGCAGGCCGGCGCTGGCCGTGATGATCTTGAACGTCGAGCCCGGCGGGTAGAGGCCGGCCGTCGAGCGGTTATAGAGGGCCTCCTGCTCGTTGAGCCGGTTCCAGAGCGAGGCGGGGATGAACGGGGAGGTCTCGTTGAGGTCGAAGTCGGGCTTGGAGACCATCGCGAGGACTTCGCCCGTGTGAATGTCCAGGACGACCATGGCCCCGGACTGGTCGCCGAAGACCTCCTCAGCCTTGAGCTGCAGGTCGATGTCGAGCGACGTGTTCAGCGGCTTGCCCGCGACGGGCGTCTGGCTCGAGACCAGGCGGTCCTGGATGCCGTTGGGGTCGACGACCCAGATCGAGTATCCAGTCTGTCCCTGCAGGAGATGGTCGAACTGCTTCTCCAGCCCGTCGCGGCCGTACATGCCCTTGGCGATGAAGGTCTGCAGGTCGGCGCCCTCCAGGCCCTCCGTGGGCAGTTCGTCGGTCGAGCCGATGTAGCCGAGCGTGTGCGCAGCCGCGCTCGCGTACGGGTAGTGACGGGCCGTCGACGGGAGGAGCTGGACGGGCGAACCGGGCCGCAGCTGCTCGAGCAGGCGCGAAAACTCCTCCTGCGAGAGGTCGTTGATGATGGGGAAGGGCAGGAGCGGCTGGTCGTTGAAATGTCGCTCGAGGCGCCGGCGCTCGATCGTGAGCGGGCGGCCGAGGATGCGACTGCACTCGGTGAGGTATTTCTCGACCACGCGCGCGCGGGCGTGGCGGTCGAGGCGCTCGCCGGGATCCTCGATCTTGCCCTCGCGGATGTCGCGGACGAGGCGCAGCTGCGTCTCGCGCAGCTCGCGACGCAGGGCGTACTCGGAAAAGTTCAGCACCGCGGAGAAGCGCGGGCGGTTGGCCACGAGCACGCGGCCCTCGCGGTCGAAGATCTCACCGCGCGGGCCGGGGTTGAGAATGCGGCGCTGGTTCTGCAGTCGCTCGCGCTCCTGGAACGCCTCGACCGAGAAAAGCTGCCGGTAGGCGAGCCCGCCGAACAGCACGACGACCAGCAGGGCGATGAAAAGATAAAACGCCAGGATGCGCGTGCGGATCGCGGCGTGGTATTCGACTCCGATCATGGCGACTCCCGAAGTTCCGTCTCGAGATTGAAGCCGAACATGCCGAGCAGCGCAATTTGCGCGGAGAAGAACCAGCCGGTGAGGCCGGCCACGAGTGCCTCCGACAGCGCGATGTCGACGAGCATGCGCGGCCACGCGCCGTCCCAGGCGTAAGAGCGCGTCGCGATCGTGAGGGCGAGCATGAGCACGGCGTTGATGGCGAGGGCGGCGGTGATCGCCGACGACGGATTGAGCCGGTTGAAGTTCACGCGCAGCGCGTGCGTGAGGCACAGGCACGCGCACGCCGGGAGCACGAGCGTGCCCGGGGCGAAGGGCAGGCCGGCCTCCGCGAGCATCGCCGTCGCCATCGTCGTGACGAGCCCCTGGCCGAGCGAGAGCCGGAGCGCGGCGAACGCGACGGGCAGGCCGAGCACGAAGACATGCAGCGAGATCCCCAGCAGCGGCGTGTCGGCGAGGTAGTGGTTGGCCTGGCCGGCGAGGAAGAGGAACACGAACGAGCCGCCGAACGCGACGAGCCAGCGGAAGTCGACCCGGCGCATGGTCAGAGGTCGTCGATCGGGACGAGCACGGCCACCTCGCTGAGCGACGAAAGGCGCTCGTCGAGGATCACCTCGCCCTCCTTGAACTGCCCGTCCGGGCCGATCGTGAGTTTTTGGATACGGCCGATGACGAGGCCCGGTGGGAAGATGCCGCCGAGGCCGGAGGTGACGAGCTGGGCCGGTGCCGCGGCGGAGGCCGCGATGTCGCCCGGCACGAACTGCACGCGCCCGTGGGGATTGGCGAACTGCGGATTGGCCACGCCGAGGTAGGCGACGGGGCGGTTGTCGCCGGCGAAGGTGGCGGCGAGCCGGATGTTGGGACTGCTGATCAGGTCGACCACGGCGGTGGTGGCGTGGACCTCGCGCACGCGTCCGACCACGCCGCCGGTGTAGACCACGGGCGCGCCGACCGGGATCCCGTGGTTGGTGCCCTTGCGGATCCAGAGCTGCTGCCACCAGATCGAGAAGTCGCGACGGGCCACGCGCGCGATCTCGTAGCGGTAGCCGGTATGCACGGGCAGGTTGAGCAGGCGCTCGAGCCGCTCGACCTCGGCGCGCAGCGCCTCGTTCTCGCGGATGCCCAGTTCGTAACGCGCGTTGGTGTGGGCGATGTCGCGCCCGGCGGCGATGAGCTCGTCCTTCGACTGCACGCGCAGCGCCCAGTAGTCCTGCAGGTCGCGCAGGTAGGAGGCGGAGAGCAGCGCCGGCGCCTGGAACTCATAGAAACTCACCCGCGCGAGCGACTTCACCACCAGCGGCAGGACCAGCCACGCGACCACGATGAGGCCGAGGGCGAGGAATGGTCGTGCTTGGAGGAAGTGTTTGCGGGGCACGGAGGGATTGCAGACTGCGGATTGCGGAGTGCGGAATGACCCGGCCGAAAGCCTCGACGCAGCTCAGTCGGCTGGCGTGGAACACATCGCTCCCGGCGTTCGGAGCGGCATCACCGCCGGTTCAGCTCTTCGTGTCGGTCGTGACGTATCCGAGAAGGAAATTCAGATCGGCGAGCACGGCGCCGGTTCCATTGGCGACGGCGGAAAGGGGATCGTCGGCGACGATGACGGGCAGGCCGGTCTTCTCGCAGAGCAGGCGGTCTAGGCCGCGCAGCAGCGCGCCGCCACCGGCGAGCACGAAGCCGCGGTCCACGAGGTCGGCCGAGAGCTCCGGAGGGCAGCGCTCGAGGGCGTTGCGCACCGCCTCGACGATGGCGTTGACCGTGTCGCTGAGGGCCTCGCGGATCTCCTGCGAGGTGACGTGGATCGTCTTGGGCAGGCCGGCCACGGAATCGCGGCCCTTCACCTCCATGGTCAGCTCCTCGTCGAGCGGGAAAGCCGAGCCGATGCGCCACTTGATCTCCTCCGCG
This sequence comes from Opitutaceae bacterium, assembly GCA_014879845.1. Taxonomy (GTDB): domain Bacteria; phylum Verrucomicrobiota; class Verrucomicrobiia; order Opitutales; family Opitutaceae; genus JAEWQP01. The sequence continues at coordinate 85,383 of JACSRI010000106.1, forward strand.
GTGCGCTCACCGATGAGGAGGTTGTAGGCGCGCTTCATGTAGTTCACGATCGCGCCATCGAACTCGTCGCCCGCCACGCGCACGCTCTTGGCGAAGACGACACCCGCCAGCGAGATGATCGCCACCTCGGTGGTGCCGCCGCCGATGTCGACGATCATGTTGGCCGCGGGATCCTCGACAGGCAGCCCGACGCCGATCGCGGCGGCCATCGGCTCCTCGAGCAGCATCACGTCGCGCGCGCCCGCGTGCATGGCCGACTCCTTCACCGCACGTTTTTCCACCTCGGTGATGCCGGAGGGTATCGCGACGACCACGCGCGGCGGGATGACCTTCGCGTTGTTCTGCACCTTGCGGATGAAGTAGCGCAGCATCTCCTCCGTGATGTCGAAGTCGGCGATCACGCCGTCCTTCATGGGACGGATGGCCGTGATGTTGCCCGGCGTGCGGCCGAGCATGCGTTTGGCCTCGTCGCCGACGGCGAGGACCTTGCGCGTGGAGGAGTGGATCGCGACCACGGAAGGTTCGCGGAGCACGATGCCCTTGTCCTTCACGTAGACGAGCGTGTTGGCGGTTCCGAGGTCGATGCCGATGTCGTTCGAGAAGACGCCGAAAAGATTGCGCAACATGATGTTCTGAGGAGACGCGGGGCGGTTCCTTCGGAATCAACGTTTCGCGCGCAGCAGTGTCAAAGGTTATCTTGCGAACCTGCTGGCAGAGAACGTCTCGCGAAAAACGAAACGCGGCCCCGAGCGGGGCCGCGTTTCATGGTGTGGGCGGGGCCGAGGTGGATCGGGCGAGTCAGTTGTCCTTGGGGGACTTTGTCGCGCCGTTCTTCGTCGACTTGTCGTCGGATTCGTCGTCGTCCTCGGTGTTCATCGCCTTCTTGAACTCCTTCATCGACTTGCCCATGCCCTTGGCCAGCTCGGGCAGCTTCTTGGCTCCGAAGAGCAGCATCACGACCGCGAGGATCAGGATGATCTCCCACGGGCCGAGCGAGAAGGCGAGCACCTGCGGAACGACGAAGTTCATAGAAGCGTGAAGTGGGACGGTAGCTGCGGCGGCGTGGCCGTGTAAAGGTCGATCAGGTCGCCGCGCCGCCCGCTCAGGCGTTTCCCTTTTCGCCGTCGACCACCTTCTTGATGAACGACTGCGGGTTATCGAGCGGCTCGGACTCAAAGAATCCGTAGAGCTGGCGGATGCGCGTCGGGTGGCGCATCTTGCGCAGGGCCTTGGCCTCGATCTGGCGGATGCGCTCGCGCGTGACCTTGAACTGCTTGCCGACCTCCTCGAGCGTGCGGCTGTATCCGTCGACCAGGCCGAAGCGCAGCGAGAGCACCTTGCGCTCGCGGTCGGTGAGCGAGTCGAGCACGTCGATGATCTTTTCGCGCAGGAGGGAGAAGGCCGTCATGTCGTACGGATTCTCGGCGCTCTTGTCCTCGATGAAATCGCCGAAGCTCGTGTCGTCGCCGTCGCCGACGGGTGACTGGAGCGAGATCGGCTGCTGCGCCATCTTCATGATCTGCTGCACGCGCTCGACGGGCAGCTGCATCTCCTCGGCGACCTCCTCGGGCGTGGGCTCGTGGCCGTACTCCTGGAGAAGCTGCTTCTGCACCTGCATCACCTTGTTGAGCGTCTCGATCATGTGCACGGGGATGCGGATCGTGCGCGCCTGGTCGGCGATCGAGCGGGTGATGGCCTGGCGGATCCACCACGTCGCGTAGGTGGAAAACTTATACCCGCGGCGGTACTCGAACTTTTCCACCGCCTTCATCAGGCCCATGTTGCCCTCCTGGATGAGGTCGAGGAAGGAGAGGCCGCGGTTGGTGTACTTCTTGGCGATGGAGATGACGAGGCGGAGGTTGGCCTCGACCATCTCGGTCTTGGCCTTGTGCGCCTCGCGCACGAACTTGCGCGTGTCGCGCACGAGATCGAGCAGCTTGGCCGGGGCGATGCGGTGCTTCACCTCCCAGGCGTGGAGCTTCGCGTTGATCGCCTTGGCGTCGAGCTGGGCGTGCTTCTTGGTTTTCGGGTGGCGCGCGTGGTCGAGATCCTCGAGCGCCTTCTGCATGTCGTTGAGCTCGGGCGTGAGCGCCTCGAGGAACTCCTCGAAGACCTTCAGCTTGAAGTAGAACTTCGGGAAGTTCGCGCGCAGCGCGTTCTCGTGCTTGCGGAAGCGGGCCTGCACCTTCTTGCGCGTGGCCTCGTCCTTGGTCTTCACCAGCTCGTCCCAGGCCGCCTGCGTGTTTTCCTCGGCCTTGGCGGTGACCTCGATGAGCTTGGGCAGGTTCTTGAAGTAGGTCTCGCGGTTCTCCACGCGCTTGTCGATGACGACGCGGTCGAAGCGCTCCTCGCGCGTCATGAGCTTGTTGCCGAGCGTGGCGTGGAATGCGCCGGTCAGGCCGACGGAGAAGAGCACCTCGCAGGCGTTCTGCTCGGCCGTCTCGATGCGCTTGGAGATCTCGACTTCCTGCTCGCGCGTCAGCAGCGGGACCTGGCCCATCTGCTTGAGATACATGCGCACCGGGTCGTCGAGGATGTCGTGTTGCGACGAGCGCGATTCCTCCTCCTCGATCTCTTCCTGGCGCTGCTTGTAGGTGTCGACGTCCTCGGGATCGAGGATGTCGATCTCAAGATTCTGCAGGATCGAGATGACGTTCTCGATGTCCTCGGGATTGTCGACGGTCTCGGGGAGCGCGTCGTTGATGTCCTGGAAGGTGAGGTAGCCTTGCTCCTTGGAGAGGCGGATCAGCTGCCGGATCTTGTCGTTCATCGAGCCAGCACCGAGGTCCTGGTCGCCTTCGCCGCCGGCCAGCGGCGAGTCTGCGTTGAGCGCGGGGTCGTTATCGGCGACGGAGCTGTGATTCGATGCAGGACGGGAAGCGGTGGCGGGCGCTTCCTTCGCGGGCTTGGCTTTGCGCGGCATAAAGTTCGTTAGACCGGATGGCTGATGAGCGGCGGATGGAGCTTAAGGCGACGGAGTTCTTCTGTGGTCTTGAGCAGCAAGATTAAGTCAGCGTCGAACTTCCCCTGTTTGGCGGCGATTTCAAGCTCGATTTTTCGCATCTGGGGTTCGCAAAAGTTGCTGACCATCCGGCGGATACCGTCATTCGCAATCTTGATCGGGTCTTCAATGGAGGGCGGGTCGAAGAGCAGGGAGGCGACGAAATTGCGATCCTCGGGATCCTCGAGCACACTCTCGACCTCGTTCACCCCAGGCCACAGGTCGTGGGCAAAGTCATTGAGGAACCGGTCGAGGAGGCGCCCGGCGCGGTGCCGGGTGTTGATCCACTCGTGATGGATGTGCTGGGCGAGCGCCTTGCCCAGGCTGTCGAAGTGCAACAGCACCAACAGGAGATCCTGCTCGACGGATGGAAATGCCGTCGCGGGTGTGGCGGTGTCCGCTTCACGCACGGTACCCGCGGGTGTGTCCAAGTCGGGCGGGATGACCACGCCGGCGACCGAATCCGGATCGAGACCGGGATGTCCCTCGGGCGCTTCGGGCAGAGGTACCTCGTCGTCGCGCGGCGGGGCGACGGGAATCGGCACGGGCGTCGGTGCCGGAGCGCGGAAGGACGCCCGGCGCTCGGCCTGCTCGCGGAAACGCCGGTAGTCGGTCTCGAGCGCCGTGCGGTTCAGGTGCAGACGCTTGGCGACCTCGGCGAGGTAGCCGGATTGGGCGACTTCCGAGGGCGCTTCGCGGATGATGGCGAACAACTCCCGGCACACGTCGGCGGTCTGCTGCGCCGAGAGCGCCTGCGGATCGGGGGCCAGTGCGCCTGCGGCGAAGGCCATGGCGGAGACGGGATGGCGGCGGAGTTCGTGGATCGCCTCGGCGCCGCGGTCGCGCACGAGCTCGTCGGGGTCGATCTTGGCGCCGAGCGCGGCGAGTGGGAGGAACCTGACCTCCAGGCCCTCCTTGAGCGCGAGCGGGAGCAGGCGCAGGGCGGCCTTCTGGCCGGCGCTGTCGCCGTCGAGCAGGCACTCGAGGCCGGCGTCGTAGCGGTGAAGCAGGCGTAGTTGGGTATCGGTGACACCGGTGCCCTGCGGCGCGATCGTGGCCGTGAGGCCGGCCGTGTAGCAGCGGATCGCGTCGAGCTGGCCCTCGACCATGAGGAAGGGCGTGTCGCGCCCGGCGTGGTGGCGGGCGCGGTCGAGATTGAAGAGCAGCTGTCCCTTGGTGAAGACCGGTGTCTCGGGCGAGTTGACGTACTTGGCCTCGTGGGTCGGGTCGTCCTTGGGCGTGATCTCGAGCTGGCGGGCGGTGAAGGCGACGACACGACCCTGGTGGTCGCGGATCGGGATCATTAGGCGCCCGCGGAAGCGCGGCGAGAGGCCGCCGTTCTGCCGCACGTAGAACAAGCCGCTCTGGCGGAGCGCCTCCTCGACGAATCCCTTCTTCTGCAGATGTTCGGCGATGCGACCGCCGTCGGGTGCGGCGATGCCGATCCGGTAGTCGTCGGCCACGGCGAGGTCGAAGCGGCGCTTCTTCGTCCAGTATTCGCGGGCGAACGGCCCGGCGCCCGACGAGGCGCGGAAGGCGTCGTGAAAAAACTGCGCCGCCTCCTCGTGCAGGTCAAAGAGCTGCTGCCGGAGCGAACGCTGCTCCTTCGACATGCCGCCGCTCTCATACTCGAGCGGCACGTTGTAGCGCTGGGCGAGCGTCTCCACCGCCTCGGTGAAGCCGAGGCGCTCGGTCTCCATCACGAACGAGATGGCGTCACCGGCCTTGCCGCTGGAGAAGCACTTGAACAGTCCCTTCTCGGGGGAGACGAAAAAGGAGGGCGTCTTCTCCGAGTTGAACGGGCTCAGGCCCTTGAACTTCGAGCCGGCGCGCTTGAGTGTGACAACTCTGGATACGACGTCGACGATGTCGACGCGCGCCTTGAGGTTGAGAATGCTCGACTGCTTGATGGCCGGCATGGGGAGCCGCGGGGGCGCAGGGCGACGCGGGGACGCGTCAGCGCTTGTTCGCGCGGTTGAGGTATTCCTCGGCTTCCCTGCGGCGCGGATCGTCGGGCGCGGCGATGAGGAGAAAATCCTCGTAGGCCGCCGCCGTGCGCGCGCGGTCGACCTTGGCGAGGGCGAACTCGTGCGCGAGTTGGTAGGCGAGACTGATGTTCGTCGGAAAACGCCGGCGCGCCTGGTCGAGGCGGGCGAGGTAACCGTCGTGCGTGAGGTGCTCGCGGCCGAGGTTGATCCAGGCGGCCTCGATCTGGAGGGAGTCGGGGGCGCGGCGACGGGCCTCGAGCATGTAGGCCTCGGCCGCGTCGAATTGCCGGAGACGACGGTAGCAGTCGGCGAGCTCGAGCCAGAGTTCGACGCGTGTGTCGTCGTAGCTGAGCGCCGTCTGGAGCAGGTCCGCGGCGCCGGTGAAGTCACCGGCCTCCTTGCGGGCGAGCGCGGCGTCGAAGTCGGCGTCGCCCGTGGTGGGCGTGGACGGCGTGGCCGACTCCGGCGGCGTTGCCACGGCGGGACTCGGTGCGGGCTCTGGAGCGGACGCGACCGGCGGAGGCTCACTCGCGGCCGGGACGGTCGCCTGCGGCTCGACTGCCGGAGGTGTCGGGGTGGCTGGGACCGCGGTCGAGGCCCCGGCCAGCGCGGCCTCCTGGGTCCGGCGCGAAGCGGCGAGTTCGGCGGCGAGTTTGTCCTGCTCGGCCCGGGCTGCGTCGACTGCCGCACGCGTCTCCTTCCAGCGTGCGATATCGGCGCGGTAGTCCGGCAGGTCGGGCAGGGTGGTGAGATACTCCGGGAAGTTCCGTTCGAGCTGTCCGAGCGTGAGCTCGGCGGCCGCGTAGTCGCGCGCCTCGATCTCGAGCGCGAGCAACCCGGCCAGCGCCCCGTCGATGTGCGAGTCGGCATGGCGCATCGCCGTCTCGTACCACGTGCGCGCCTGGGGGGCGTTGTTGAGTCGACGGAAGGCGGTGCCCAGCCGGTAGGCCGCCTCGCCGGTGGGCTGGAGCCGGTACCACTCGAGGTAGGCGTCGATCGCGCGCGCCACGTTGCCTTGGGAGTCCTCGGCTTCGCCGAGGCGTTGCCAGACCTGGAAATCGCCGGGGAACTCCGCGACGTAGAGGCGGAGTTGTTCCGCTGCTTTCTCCGGCGCGCCTTCCTTGAGGTAGGCCTCGGCGGCGATCGGGCGCAGGCTGCTGGAGGCGAGGTCATTTTCCGCCGCCTTGACGAAGGCGGAGGCGGCCGCGGCGTTGCGGCCCGACTGCACGTAGGCGAAACCGAGCGCCTCGAGCACGGCGGGCCGGTCTGGGTAGCGCTCGTTCAGGTCCTCGAGCGAGCGCACCGCGTCCTCGACGCGACCTGATTCGAGGTTTTTGTTGGCCTGCGCGAGACGGGAGCTGATTACCTCCTCAGGTTTGGAACAGCCCGCAATGAGCAGCGTCAATACCGCCATGACCACCCGGCACCGACCGGATAGCTCGCGTCGTCGAGCACCAAGCATTCGAGCAACTTCGAACCCGCTTTTTAGGGTGTCAAGTTGCCTCTGGGCCGTCATGCGATGATTCCAATGGCGAATTCGGACAAGAAGACGTTCCGCCGGCGGGCCTGGCTGATGATCGCAGGGGTGGCCTGTGGCCTGGTCGCGACGGCATTGCCCGGGCCGGTATATGCGGAAAAGAGCGCCGCCTCGCTGGCGCGCCGCCTGCCGCCGCCGTCCAACCGGCTCTTCCAGGCGCGGGTCGCGGAGTTCGGCGCGGAGTCCTACCGCGTGGCGGTCGAGGCGCTCGTCGAGGCGTTCGAGGCGCGGACGGGGAAGAAACTCGCGCTGGGTAAACGCGGACGTGTCGGCCTGAAAGTCTATTCGGATTCCGGGGCCGGCCTCGGGACCCCGCTCGACCTCACGCGCGGTCTGCTCACGGCGCTGGAGGCGCGTGGCATCCCGCGCGATCGCGTCACGATCGTCGGGCTGAGTGAGGCGCATCTGCGCGATGCTGGTTACCTGCCGCCGTTGAGTGTCGGCGGCGATCATTTCGAGGGCGCGAAGGTCATCGCCTTGGATTCGGGCGCCTACTGGGAACAGGGCTGGTTCTACGACAGCCCGCTGCCGGGCACGGACGACTCCCCGCTGAACGAGGCCGCGATCAATATCGAGCGATCCAAGACCGCCATCGAGCTCGAGGCTGAGCGCCGCAGTTTCCTGCCGATCCCGCTCATGTTCGACGTGGATTTCTGGATCAACCTGCCGGTGTGCAGCGACCATCCGGTGGTCGGGGTCAACGCCGCGCTCGTCAACTTCACCCTCTGGAACGCCAGCAACACCCAGCGCTTTTTCCGCAGCCCGGCCTCGGCGCCGGCGGCGGTGGCGGAGATGGCGGCGATCCCGGAGCTGCGCGAGGGCCTGGTTTTCCACCTCGTGAGCCTCGAGCGCTACCAGTTCATCGGCGGGCCGATCTTCAACTCGCTCTACACCGTCTCGGAGCCGCTCGTCTGGCTCAGCGACAACCCCGTGATGATCGACGCCCTGCTTCGCGATCGCATCGACCGGGGGCGCGAGAACACGGGCTTTCGCGGATTGCCCGAGGACCTTCGCTTGATCCCGTATGCCGAGCAACTCGGCCTCGGCTCGGGCAATCCTGAGCGGATCGAATGGGTCGAGGTCGCGTTGCCGGCCTCGGTGGCGACCGGCCCGGCGGCGACGGCGCGGGTCGACGGCGTGCCCTGAGCATCGCCTCCGCCGACTCGAAGCCGGTCCGCTTGCACGGGTGGGACACGGGCCGTGTGGCCCGGATTTTCCTCTTGTGTCCCCCTCGGGCGGGGCGGATTTTCCGGCCATGTCCGTGACGGATTTCGCGCCGATTCTCATCCAACTCGTCCTGGCCGTGACGCTGGCCGCCGTGATCATCGCGGCCAGTCACCTGCTCGGGCAGCGTTCGGCGAAAAACCGGATCAAGGACTCGGCCTACGAGTGCGGCATTCCCAGCGATGGAAAAACGCACACGCGCTTTTCCGTGAAGTTCTATGTCACGGCGATGTTGTTCATCCTCTTCGATATCGAAGTGATTTTCCTCCTGCCGTGGGCGTTCATCTATCGCGACTTCCTCGCGCAGAACCTGCCTGTCGTGCTGCCCGGATTGTTCTTCGTCGGCCTGCTTGTGCTCGGCCTGTTCTACGAGGTCCGGAAAGGGGCGTTGGACTGGGAGAAGTGAGCGGGGTGACAGCCGCCCGGTCGCATGCGTCTCGATAAATACTTCGGCCGGACCCGCGTCGTCGACCTCAAGAGCACGTCGTTGCACGACGCGCTCCAGGAACTGCTCAAGATCGCGGCTGCGCGTTTTCGCGACCTGAATCGCTCGGAGGTGCTCCGCGGCCTGGTCGAGCGGGAGAGCACGATGACCACCTACCTGGGCAACGGCGTGGCCCTGCCGCACGTGCGGGTGAAGATGCGCCAGCGCTTCGTCTTTGCCGTCGGGCGCAGCCGCACCGGTTTCGCCTACGACGGCGTGACCGACGGCTCGAAGGTGCACCTGGTGTTTCTTCTCGTGGCGAGCGACGCGGCGCGCGACTACCTGAGCGTGCTCTCGACCGTCGCGCGGCTCGTGCGCGACCGGGATTTCGTCGACGGGCTGATGGATGCGCCCGACGCGGGTGTGCTCTTCGAGCGGATCTGCACGGGCTTCGGCGGGGTGTCGGTGCGCCCGGCGCAGGTCAGGCAGAATCGCAGCAACCGCCTCATGTTCCGGGCGGCCGAGAGCATCGCCAAGGGCAGCAACTGTTCGCTCATCGCGGTGTTCGCCGACGCGCTCACGAGCGCGCCCGACCCGAGCCTGCGCTTCAAGGGGGCCCGCACTATCCTCGTCACCCGCAACGCCGCAGACACCGGCATCGACACCACCGCCTACGATTCCGTCGTGCAGGTGCGCTCCTTCTCCAAGAAGCGCCTCGCGCAGTTGCGCAGCTTCGTGCTCGTGGGCATGACCCGCGGGCTCATCCAGTTCAACGACCGCATCTGCTGCATCGGCGGCCTGCCCGAGAGCGACCAGTTCGACACCATCGTGGTCGTCGACCTGCAGCGCGAATTCCAGACGCTGCTCGTCGACCAGACCGATTTTCTCCCGGCCGACGTCAAGCCCGAGGTCTTCGAGCGCGTCCTGGGCATCGCGATGGAGCTGGCGGTCGAGGGTCGCGAGGGCAAGCCGGTGGGCAGCCTCTTCGTCCTCGGCGACACGGCGCGGGTCGACAAGATGACCAAGCCGCTCGTCCTGAATCCATTTTACGGCTACAAGGAGGAGGATCGCAACATCCTCAACCCGTTCATGGACGAGACGGTCAAGGAGTTCTCCTCGCTCGACGGGGCGTTCATCATCCGGGGCGACGGCGTGCTCGTCTCCTCGGGGTCGCTCATCCACGCGCCGGACTACTATCACGCGCTGCCGAGCGGGCTCGGCTCGCGCCACGCCGCGGCCGCGGCCATCTCGCTCGCCGCCCAGTGCATCTCGATCGTGGTCTCGTCGAGCACCGGCCAGGTGACGGTCTTTCGCCGCGGCGTGATGCTCCCGATCATGGAGCGCGGCGTCGGCGGCGGCGCGTGACCCGGCGGTCGGTGCGTCACGCGTGCGGGAACCCCGCCGTATCCGGCGTGTCGGCCGGCAAACGATGTTTTTGGTGATGGCGCTGGACCACCGGCCCGCCAAGCTCGCTGCTGGATGCATGTGATCGAGACAACGGGACTGTCCGGGCGACCGCGCGATGGCGGCGGCGCGCTCGACATCACGTGGGCGGTGTCGCCCGGCGTGCGCGTCGCGCTCATCGGCGCCGAAGGCGCCGGCAAGTCCGCCCTGCTGCGCCTGCTGCTCAATCTCGATCCGATTCGCGCCGGGACCGCGCGTGTCCTGGGGAAGGCTCCCGCCCGGCTCTCCGGCGCGACCTTCGCCCGCATCGGCTACGTCCCGCAGCATCACCTCGTGCCGCTGCACCTCAACGTGCGCCAGCACCTGGCGCGCTGGCGGGGATTCTACCCGACCTGGGACCAGGAGTTTGCGCTGCACCTGAGCGTGCGGCTCGCGCTGCCGCTGGATGTGCGCGCGAACCATCTCGAGCGTCCGCTCCGACTCAAGGCCGCGCTCCTTTCCTCACTGGCCTACCGGCCGGACCTGTTGTTCATGGACGGTTCATTCGACCAGATGGAGGACGGTGATCGCCGCGAGGTCGGGGCCGCGCTCAACGAGGCGTTGACGCCCGGCCGGTCCGTGCTCATCGCGACAGCGCGGGATGCGGCCTGCCTGGAGGGCGTGTGCGACCACATCGCGTGGCTGCAGGAGGGTCGCATCCAGGTCTTCGATCGTGTCGATGCGCTGATGAACCAGTACCGGCGGATCACCGTGACCTTCGCGCATCCGCCAGGCCGCCTCGTCGACCTGCCCCCGGAGTGGATCCTGCTCGATGCCCGCGGCCGCCGGCTCCATGCCGTGGATACACGGTTCGGCGACGGCGCGACCCTGCGCGGGTGGCTGGCGACGTTTCCCGGCGCCACCGTGGAGGACCGGCCGATGGTGCTGGCGGAGATCGGCGAGGCGCTCGCGCGCCGGGCCGCCGCCGTGCGGGAGGGCGGTGCGTCATGACCATCCTGCGCGTGATCCTGCGCGACGCACGGCGCTCGGCCCTGGTCGTGCTCGCCGCCGGGGCGATCGATTTTCTCGCCCTTTTGGGCGAGCGCAACGGCTGGTTGCCAGGCGAGGTCGTCGTCTGGCTGGGGCGCCTGCTGATGCTGGCCATCGGGGCCGAGGTTGTCTTCGGCGACCCGATCAGCGGCGCGGCCGCGCAGTGGCGCACGCGGCCGATCTCCGGTTCGGCCATGGCCGTGGGTAAGACGCTCATGCTCGCGGGTGTGGCCTTCGGCATCGGGGTCGCGATGTTCGCGGTGCAGCTCCTTTCGGGCGTGGAGATGTGGCCGGGGGCCACGCGGGCGCTCTGGGAGGTGCTGAGTGCCGCCGTCTGGGTGCTCCTGGGAGCCGCGCTGGCCGTGCTCGTCGAGACGCCGCGGGCATTCATCGTGCAGACCGGGTGCGCGCTCGTCGCGGCCGCCATCGCCGTGGCCGCGGCGCTCTTCCTCGCGCGATACAATGAGCTGATGACGATGCTCGTCGTGAAGGGCGCGCGCGAACACGGGCGCGCCGTGATGCTGGCCGGGGGACTCTCCATCCTGTGCGCCTTCGCCGCGGTGGCGCGCCGGTACATGTGGCCGCATCGGATCTGGACCGCGCGAGGTCTGGCGTGGCTGGCCTGCCTGTTTGTCCTCGGCCACGAGGGCCTGCGGTTGCTCGTGTCGTGAGCCCGGCCGGCGCAAGTGATTCGTGGCTCAAGGATTTTGCCGCCGCCCGCGGGTGTGCTGAAATTTCCCGTTGACACTCCCCGGCTCGGACGGGAGCGTTCGCCTCCCTGTTCCGGGACACGGTGGTTGTAGCTCAGTTGGTTAGAGCACCAGATTGTGGATCTGGGGGTCGCGGGTTCAAATCCCGTCAGCCACCCCACCGGTGACCCAAGGCGTGGATGCGCGGCGGTCGCACGTTTGCGCAGCGGCGGGGTTGCCGGCCTGGGTCGCGAACTCGACGGTCGCGGGGTCATGCTACCCCGCACGAAACTACCCCGCGTTCTGACCACTGCCTTGTTTCTCGCCGGTTCGGCGGGCCTGCTCCGGGCCGAGCCGCCCGCGAAGGCCGACGAGTACCGCGCCGGCCGGAATTTCATCGCGACCAAGGTGTATTCAGCCGAAGATGACGCTGCCGTGCTCAAGGCCTTCGAGGGCCTGCGGGTGGCCGACGTGACCGACGGCATGGATTTCGTCGGGCTCACGAATGTCGGCTTGATGGACCCGGAGATCCAACCGCTCTGGAAGGACGCCAGGGAGTACAAGCACCGCTTCATCGGCATCGCCGTGACCGTGCGCTACGTGCCGACGCAGCGTCCGCCGGCGCCGGCGGGGCTCAGTTACGAGGCGTTCCGCGCCTGGGAGGGCACCTGGTACGACGAACTCTCGCCGGAGCCTTTCATGGAGATCATCCGGCCGGGATCGGCCATCATCATCGACGAGGCGCCGGACGCCGATGTCGGCAGCATCGGTTCGAATAACATCATGGCCTGGAAACTCAAGGGAGCCGTGGGCGTGGTGACCGATGCGACCGCACGCGACACCGACGAGGTCATCACCGAAGGCGTGCCGCTCTACCTGCGCCGGCCAGGCCGCGGCATCCGTCCCGGGCGCAACGAGGTGGAGTCGGTCAACCGCCCGGTCGTGGTCGGCGGCGTGCTCGTCAATCCCGGTGACGTGATCGTGGCCGACGGCGACGGCGTCGTCGTGGTGCCGCGCGAGCAGGCACTCAAGGTCGCGGAGTTTGCCTACAAGATCATCGCGGGTGACAAGGATGGCCGGCGCAACCTCTACAAGGCGCTCGGCCTTCCCGAGGACGCCTCGGTCCGCTGAGGCGTCACCGCCCCGGTGAGCGATGGGTTCGTACGGCTGGGACGTGCGTCGGTGGCCGCGCGTCGCGAAGCCGCTTGCCGCAGCATCGCGCCGGCACCAGCGTGAGTGTGCGCGGATGCGCCACCCCTTGTGAACCGCACTCTCTTTGTCATTCGTCTCGTTTTCGTGATCGTTTGCGTGCTCGGCGGCTGGATGGTGTCGCTGACCGTGGGCGATTGGGCGGGCTACCAGTTCAGCGCAGCGCTGATCGGGTTTCTTCTCGGGATCCTTACCGTGCTGGTGGACGTGTTCCTGAAGGGCTTCTCCCTGCGCGGGCTCTCGGCTGTGACCTTCGGCCTGGCCGTGGGTTCGCTCGTGGCCTTCCTCATCGGCACCTCGCCGTTGTTCCAGTTCGGTGATCCACAGCTGCTCTACCTCTCGCGCCTGGCCCTCTTCGTCCTTTGCGCCTATCTCGGCACGGTCATCGCGTTGCGCGGCAAGGACGAGTTTCAGCTCGTGATTCCCTATGTGCGCTTCGTGCCGCACGAGGTGGACGTGCCGCTCGTCGTCCTCGACACGAGCGCACTCATCGATGGCCGCATCCTCAAGATCCGCGAGGCGAACTTCCTGCCCTCGGCGCTGATCGTGCCGCAGTTTGTCCTCGATGAACTGCAGGTGATCGCCGGCGCCCGCGATCCGTCCCGCGCCGTGCGCGGACGCAAGGGCCTGGAGGTGCTCAACAAGCTCCGCCAGTTGCCCAATGCCGACATCCGCGTGGTCGAGAGCGAGGTCGGCAAGGGGACGAATCCCGAGGACAAACTGGTCTATCTGGCGCAGACGATGAAGGCGAAGCTGCTGACCACCGACTACACGCTCGCGCAGCGTGCGCAGTTTCAGGGCGTGCCGTGGCTCAATCTCAACGCCCTCTCGAAGGCGCTGCATACCGAGGTGGCGGCCGGCGAGCAGTTCGAGGTCGACCTGGTGAAGCCGGGCAGAGAGGCCGGTCAGGCGGTGGGTTACCTCGCCGACGGCTCGATGGTCGTGGTCGACTCGGCGTCGACGCTCGTCGGCAAGCGCGTGGAGGTCGAGGTCGTGAGCATCCTTCCGTCGGCGGGCGGCAAGATTGTCTTCGCCCGCAGACTCGAGAAAGCCTGAGTCGCCCGCGTGGGCGGGCGCATCCTTGGGGTGGGTTACGGAGGTCGTCCGCATCGGCGGGTCGGGCTTTTCCCACGCCGTGCCGCGCGACACGCACGCGAGCCCACCGGTTCGGCCTGATTTTCAGGGGCTGTGCTCGTCGGTATGGTGGCGGCGCCCTCTTCGCCATGGATCCCTCCTGCCGCCGCATCCTCGTCGTCGACGAACATCCCGTGATCGGTTCGGGCCTCGCCCGGCTCGTCGAGGCCCAGGCGGGCTGGTCCATGGTCGGCACGGTGTGCACCCGCGACGCCGCGCGCGCGCAAGTCTCGCGCGGCGCGGTCGCTCTCGTGGTCCTCGAGCCGGCGATCCAGGGATTGGATGGTCTCGGCTGGATCGAGGAGATCGCCATGCACGCCCGCGTGCTGTGTTTCTCGACGTTGGAGGAGAACCTGCTCGCGGAGCGTGCGCTGCGTGCGGGGGCGCGAGGTTATCTCATGAAGACGAGCGGGTGCGAGGAGGTCGTCGCCGCGATGCACACCGTGCTCGGCGGAGGAATCGCGTTGAGCGAGGCCATGCGCCGCCGGTTCATCGGGCGTCTGGCCGGAGTCGAGCCGCACGGCCTGGCCGCCGGCCTGGCGGTCCTGAACAACCGTGAGCTGCGGGTCGTGCATCTGCTCGGGGCCAACCACAGCGCCCGCCAGATCGCGGCTTGCATGCACGTGAGCGAGAAGACGGTCGCGACGCACCGGCAGAGGATTCGGGAGAAGCTCCGGCTGGCCAGCGCCCGCGACCTCGTGCGTGTGGCTGCCAGCTGGGTCGGGCAGGACTTGTTGTCCTGAGCGACACGGCCAGCGCGGACGCGGGTGAAGGGGGAGGGCGGCAGGCGGGGTTGAACGGTGTCGCAGGCGCGCCGCACTTTCTCTTGCCGAACCGCCGGGCTGGACCAAGATGGCGCGCCAATCCCATGGCTGAACCGCACGCGAGCGTCGATCCCAGCGGCATCACCGTCCTCCTCGCCGAGGACGAGTCGATGATCCGTGAGTTGATCGCGACCTTCCTGACCAACCTCGGCTACAAGGTCATCGAGGCCGAAAACGGGCGCGAGGCCGCGGAGAAGGCCCGCGAACTCGGCACGGAGAATGTCGGTCTCCTGATCACCGACCTCGTCATGCCGGTCATGGGCGGGCTCGAGCTGGCGGCCGAGCTGCGGCTGCAGCACGCCGGCCTGCGCGTGCTGTTTATTTCTGGATACACCGACGATGTCGTGATCCTCGAGGGCGAGGCGCGCAACAAGACCGCCTTCCTGCGCAAGCCCTTCCGCTTCGACATGCTCAAGCAGCAGATCGAGACGCTGCTGGCGGCGGCGTAGGCGGGAGTCGACGTGGAGGCGGTGGCGCGACACGCGGAGGTGTCCCGATTCGACCCTGACGCGTCAGTTTCCCCAGGCCAGGTGCGGCGCGGACTCAGCCGCGGGCGTTTTCCTGCTCCACCCACTGCACCGAGAACTGCACGAGTTCCGTGGCATTGCGGAGATTGAGCTTCTCCTTGATGTGGGCGCGATGCGACTCGATCGTCTTCACGCTCAGGTTGAGCGTCGACGCGATCTCGCGCGTCGAGAGACCGCGACCGATGAGCTGGATGACCTCGAGTTCGCGGTCGCTCAGGCGGTCGACGGGTGAGGTCGACGTGTCGCCGCCGCCGCTGACCAACTGGTGAAGGACCTGATCGGCCACGCGGTTGGACACGTAGATGTCGCCGTTCATGATGCGGCGGATCGCCGTGATGATCTTGTCGGCGGATTCCTGCTTCATCACGTAGGCGCGCGCGCCGGCGCGCAGCGCGCGCTGCGCGTAGACCGTCTCGTCGTGCATCGAGAAGACGAGGATCGGGATGTTGTGGCGGATGGCCTTGATGTTCTTGATCAGCTCGAGGCCGTTGTTGCCGCGCAGGGAGATGTCCACGATCACGAGGTCGGGATTCTTGACTGTGATGCCGTGGAGTGCCTTGGCCGCGTCGTCGGATTCACCGCAGACGGTCATATCGGGCTCGGCATTGATCACCTGCCCAAGACCCTGACGCACCAGGGGGTGGTCATCGACCACGTAGACCTGGACTTTCTTGATGCCGGGATTGGCCGGAGCCGGAGCGGCTGCCGGACGGACGAGGGGAGTGCGATCGGGAGTGCTGGGAGCGCTCATGGAATATTCGGCTCGTGGAGACGGAGTGAGGATGCGCCTGTAGTGGCTGGATCAGTGCCGGCGGCTGACGTGGAGGGAAATGCGGTGTCCACGCTAGGTATCGACCGGCTCAGGGTGTGGCTGAAATTTCGGGAACCTGTTTGTTTCGAATGAATTGAACGTGTCGAGGACGAGATTCGGGAGCGGGGCGCGGCCGGACCACAAGCGCGGGAGCGCCATGCCTCACCCCAAACTCTGGCCTTTACCATACCTGACGACCCCATCGGGGCAAGCACGCTGTCGAATATACAGACAGGACCTGAGGTATCGTAGGTGCTGGATGGCAAGTCGGACGTCCCGGGCCGGGCGCCGAGTCGCTCCAGCCGGTCGGCCGCCTCGTGGTGGAGGGCGTGCGGATCAGCGTGGGTCGGAATCCCGCCAGCGGGCGGGCTTGGCCCCTGAGGGCGTCGGCGAAGGGGCCCCTTGGTCCGGGGCGCTCCCGGCGGAGTCGTCGCCAGGAGCGATCGCGCCACGGAGCACTTCGGGCGGGATGTCTGCGGCGTTGGGGTTGAGCAGGGCCGTGCCAAGGAGCCGTTTGCGGTGACGCTCCTCTCGGAGGCGCTCGCGCTCGTCCATGGCGACCGCACTGCGGCGCATGCGCGTGGCGAGCAGGCGCCACGTGAGCAGCGGCGCGGCAAGATAGGCCGCGCGGTGAATCAACGCCATGTCGGCCGATGTATAGAGCCCGAGCGCCAGAATATGGACGGGCAGGAAGAAGCACACGGCTGCCCGGTCGCCCGGATGTCGCGCGAAGGCCGCGAATGCGGCGCCCATGAGCGCGCCGGCCAGCGCGAGCGTGAGGACCACGCCGACCCAGCCTCCGCTGATCCACCCGTCGGATACGAGCGTGAATGGGAGCCCGCGAAAACGGCCCTGGCGGCCGAGCTCGACTCCGGCGGCCTCGGCGGCGGCCAACGGTGAATAGGTGGACGAAGCAAGCACGGCCGCCGCCGAGGCCAGATGCTGGCGCCCGAGGGTGTGTTCCCCGGCTTTGTCCGGCACGACGGCGATGACCGCGGCCAGCGCCTCGACGTGCGCCCACGATCGTCGGTCCACCTGGTCGGCCAGGCCCGGACCCGTCGAGGTGGCAGCCGCCGGAGCCTCGCGGAAGCCCAGCCAGGACGCTGCGGGAGAGCCCTCGCCGGTCAGCAGGAGTAGTGCAACCAGACCGAGGGCGCCCGCGACGAAAACCGGCATCGAAGGAAAACTCCGTCGGTGGTTCCAGAGCCAGAGCAAGGTGAGCAGCAGTCCGGACCCGGCGACGACCGGCACCGGCGAGCCTGAGAGCGCCTGCATGCTGATGAGGGCGCCGACCGGCAGCAGGCTCCACACGCTCCACGAGCGGGCGAGCACCGTGAGCAGGGCGAGCGGCACGAGGGTGAACTGGAGATCGACGATGTATCCAGAATGGCGGGTCGAGCCGATCCCGAGCATACCTCCCGCGATCGCGGGCACGACGAAGATCGCGGCCGCGACCACGAGGGCCCGGCGATCACTGGCGTCCATCTCCACCGGTTCCTCGTCGTGCAGGACTCGTGAGCGAAACGTCGCTGCGGTGCAGGCCAGCGTGAACGACACCAGCCCGGCGGAGCTGACCCACAGGGCCTGACGCAGGTACTCGGCATCGGGCGACGCAAGGATCGTCGTCCACGTGCCATCCAGTCCCGCGGCGAAGAGGACCGTCGGCCGGAGGCAGAACACGACGACGTGAAACGCCAGGTAGACCGTCGCCGGATGAAAGAGCGAGAGTCGGCCTCGCGCGCCCAGCAACCCGCAAACGAGGGCGGCGATGGTCCACTGCAGGATCAGGTCGGAGGCATTCATGGACGATGGATGGGGGCGAAGGGCGGTCAGACCATGGAGGCGACGGCCTGCGCGGTCACGCCTAAGGCGTCGCAGGCTTCCGGAGTCTGCCGCGTGTCGTGTCGCGAGCCTCGACAGAAGTGGGGAAGAACTCCAGCGCATCATCGGCGCCCCGACGTCCGACGACACGCGCTGGTGTACCTGAGACGATGGCGCGGTCAGGCACATCGTCGATCACGAGCGCCTCGGCGGCGACGACAGCACCCGCGCCGACCTGCGCTCCTGCCGTGATGAGACAGTGCGCGCCGAGCCATGCCCTGGAGCCGATCGTCATGGCATCGGTCTGCGTCGCTGATCCTGTGCTGGTGGAGCGGGCGATCTCGTTAACCGCAAGAACCGTGACCCCCGTGCCACTGACCACGCCATCGCCGATAGAAACTCCGGTGCCGCGCGCGTCGATCAACGTGCCGCGCGCGAGCCGCACGCCTGCGCCGAGCACGACGTTTCGGCCGGCCCGGAATCGCGCGCCCGCGAGACGGTGCAGGAGGAGGCGCGCGAGGTTGCGAAGTGACATTTCGGGAGGCGACTGGAGGCGGCCGACGGAAGGAGGACGCAGGTGGTGCGTATCTGCTCCCTTGTGCGGGACCGGCTTTGCCAAGCCAACCTCCTTCGCGGGCGCGGCGAAGGATCGAGATTTGCCTTTGGCGCGGAATTGACTGAGGAACCGTGTCCGATGTTACCGATCTGGCGCACGTCCCTGCTGCGGAATCCGGCGTGCTCGATCCTCGTCATGCTCGCCTGCGTGACGCCGGCCGTGCATGGCGGCGATCCGGTCGCTGACCCCGCCGTGCAGGCGCAGCTGCGCGAGCGGATTCGCGATATGGCAGGCGGCATGAAGGACGTGCCGCTGCCGGCGATCATCGAGGCATTGACCGGGCGTCGCATCCTGCACTGGCAGGGTGAGTCGCGCGACACCCTGCTCTCCGTCGCGGACCAGATCGAGCGCCGGATCGCCGAGAGCGAGATCGAGGCCTCGCGGGTTAACGAGGCGGGCAATCGCGTCGAGACGGTCGTGATCGAGGCGATGCGCGCGGCGGGGATCGACACGCACCGGCCGCGCGCCGAATCCGGGCGGATGCGGAGCGCCGGGTATCCCGACCTCGAGGCCGAGATCGACGGCGCGGCGTTCTATATCGAGGTGAAGACATTCAGCGCCGCCACGATCGACAGCTCCCAGCGCAGTTTTTACCTGTCGCCGTCGACGGATTTCAAAGTCACGCGCGACGCCTTTCATCTCCTCGTGGCGATCGAGCTGGTGCCGACCTCGCGTGGGTCCTATCGCGCCCGAAGCGTGCGTTGGCTGGACCTGAGCGGATTGCGTTGCGACCTGAAGTACGAGTTCAACGCCTCCAACCGCGACCTCTACCGCCGCGAGTCCGGGCTGGTCATCGTGGAACTGCCGGTTGCAACGGATCCATCGGCCCCGGCGATGTCACCTCCGTCCGAACCGCCTCCGGGCCAGAGTTCTCAGCCGTAAATGCGGGCCGGTGGCCCGGGTGTTTGACAGGTTTGTTACGACTTCCGCGCTGGCATTCGTTCGGTGTTGAGTAAGGTGATCCCGGTAAGTGACCACGCTCCGCCGTGGTCCCTCGGCGATCATGCGAACCATTCTTCCATTTCCTCTTCTTCGCGCCTCGGGCGACACCGCTCCCGATTCCGGGAGTCGCGACCCTCTCGTGTTTCCCAGCCAGGCGACAACCCTCGAACCCCCGGCGCCCAAGGTGCCGGAAGGCGAGTCGGTGAACCACGCGATCGACCAATTGCCGCGAGCACGGGCGCTGCACGACGAGATCATCGGCCTGATCCGGGCGGTGCGTGGACGGTTCGGTTGAGGCGGTCAGGGCGCCCGATTGCGGACCCGTCTCAGGCGTAGCGTTCTTCTTTCCAGGGATCGGCAGAGTTGGAATAACCCCGCTCCTCCCAGAATCCGAGCCGGTCCTCGGCCAGGAAGTGGATGCCCTTCACGAATTTGGCCCCCTTCCAGGCGTAAAGTTTGGGAATGATGACGCGGGCCGGCCCGCCGTGCTCGCGCGTAATTGGCGCCCCGTCGAAGCGCGTCGCGATCAGGACGTCGTCATCGAGACATTTCTCGAGCGGGACGTTGGTCGAATAGCCGTCGTAGGAGGTGAAGTAGACAAAACGGGCGGTCGGCTTCGGTCGGACCTGTTCGTAGAGGGTGGTGAAGGCGACGCCGTCCCAGCGGCAGTCGTATTTGCTCCACGTCGTCACGCAGTGAAAATCGCTCACATCGGTGACCTGGCCCAGGGCGTTGAATGCGGCCCAGTCGAGTTCGACAGGCGCATCGACCTCGCCGTCGATCGTCAGTGTCCACGCCGTGTGGGCGATCTCCGGCTGGATGCCCAGATCGAGCACCGGGAAACCCGTGGTGAGTCGTTGGCCAGGCGGCAGCCGGTCCTGCGATGCCACCGCCCGGGACTGGAAGCCTGCGGCCTTCTGTTTCTCGGCCCACCGCTGCTTGGCGGCGATGAATTGGTCTTTCACGGGCGGGCGACGGTAGTGGCGACGGCGTATGATGCAAGCGGCAGTGCCGGCTGGATGCGGGAAAGGACTCGCCTTGTCCGCTGGCATGCCGGATCTGCAGCGGGCGGCGGCACGGCTCAGCCGGCCGCCGGAAACAGCGTGGGATGGCGAAACGGAATGAGGGCCAGCGCGACCGCCGGCTCGTAGAGGGCGACCCGGTCCACCGCGTCGGCCGTGAGCAGGCCGACCGCGCCGTTGCCCTGCTTCGAATTGGTCCGGCCGAAAACCTGGTCGTCGGCATGGCCGAGCTCCACGCCGCGGCGCACGAGCGCGGCCACCGCGGGCGGGATCTCGAAGGAGGCCGTGCGGCTGCGCCCCTCGTGCCCGCGGGAGAGTACGACGACCCACGCGAAACCGTGCAGCACGCCCTCGCGGTCCTCGCAGCCACCCTCGATGCCGACCCAATAGTCTGCATCCGCAACCTGGATGCGGGCCTTGCGTGCGCGAGCCTCGGCCCCGTGCAGAGTCTCGGCATCGCCCATCGGCTGGTGGCTCACCTCGCTCACCACGGCTGCGCCCTCCACGGTGAACTTCCGATCGGGGAACATGCGGGCGAACCCGCTGCGCGTACAGGCGATCTTCACGGGGTTGGTCGAGGCGACGACGACGCGTTCGGTCACAGAGGCCAGCGAAGCCCCGGATCGCGCGCTGCCGAGCGAAAAGGTTCGGAGTTGCGCCCTGGATCGGGGCGTCGCCCCCTTGGGGATGATGGACCCAGCGATCCAGGCGGGATTGGAAAAGGCGGGCCTTCCCGGCGCGCGCCGGCACTTGTTTGTCTGCATCGGGCCCGATTGTTGCGCGACCGACGCGGGCGAAGCGGTGTGGGTCCACATCAAGCAGCGGCTGCGCGAGACCGGTCTGCCGGCGATGCGGACCAAGGCCGCGTGCCTGCGCGTGTGCCGCGGCGGACCGTGGCTGGTGGTCTACCCCGAGGGGGTCTGGTATGGGCAGGTCGACGCCGCGCGCTTTGACCGGATCCTGCACGAGCACCTGCTCGGCGGCGTGCCGGTGGCGGAATGGGTCGCGGCGCGCAACAGCCTGGGCGGCGATGCGGGCGGTCGCGAAGCGCCACCGCCCGGGCGCTGACGACCTCCCTCCGCGCCCCGGCGCGACGCGCGGCCGCTGGGCCCGCGTGTCACCTTATTTTCACTACGGACTTCGCGGGGGGCGATGTAAAATTCCCGTCAACGCCGGCGCGCTCCGGCCGGGAAACTGGGGTGGGGTGGGCTCGTGAAATCGGGGTAATCCCCCACGGTGCCCGGGATTCGTGAGTACTGCGCAACCACCAGTAGAGGAAAAAGCTACGGATTACTTAATTGTTTGGGTCCATCGACGATTTACGCGCTAACCGCCCTTCTCATGAATCGCATCCGTTCTCTCACCCTGGTTGTTTCCTTGGTCCTTGGTCTTGGCGTCGGTGCTGCGTACGCAGACGACTCCATCACGAAGTTCGACAAGCCCCCCGTCCCGACCAAGACCCCGCCGCCCACCTATCCCGCCTCGCTCAAAGGCGTGAATGGCATGGTCGCCGTGGTCGTGATCATCGACGAGAGCGGCTCGGTCGTCGACGCCACCGTCACGAAGTCTTCGGATCCCGCCTTCGAAAACCCCTCCATCGAGGCGATCAAGCGCTGGAAGTTCAAGCCCGCCGAGAAGGATGGCCAGGCCGTGAAGGCCAAGGTCACCATCCCCGTGCGCTTCAACGCCGAGAGCTGATCGTCAATCGTCTGTATCCAAAATCTAGCTGCCTGTGAACTCATTCTTCCGCACGACCGGCCGCAAGATCGCGTCCGGATATGTTCTGGTCTTCGTCGTCTTCTGGGCGGTGGCCGGCCTCGCGTATTTCGCGCTGAACCAGTCCGGGCAGTCGCTCTCGAACTACTCCGACACGACGCACGAGACCAACCTCGCCGCCAATCTTGAGTCCGAGATGCTGCAGCTGCAGCTCTCCACCGCCGCATGGCTCAATGATCCGTCCGCCGCCAACCTCGAGCGCCAGGCCGCCGCCCGGCGCGAACTCGGTGTGCTCTTCGAGCAGTCCAAGTCGGAGATCGTCGACACGGATCGCAAGAATCTCATCGCCGAGGCCCAGCGCCTGGTCGCCCAGTACGACGAGCTCTTCGGCAAGCTCGTGCAGAAGCAGAAGGAGCGCGTCGAGACCGTCGCCGCATCGCTCGACACGCCGGCCGCCGCGCTCGTGGAGGGCATCCGCCAGCTCATCGACGCGGCCCGCGCCAGCGGCGACCAGGTCGCCGCGACCAAGTCGGGCAACGCCCTGCAGAGCTACTTCGAGGCCGCCGCCGCCGCCAACAGCTACCTGCTCCGCGCCAACGACACGGTCGCCGCCACGGTGCGCACCGCCGCCGGGGAGCTGAAGAAGCACCTCGCCGAGATCGCGAGCGATCTCAAGCAGGCCGAGGAGTTTGACGCCAGCCTCGCCGACCCGAAGAAGAAGGCGCTACTCGAGAGCCTTGCCGTCAACGCCGCCGCCTACGCGGATGGCTTTGAGAGCGTCGTGGCCCAGACCAATGCGAAGAACAGCTTCGCCGCCGAACTCGACAAGCTTGCCCCGCAGGTCGCCGATCGCGTCACCAAGGTGCGCGATCAGGTCAAGACCCAGCAGCAGGATATTGGTGATTCGGCTGAGTCGGCCCAGGCCCGCCATGAGTGGTCCGTGATGGTGCTGTCGCTCGTCGGCTTTGCCGCCGGCATCGTCGGCGCGTTCCTCATCACCCGCAGCGTGAACCGCGGCATCACCACCCTCGCCGGGCGCCTCACGTCCACGGCCGAATCCGCCGCCGGCGCCGCCGGTCAGGTGTCGATGGCCAGCCAGTCGCTGTCCGATGGTTCGTCCCGCCAGGCCGCGTCGCTCGAGGAGACGAGTGCATCGCTCGAGGAGATGGCCGGTCAGACGCGCCGCACCGCCGAACATGCGCAGAAGGCCGAGCAGCTCGCCGGCCAGACACGCGCCGCCGCCGACTCCGGCACGAAGGACGTCTCGGCGCTCCAGACGGCCATGGAGGCCATTCAGAATTCGTCCGCCGAGATCTCGAAGATCATCAAGACGATCGACAAGATCGCGCTCCAGACCGACATCCTCGCGCTCAACGCCGCCGTCGAGGCCGCGCGCGCCGGTGATGCGGGCCTCGGTTTCGCGGTCGTCGCCGACGAGGTCCGCACGCTCGCGCACAACGCCGCGCAGGCGGCCCGCGAGACGGCCGAGCGCATCTCCGAGGCCACGCAGCGCAGCACGCAGGGCGCCGAGATCAGCGCCCAGGTGGCCCGTCGTCTCGAGGAGATCACGACGAAGGCGCACGAGTTCGACGCCCTCGTGGCGGAGATCGCCGTCGCCGCGCGCGAACAGCATCAGGGCATCGAGCAGGTGACGCGTGCGGTGGCCGAGATGGACTCGGTCACGCAGGCCAACGCCGCCACCGCCGAGGAGACCGCGGCCGCCGCGGTCGATCTGACCAACCAGGCTTCGCTCCTGCAGACGGTGGTCGCCGAACTCAATCAAATGGTCGGCGTCAATGATGCCCGCGCCATCGCGCCGGCCATCGCCAGTCCGCTCACCGCCAAGTCCACGGTGGCCAAGCAGCCGACCGCGGCCGCCAAGCCCGCCCGGGCGCCGGTCGCCTCGCGTGCGGCTTCGTCCGGTGCCGCGATGTTTGCCTCGCATGCCGCGCCGTCGTCCAACGGCCATGGTTCAGACGCCAAGGGCGACCCGCTCATCGCTCCCCGCGTGGGTGAAGGCATCCCGCCGGGAGGCGCAGATCTCTTCTGATTTCCGAGCAACGGCCGGCGCGCGAGTGCCGGCCGTTTTGATTGCGTGAGTCCCAAGGGCGACCGGTCAACGGTCGCCCTTCGCGTTTTCGGGCGCAGCGGGTGACCGACGTGAGTGGGGACATCGCGGCACCCCAGCCTTGCCGTTTCGCCACAAACCGTTTCTCTCGAGGCGTTAGGTTTGCCTAGTCGCAGGCGAGAGTTCGGCCATGTGTTTCGCCAGTCCCCCCAGCCACTTACGGTCTTTCCCCGTCAAGATCTGCACAAACATCATCAAGGCGAGCGAAGCCGATTTTGCGTCACGTGTGCGAATATCGCCCAGCTGTTGAGAACAACTATCGACGTTTAGTCCCCTGATCACGCCTTCATGAACGAGACCCTCGGCAACGACCTCATCTACGTCTTCGGCTACTGCCTGGCGGGACTGGCGTTTGCCATCGGCCCATTCGTGATCGTGGCACTCCTGGCGGCTCGCAAGACCCGCCAGTCCGCCAACAAGACCGGGCAGTTCATCGAGTGCGGCATGGAGCCGATCGGCGACGCCTGGATCCGTTACAGTGCGGTCTACTACCTCTACGCGCTGGTCTTCGTGGCTTTCGCGGTGGACGTTCTCTACCTCATCCCGGTCGCGCTCATCTATGACCGTGTGTTCGTGTGGCGCGACCTTGTCGAAACGCTGATCTTCGTAGGGATCCTGTCCCTCGTGATCGTTTACGCCTGGAAAAAAGGGGTATTTGAATGGACCCGCAAGCCAGTCAAGGCAGCTCCCAAGTCGCCGGCCCGCTAGTCGGCACCGGTCCGGCCCACGAGGCCGGCAACGAGATCCCGCCCGAGGTGGCCGGGATCGTTCGCTTCGCGAAGCTCGACGACCTTCTCGCCGTCGGCCGCGCCAACTCGCTCTGGCCGCTCACCTTCGGTCTCGCCTGCTGCGCCATCGAGATGATGGCCACGGGCGGTTCGCGCTTCGACATCTCGCGCTTCGGCGCCGAGGTGTTTCGCCCGTCGCCGCGCCAGGCCGACGTCATGATCGTCGCCGGCACGGTCAACCGCAAGATGGCCCCGGCCATCAAGACACTCTACGACCAGATGCCCGAGCCGAAGTGGGTCATC
>JACSRI010000004.1 GCA_014879845.1 Opitutaceae bacterium
GCCTCGGCGCCGCCCTCGGTGCGGCTGAAGAGCCAGTTCTTTCGCCCGACGACGGGCTGACGCAGCAAAAGCTCGGAGAGGTTGTTGTGCAGGGGAACGTCGCCACGCGCGAGGAAGACGCGCATGGCGTCGGCCTGGTTGGTCGCGTAGGTGAGCGCCTCGCCGAGCCGGCTCGACGGTCGGACGTGGGGGCGCAGGTCGCGGACCCAGCTCTGCAGCGCGTCGACGAGGGGCGCGCTGTGCGCCTGCCGCTCGCGGAGCCGCTCGTCGACGGAGAGCCCGGCAAAGTCGCGCTCCAAGAGGAAGAGGTCGCGGATGAGCGCCAGCGCCTCGTGGACGCCGCGCGGCGACTCGTGGCGCGCCTCGAAGAAGTAGCGCCGGAGGTGGCTCCAACATCCTGCGCGCACCAGGGCTTTGTCGCGCACGACCTGGTTGAACTCGCTGCCACCGTCGACGAGCAGGACCTGCCCTCGGAAGCCCTCGAGGAGCTTGGCCGGGTGCTCGCCCTCTTTCGTGGCGGTGAAGGCGTAGACGGCGTGCTCCTGGTCGGTGAGGACCCACATGCGGCCGCGGCGAAGGGTGCCATCTTCGCCGTCTTGGACGGGATGACCGGTGTCATCGGCCTGCAGCGTGTTCGCCACGAGGACCTGCGCGAGCAGCGCCTTGTAGAGCGGGCGCATGAGCTCGGCGCCTTGGGCGAGCCAGCCGCACATCGTCTGGGTGGACAGCTCGACGCCCTCGCGCGCCATGCGCTTGGATTGCCGATTCAACGGGATGTGGTCGGCGAACTTGCCGGTGAGCACGCGCGCCAGGAGGCCGTTGCCGCAGAGGGCGCGGTCGAGGGCGTAGGGCGCGGGGGCCGCGAAGACGCCCTCGCTTGGGCAGCGCGGACAAGCCGCCTTCTCGCGGACTACGTCGTGGATGAGGAAGTGGCCCGGCACCCACTCGAGCCGGTGCGAGGTGACGGCGCCGATGACGCGCAGCGGTTGGCCGCAGCCGGCGCAGCAGGCGCCCGAGGGCAAGGCGCAGGGGACGGTCTGGTGCGGGAGGTCGGTGTTGTCTGCCAGGGACCGCCGCTTCGGCGTGCCGCGCTTGTGGGTGTCGCGGGTCGGCTTGGCCTGCGCCTCGCCCTCGTCCGCCTCGACGCGCTCCAGCGGCCCCGGCGGGAGCGTCTCGTCGAAGGGGAGCGCCGCCTGGTCGGGGCTGGCGTAGCGTTCGCTGCGCGCGCCGGCGCGCTGGAGTCGGATGAACTCGAGCGCGGCGGCCAGCTCTTCGGCCTTCGCGGTGACCGCATCCAGCTTCGCTTCGAGCCGGTCTCGCTCGTCGGCGAGGACCGCGAACTCCGCGCGGCGGCTCGCCAGGTCGGCCTTCAACTCAGCCATCTGCGCGCGCAAACGGCTGTTCTCTGCAAGGATTTCGGCGAGTCCAGACATACCCACACCTAACCCGTTGTCGGCGCTTGGGTAGGCCGAGAAACCGGATTCCAACGAGAAAGTCGCCTCGCGTTGGCGAGGTCGATACCCTCGAGGAGGGCGGCCAGCTCTGCCGGGGAGATGACCGCGCGGTCCCCGTCGAGGACCGGCCAGCGAAAGCGTCCTTTCTCCAGTCGTTTGTAGACCATCACGAATCCGCCGTGGGACCACGTCAGCAGCTTCGCGCCGCGCCGGTCCCGGGACACGAACACGAACAACGTGCCATCGAGCGGCTCTTCTCGAAGGTGCACCTCGCAGACCGCGGCGAGACCGGCGATGCCTTTGCGGAGGTCGACGGGGTCTCGGGCGACGAGGATTCGGCTCGGGTTGAGGAACATCACGCGAGGGCCAGGAGAAGGCGCTTGAGGAGCGCCAGATCGGTCTCGCGGGTGACGATGACGCTGGCGGCGACGCGGTCGAGGGAGAGAACGAGGGGCGCGTCGGGCTTCGCGACGACGAGCTCGGTGAAGGCGCAGTTCGGGGCGGCCTCGTTTGAAGGAACCCCGGACTTCTTCAGTTGGGAGCGCCACCATGCGAGGGTGCGACGATTCACGCCGTTGGCGTGGGCGAAGGCCGCGTTGG
>JACSRI010000023.1 GCA_014879845.1 Opitutaceae bacterium
TCGCGTACTTCAAGGGCATCGGCGAGCACTACAAGGCCGAGATCATCGCGTCGATTCCCGCCGCTGAGGACGTCTCGCTCTACCGCGGATTCCTCGAGCCGACGAGCAGCTGCACCGACATCGTGCACGCCCTGCAGACCAAGATCAACAGCCCCACCGACGTGCTGCCGCAGAAGTATCTCTACTCCTCGCTGCACGGGGCCGAGCTGTGGCGCGAGCTGTGCACGCGCTCGAGCAGCCACATCAACCAGGTCTACACGGGCTTCCCGCTCGGCTGGGGCAGCAACGAGCTGACCGGCGCGTTCTCCGAGATCATCGACCTCGCGCTCGGGCAGTCGCGCACGGCCGGGTTCATCGCGCTGGGCGCGGGCACGGGCACGCGCGAGGCGAAGATCTGCGACTGGCTGTGCAAGACCCGCGACCTGCGCCGGCTCGAGGCCGTGCTGGTCGACGTGTCGAGCGAGCTGCTCGGGGACTCGCTCAACCGTTTCGCCGGATGCGTCCCCGCGGTGCGGCGACATTTCGCCGTGCTCGACTTCGAGCAGCCGCAGGGCGAGGCGCAGCTCGCGCACCTGCGCGACCACCTCGGGGCCATGCCCGTGGTCTTCGCCTTTCTCGGCAACACCTTTGGCAACCTCGACCAGCGCGCGTTCCTCGGGCTGATGTCGCGCCTGATGCGCGCCAACGACGTGCTGCTGTGCGAACTGCTCATCGTGCCCGAGGCGCAGACTTACGTCCCCGGACGCACGGATGGCAGCGAGGCGTCGCTGCCCGACCCGCGCTTCAATCCGCGCGAGGACGTGCGCTCGCAGTTCATCATCGATCCCCTGCGCACCTTCGGCTTCAACCCGCGCATCGACGGCCTCACGCGCCGCGTCGCCTACATGCCGGGCCGCGGCATCCGCCAGACCTACCGCTACGTCTTTTCGCAGGCCGACGCCGAGCAGGCGAAGTCGCTCACGATCGAGCCGCGCCCGAACATCCGCCGCGACACCTGGATCGATCTGCTCAACATTCAGGCCCTGACCGACAGCTACTGCCGCCAGCTCTTTGAGGAGGAATTTCCCGCCAACGGCGTGCGGCTGGTGACCCATCCCTACACGACGACGCGCGGCGACGTGCTCATGGGCTACTGCTTCGCCTCGCGCCTCGCCCTGGGTTCGCCCCAGCGGCGACCCGCGGGCACCGCGACCGCACCGATCGCGGCGGAAGCCGCCGGGACCAGCCAGGCGCGTCTGGTCATCCGGCGCTCGCGGCGCGAGGTGATCTGCGACGGCGAGGTGCTGCGCCTGACCGGCAGCTACTACGCCTTTGTCAGCGTGCTGGCGGAGAAATTCACCCGCGACCAGCCCGAGACGAAGGCCATGGTCGTGCAGGGCCTTGTCGCGGCGCGCCTCAAGGACCTGCTGCAGAAGCAGCCGGAGTGGTTTGACGAACGCAGCCAGAAGTTCGTGCAGAACGCTTCCACCGCGCTCGACGCCGATCCGATCAGCCATCTCAAGAGCGACCTGAAGAAGGCGCTCGCCGCGGAGCGCGAGCGCACGGTCGCGGCGCAAGCGCTCGCCGCGTGGTTACCCGGCGACAAGGAGTGGAATCTGCGGCTGCTTCCGTCGGAGGTCGCCTTCGAGTAGCATTCGGAAACGCCCGCCCACCTCGGGCAGGATCGGACGAGCTTCGTATCCGTGCCGAGGCAGCCGCGGTGGCGTAGGATAGGGCTCGATGAGCCCCATCCTACCCTTGCGCACGTCCGCACGCGCCCGCCTCCCGTGGCCGGCCCTCGCGTTGGCCGCCCTGCTCACTTGTGTCGCCACGCACGGCGACGATCGCTTCTTCGTTCCCGTCGGCCCCTCCGGCGGGGGATCGTCCTCCGGCAGCGGAGGTTCGTCCGGCGGCGGCTCCCCGAGCGGCGGTTCCTCAGGTGGCGGAGGATCCTCGAGCGGAAGCGGCGGGGGCGGTGGCAGCTACAGTGGCGGCGGCTCCTCCGACAGCGGCAGTTCACATTCCGGCGGCGACACCTCGGGGTCGCGCTCCGGCGGTGGCCGCTTCTTCGTCC
>JACSRI010000230.1 GCA_014879845.1 Opitutaceae bacterium
TCGGCCTCACCGGCACCAAGTTCGGCTGCGGCATGGCGATGTGCGGCGCATGCACTGTCCACATCGACGGCGCGGCCGAGCGCTCGTGCTCGGTCACGCTTGGCGAGGTGGCCGGCAAGAAGGTGGTGACGATCGAGGGTCTCGCTGCCGCCGCCGGGCGCGACCTGCACCCAGTCCAGCAGGCGTGGATCGAGGAGGACGTCGTCCAGTGTGGTTATTGCCACAGTGGCCAGATCATGAGCGCCGCCGCGCTGCTCTCCGCGAAGGCACATCCGACCGACACCGAGATCGTCGAGGCCATGCAGGGCAACCTATGCCGCTGCGGCACCTACCAGCGTATCGTCGCCGGCATCCGCCGCGCCGCCCGGATCGCAGCCACGAAGTAACCGTCGACGACGCTCCCACCATGATCACCGAGTCCATCCGCCGCGAGGCCGCCGCCGTCGGTTCCGCCTTCCAGATCGCCGTCCTGCCACCCGCCGCCGTCGAGGACCTCTCGCGCCGCGGCTTCCTCAAGTGCGCCGGCGCCTCCGCGCTCGTGCTCGCCTTCGCCTTCTCCGGACGCCGCGCCGTCGCCGGATTGTCCACGATGCGCGACCTCAAGCCCACGGCCACCTTCTCCCCCAACGCCTTTCTCTCCGTCGGCACCGATGGCTGGACGACCATCGTGGTCAACCACGCCGAGATGGGCCAGGGCGTCGCCACGTCGCTGCCGATGCTCATCGCCGAGGAACTCGACGCCGACTGGTCGAAGGTGCGCACCGAGTTCGCCCCGGTCGATCCGGCCTTCAATCACGCCGCCTTCGGCATTCAGATGACCGGCGGCTCCACCTCCGTGCCCAGCGAGTTCGAGCGCCTGCGCCTCGCCGGCGCGACCGCGCGTGCGATGCTCGTCGCCGCCGCCGCGGCCGAGTGGAAGGTCCCGGTCTCCGAATGCCGCACCGAACCGGGCGAAGTCGTCCACAGCTCGGGCAAGCGCATCGCCTATGGTGCGCTCGTCGGCCGTGCCAGCCTGCTCGTGCCGCCGCCGCTTCCGCCCACGCTCAAGTCCCCGGACCAGTTCCGCCTCCTCGGCAAACCGACGCGGCGCCTCGACTCGCGCGCGAAGGTCACGGGCTCGGCCGAGTTCGGCCTCGACGTGCGGCTGGGCGGATTGCTCACCGCGGTGGTGGCGCGCCCGCCGACGTTTGGCGGCGGGGTGGAGGGCTTCGACGCCGAGGCCGCGCGCGCGGTCGCCGGCGTTTTGGCCGTCGTGGCCGTGCCGAGCGGCGTCGCCGTGGTGGCGCGTGATTTTTGGGCGGCCGAGAAGGGCCGCGAGGCGCTGCGAAAGACCATCCGATGGAAGATTCCCGCGGAGTCCGAGATCGACACGTCGGCGCAGGCCGAGGCCTTCGCGAAGCTCGCGCGCCAGCCCGGGGCCGTGGCGGAAAACACCGGCGACGTCGCCGCAGCACTTAAAGGCGCGGCCCGGGTGATCGAGGCCGATTACCACATGCCGTACCTCGCGCATGCGCCGATGGAGCCGCTCAATGCCGTGGTCGACATCCAGGGCGACCGCGCCCGGGTGTGGACCGGCACGCAGTTCCAGACCATGGACCGCGCGGCGGTGGCCGCAGTGCTCGGCATCGATGCCGAGAAGGTCGTGCTGCACACGACGTATCTGGGCGGTGGATTCGGCCGCCGGGCGACTGTCACGTCCGACTGGGTCGTCGAGGCCGCCCAGGTGGCGAAGGCGGCGCGCGCCGCCGGGGTGGCCGCGCCGATCAAGGTCGTGTGGACGCGCGAGGATGACCTCGCGGGAGGGTATTACCGGCCCATGTTTCACCACCGCCTCGTCGGCGGGCTCGACGCCTCGGGCAAGATCCTGGCCTGGCAGCAAACCCTCGTGGGTCAGTCGTTCATGGCGGGCACGCCGTTCGAGAGTTTTGCCGTCAAGAACGGGGTCGACGACTCGAGCGTCGAGGGCGCCGCGCACTCGCCCTACCGCATCCCCGCGCGCCGCGTGGAGCTGCACAGCCCGAAGGTCGCCGTCCCCACGCTCTGGTGGCGTTCGGTCGGTCACTCCCACACGGCCATGGCGGTGGAGTGCTTCCTTGATGAACTCGCGCAGGCCGCCGGCCGCGACCCCCTGGAGGTGCGCCGCGAACTCCTGCCGGCCGGCTCGCGCGAGCGCCGGGCGCTCGACCTCGCGGTGGAGAAAAGTGGATACGGCAAGTCTACGCTGCCGGCCGGGCATGCGCAGGGTCTCGCCGTGCACGGCAGCTTCGGCAGCGTCGTGGCCATGGTCGCCGAGGCGTCGGTGGAGAAGGGCCGGCCGCGCGTGCACCGCGTGACCGCCGCCGTGGACTGCGGGGTCGTGGTCAACCCGCTCACGATCGAGGCGCAGATCCAGAGCGCCGTCGTCTACGCGCTCAGCGCGATCCTCTATGGCGAGATCACCATGCGGAAGGGTCGCGTGGAGCAGGACAACTTCCACACCTATGAGATCGCCCGCATCGACGATGCCCCCGTGGTGGACGTGCACCTGATCGCGCAGGGCGATCCGATCGGCGGGGTCGGCGAGCCCGGCGTTCCTCCGACTTTCGGCGCCGTGCTCAACGCGCTCGCCGCCGCGACCGGCCGGCGCGCCCGCACGCTGCCCTTGGCGAAGATGACGTGGAGCTGAGCGGCAGGGTGGGGTGGACACCCGGCCGATAGGGCGCCAGGTCGCGTGCGCGCCTCGCGCCGGCGAAGGCGCACGCGGTGCGCGCGAAACCGCGTCGCCTTTTGCGGCTGTGTGTTCACGCTGGCGGCATGATGCGCCGCATCCTGCCCCTGGTTGCCATGGCCGTTCTCTCGTCGCTCCCCTGGACTTCCACCATCCTCGCATCGGGTCCGGCGCTCGCACCGGCGCCGCTCAAACCCGAGGCGATGCGCTTCGACCGCGCCTGGCGCGCGCGCTGGATCGCGCCGCCGGCCGTGTCTCTGGCCGATTACGGCGTCTACCTCTTTCGTCGCGAGTTCGACCTCGCGACGGCGCCGGCCCGTTTTGTCGTATCGGTCTCTGCGGACAATCGTTATCGGCTCTTCGTCAACGGCACATCCGTCTGTTTCGGACCGCAGGCCGGCGAGCCGTTGTCGTGGCGCTTCGAGACCGTCGATCTCGCCCCGTGGCTTCGCGTCGGGAAGAACGTCCTCGCCATCCAGGTCTGGAACTTCGGCGAACACCGCCCCTACGCGCAGATGAGCGTGAGCACGGGCCTCATCGTGCAGGGCGACGGCGACCTCGCCCAGGTGGTCGACACCGGCGCCGACGGCTGGCGCGTGCACCACGATCGCGCGTGGTCGCCGCTCCCCGCCGACCGGGCCGCGCTGCAGACCTTCATCGTCGTGTCTCCCGGGGATGAGGTCGACGGGGCGAAACATCCTTGGGGATGGCGCGACGTGGGCTTCGACGACCGGGGCTGGGCGGCGCCGCGTGTGCTCGACAACGGCACGCCCGCGGGCGTCGGCACCGACATCGAGCGCTGGCTCTGGCCGCGCGAGATCCCGCTCATGGAGGAGACGCCGCAGCGACTCGGCCGGGTGCGCCGTGCGGCCGGCTCCACGCCGCCGGAGGGATTCTCCGAGGGCAAGGCCGCGTGGACGATCCCGCCGCGCACGACTGCCGCGGTGCTGCTTGACCAGGGTTTTGAGACCAATGCCTTTCCGCGTCTCACCGTCAGTGGCGGCCAGGGTGCCGCGATCACGCTCGCCTACGCGGAGGCGCTCGTCGATGCGCAGCGCCGCAAGGGACCGCGGGACGAGATCGAGGGGCGCACGCTC
Organism: Opitutaceae bacterium; assembly: GCA_014879845.1. Lineage (GTDB taxonomy): Bacteria > Verrucomicrobiota > Verrucomicrobiia > Opitutales > Opitutaceae > JAEWQP01. Next base: position 3,805 of record JACSRI010000230.1, read on the forward strand.
ATCGGCGTCGAGGACCGCTTTCGTCCCGACGGCGGGGCGCGGCGCGTCTTCACCACGCTCGACTATCGCACCTGGCGTTATTTCGAGCTGCACGTGCAGACCGGCGACGAGCCGCTCACGATCGACGATCTCACGGCCGATGCCACCGGCTACCCGCTCGCACTCAACGCACGTTTCTCCAGCGACGATCCCGCGCTCGCGCGGATCTGGGAGGTGGGCTGGCGCACGGCGCGGCTGTGCGCGGCCGACACGTATATGGATTGTCCCTACTACGAGCGGTTGCAGTACGTGGGTGACACGCGCATCCAGGCGCTGATCTCGCTCTACCTCTCCGGCGACGATCGGCTCATGCGCAACGCCATCGCGCTCTACGATCGCTCGCGCCTGCCCGACGGCCTGACGCAGAGTCGCTATCCCTCGCGCAGTCCGCAGGTCATCAGCCCGTTTTCGCTCTTCTGGATCGGCATGGTGCATGACTACTGGATGCACCGCGACGACCGCACCTTCGTGGCCGCGCAGCAGAGGGGCGTCGATGCCGTGCTCAGTTGGTTCGCTGAGCACGTCGACGCGCGTACCGGCTTGCTCGGCCCGCTGCCGTATTGGTCGTTTGTCGATTGGCCCGACGCCTGGCCCTGGAACAACGAGGCGCGCATCGGTGGCGAACCGCCGGGGGCACGCACGGGCGGCAGCTCAATCCTGACGTTGCAGTATGCGATCGCGCTCGATCGCGCGGCTGATCTCGCCCGTGCATTCGGCCGCGGGACGGAGGCGGCCGCGTGGGCGAAGGCCGCGGCCGATCTGCGTGCCGCGGTGATGGCGCAGTGTTGGGACGCGCAGCGCCGGCTCATCGCCGACACGCCGGAGAAGTCGAGCTTCAGTCAACATGCCCAGGCCGTCGGCGTGCTCTCCGGCGCGATCGAGGGGGCGGCGGCGCGCGAACTGGTCGAGCGCACGCTGGCCGACAGCACGCTGATCCCGTGCACGGTCTATTTCCGGTTCTATCTCCTGCGAGCCATGAAACAGGTCGGACTCGGCGACCGCTACCTCGATCAACTCGTGCCGTGGCACGACATGCTCGCGCTCGGGCTCAGCACCTTTGCCGAACGCCCCGAGCCCACACGCAGCGACTGCCACGCCTGGAGCGCGTCGCCGATCTACGAGTTCCTCGCCACCGTTTGCGGCGTCGAGCCGGGGAGCCCGGGCTTCAAGACCGTCCGCGTCGAGCCCCACCTCGGACGGCTGCAGCAGGTCGAGGGTCTCGTGCCGCATCCGCGCGGTTTCGTTCGTGTCGGTATCGTCCGCCGCGGCGCGCGTGGACTGCAGGGCTATGTCGATCTCCCGTCGGACACACCCGGTGTGCTCGTCTGGCAGGGTTTCGAGATCCCGCTCGAGCCGGGACGAAACCGGATCGATCTCTAGCCGGTCGCGGCACAGACGGTGCTCAACGCCTCCCGTGAAGAAGACTTTTGCCGTCGCTCCGCTTCATCGACTGACCCGCCAGCTCGCCGACGTCGCTGCCGGCCGGCGCGCCCCCGATCTCGTCATCACGGGCGGGCGCCTGCTCTCGACTTACACCGAACGTGTGCACAACGAGCGTGAGATATGGGTCTCGGCCGGGCGCATCGCCGCGGTCAAACCCGCGGGCACGGCCGCGAAGGCGAAGGGGACGGCGTTCTTCGACGCGAGCGGCGGCATCCTCGCGCCCGGACTTGTCGACCCGCACGTCCACGTCGAGAGTTCGATGATGTCGGTTTGCGCCTACGCCGAGGCCGCGCTGCTCAATGGCACGACGACGATTTTCTGCGACAGCCACGAGATCGGCAACGTTTGCGACACCGCCGGCGTGGAATGGATGCTGGCCGATGCGCGCCAGGCCGCGCTCAACGTCTTCCTCACCGTGCCGAGCACGGTGCCGGCGACGAACGCCAGGCTCGAGACCGCGGGCGGCGACCTTACACCCGCCAAGATCGGGAGGATCTTCGACCGCTGGCCCGAGGCCGTCGCGCTGGGCGAGAAGATGGATTTCGTGCCCGTCACGCTCGGCGACAAGCGCAGCCACGCCATCCTCGCCGAGGCGCTCAGGCGCGGTCGGCCGGTCAGCGGCCACATCTATGGACGCGAGTTTGTCGCCGCGTATGCGGCGAGCGGAGTCACCGACACACACGAGGCCATCGACCGCGACATCGCCGCGGATTTTCTCGAGGCGGGCCTCTGGGTCTTCCTCCGCGGCGGTCCGCCCACCACGCCGTGGCACAGCCTGCCCGAGGCGATCAAGGTCGTGACCGAGCTCGGCGCACATCCCAAGCGCGTGTGCGTGTGCACGGACGACCGCGACGCCGACGACCTTTCCCTCTTCGGGCTCGACTGGGTGACGCGCCAGGCGGTGAAAGCCGGGCTGTCGCGCGAGACCGCCTGGAGCCTGGGCTCGCTGCATCCGGCCACCCGATACGGGATGGATGGCGAAATCGGCGGCCTCGGCCACAGCCGTCGCGCCGACATCGTGCTGCTCAACGATGCCCTCGAGCCGCAGTGCACCTGGTACGGTGGCGCCCTCGTGGTGAGGGATCGCAAGGTCACGCCCGTGCTCGAGAAGGTCCTGGCGAAACCCTACCGGTACCCGAAGGCCGCGCGACGCACGGTCCACTACGCGAGAAAGCTGCGGCTCACGCCGACGCTGCCGCCCGCGCCGTGCACGGCCCACGTCATCCGCACCGCGCTGCCGGGCATCATCCTGTTCCACGAGAAGATCGCTCTCGACGTGGTCGACTCGTGGGAGGCGATCTGCGCGCGACACCATCTCTGTTTCGTCGCGGTGATCGAGCGGCATGGACGCAGCGGCGCGGTCGCGCACGGTCTGCTCAAGGACTTCGGCCTCAAGGCCGGGGCCGTTGCCTCGAGTGTCGGCCACGACGCGCACAACGTCATCGTCGCGGGCACGAACGAGGCCGACATGCAGCTCGCGGCCGACACGTTGCGTCGCTCCCAGGGCGGGGTGTGCGTGGTGCGCGATGGCCGAGTGAACGCGATGGTCGAGTTGCCGGTCGCCGGACTGCTCTCCGACAAACGGGCCGGCGTGGTCGCGCGCGAGACCACCGCGCTGAAGCAGGCCTGGCTCGAAGCCGGCTGCACCTTGCCCTACATGGGCTTCAATCTCATCCCGCTGTCCGTCATTCCCGAGATCCGCATCACCGACAAGGGACTCGTCCTCGTCCCGGCGATGACGCTCGTGCCGCTGTTCGAGCCGTGAGCGCTGAGCCGGAGTCGGGCCTCGATGGTGCGCGTCGCCGGGCGCAGGGATTGCCTTTGGCGGGACGGTATGAAAGCTCCGGGCGTCCAACCCAGGCCCCCCGATGAATGCTCTTCTCGCCCTTTGGTTGCCGATCCTGCTCAGCGCGGTGGTCGTTTTCTTCATCAGCTCGCTCGTCCACATGGTGTTCAAGTGGCACGCGCCCGACTACCGCGGATTCTCCAACGAGGACGCCGTGCGCGCGGCCATCCGCGCGGGCCATCCGGCGCCCGGGCCGTATGTCGTGCCGTATTGTTCCGACATGAAGGAGATGGGCAGCGAGGCCATGCAGGCGAAGTACCGCGACGGTCCCGTGGGCTACGTCACGCTGGCTCCGAACGGGTCGCCCAACATCGGGAAATCGCTCCTGGTGTGGTTCGTCTTTACCGTCGTGATCGCGAAGGTCGCGGCCTTCGTCGCGACGCAGGCATATGGCCTGGATCCGACGAAGGCCGGCGCAGCGGCGTGGCTCGCGGGTGTGGTCAGTTTCGTCGCCTACGGCTTCGGCACGATCACCGAGTCGATCTGGATGGCGCGGCCGTGGACGTCGTCGGCGAAGTACCTCCTCGACGCTGCCCTTTACGCCACGGCCTCGGCCTTCGTCTTCTTCTGGCTGTGGCCGTGAGCGACGTCGATCGCCCTGCGGACCGCAACCATCGCTCCCGCTCCGCGCAGCTGGCCAGACCCGCCCGGACAAAAGCTCGTGCGTGTGGAACCTGCGCCGCCCTCACCCTATCCGCGGGCGGAGCCAGATCGCGACGGCATCGACGGCCGATGACACGACGGCAACGACTGTGACGACCACACCAACATACCCACGGAAGAGCGTCTGCTTCACGACTCCAGCTCAGGCCTGGGTTGCGAGGGCGCCAACCCGGTCGTTCCCCCTAAATTGGGGGGCTTGTCGACTCGACGTCGCCTTCACGCAAGCGACGGTGCTTGCGCGATCCGGGCAGGGTCGCCGGTGTCTCCTCCGTATGCCTCGAAATCCCCCACGCCATGACGACTAGGCTTTCCCCCAAGCAACGCGACGAACTGCTCGCCACCCTTCGGACCCGCTTCGACAAGCACCCGCGCCGTCACGGCTCCATCACCTGGGCGGAAGTGCAGGCGAGGCTGGACGCATGTCCGGATAAACTCCCTTCGCTCGCCGCGATGGAGGCCACGGGCGGCGAGCCCGACGTGGTCGGCCGCGACGCGAAGACGGGCGAGATACTCTTTGTCGACTGCGCCTCGCAGAGTCCCAAGGGACGGGTGAGCCTGTGCTACGACCGCGCGGCGCTGGACGCGCGCAAGGAGCATAAACCGAAAGGCTGCGTCACCGACCTGGCGGCGGCCATGGGAGTCGAACTCCTGAACGAGGAGCAGTACCACGAGCTGCAGGGTCTCGGCGAATTCGACACGAAGTCGTCGAACTGGCTGCGCACGCCGCCGGAGATTCGGGCACTCGGCGGCGCAATCTTCGGAGACCGGCGCTTCGGTCGGGTGTTCATCTACCACAACGGCGCTGAGTCCTACTACAGCGGCCGGGGTTTCCGCGCGTCGCTGCGTGTCTGAGTGGCCGCGGAGGGTGTGCTGGTTACTGCCAGTCGCGCAGGCCGTAACGCCGGAGGATCTTCTCGAGATCGCCCGACGCCCGCATGCCCTCGTCGAAGATGGCCGCATGCTTCCGGCCGGCATCATTGTGCGCGATGGCGAGATCGATGGCCTCGGCCGTGTTGGCACCGATCGCCGCGTTCATGCGTCCCTCGCGCACGGATGAGAGCGCGTCTTCCCAGGGCATGACTGTATAGGTGACTGCGATACCGCGGGGCGTGAAGATGGCGCGCGCCAACTCGGTCACGTACCCGGGTGACTCCGCCTCCGCTCCGCCGTTGAAGGGCATCCACTCGTCGGCGCAAAGCCGGAGCCCGGGTTCGTCGGCCCGGGATATCCCGAGGGCGAGCATGACGGCGCCGCAGACGACCGTGATTGCGTGGGGCAGACGCATATTCAGTACAACTCGTCGGAGCCGGGATCAACTTGAGCTGGAGGAGAGTGGGGCGAGTTCGATCCCCTTGCCGTCGTCGCTGAAACCGGCAGCCTTTCTCCATGCGACTTCAGGTCCTGCAGCAGTTCGCCCTCTCCCTTCCTGCGACGAGCGCGGTCAGGCAATGGGGCGAATGTCTCGTCTTCAAGGTGGCCGGGAAGATGTTCCTCATCCTCGCGCTTGAGGCGGAGACGCTCGACGGCGTGGTCTTCAAATGCACGCCCGAGGAGTTCGATGCGCTGACGGAGATCGACGGCATCGGGCAGGCGCCGTACTGCGCAAAGCGGCACTGGGTGCGTGTCAGTGACCTGCTCGCCCTCCCACCGGACGAACTGCAGCGGCGCATTCGCCGGAGCTACGAACTTGTCGTGTTGAAACTCCCGAAAAGAGCTCGGCCGTCGTCTGGGAGCTGAGTGTCGATTGCTATCGCCACTCGTGGCGCGGGTAGCGGCGGGAGAGGGCGGGTTTGATTTCCGGATACGTCACCTGCCAGAAGCGGGTGAGGTCGTCCGTCACCTGGAGCGGGCGATGGTTCGGGGCGAGTATCTCCATGCGGAGCGGAAGCCGGCCCTGCGCGATGACGATATTCTTCTCCACGCCGAAGAGTTCCTGGATGCGCGCCGAGATGGTGGCGCCGCCGTCGCGCGTGTAGGTGATCTTGGCGCGGCGGCCGTTGGGCATGTCGAGTTTCTCGGGCAGCATCCGCTCGAGCGCAGCGAGTTGCTCGGGCGCGAGCCAGTCCTTGAGCGTGCGCCAGAGATCGCAGTCGCGCACCTCGCGGAAACTGCGGGCGCCGTGCACGAGCTGCTCGAGGAGCGTGGGTTTGTCCTCGGGCGTGATGGGGGTGACGCCGTATTCGGGAAACAGCTTCGCGAGCAGGTTGACGCGTGCGATCCAGTGGTCGACCGACTCGTCCCACTGGGGCAGGGGGCAACGGCCGTCGAGGATCTCCTGCACGAGGATCTTCGTGGCGGCGTCGGTGGAGACCTCGCCGGCCTCGCGATCCTCGAGCACGAGGTCGCGGAAGACCTTGCGGCGGCGGACCATCACGCGCTTGGCCTGGGTGTCGAGCAGCGCGGTGTCCTCGGTGCGCAGCGATCCGGGGAACATGTCGGCCAGCAGGGCCTCGTCGATCGCCGTGCAGAGTGTGAGGATCGTGGTGACGTCGCCGCCGCGTCCGCCGATCTCGCTGATCTCGGCGGCGACGAGGAGCGGCGCCTTCTGCACCACGCTCTCGCGCGCAAGCATGCCGCGGCGGCCGTGCACGAGTTCGCAGCGCAGCGTGCCGGCGTCGAGCCGGCGCGCGACTTGGTCGGCGAAACCCGCTAGCACGCAGCGGACGATGGCCTCGCGACGCGCCGGAGCGTCCTCGAGGCGCAGGCCGGAGTTTTCCGCGAGGTCGAGAAACTGCCGGGCGAGCGGGCGCACGAGGCGCGCGCCCTGCGCGTGGATGCCGAGGCGGCGGCAGGCATCGACGTCGAAGTTGCGCTCCTCGGCGTAGCGCAGCGCGGCCAGCACGACAAAGAAATCGGAGACCGTCTCCTCGCCGAGCGCGGCCTCGCGAGCGTCGTCCATCTCCCGGCCGGTGCTCTTGAGCAGGATGGAGCGACCCTGGGTGAGCGCGGCGATGAGCGCGACGTCGTGCACGCAACCGAGGCGGCCAGCCTCGACGAGCATGCGTGCGTAGCGCGGGTGGGCGGGGAAGGCCAGCATCTGGCGGCCGACCTCGGTGATCGCGCCGTTGGTGGCGTCGAGGGCGCCGAGGTCGGTGAGCAGTTGCTCGGCGCGGGCGAGGGCCTTCGGGTCGGGCGGCTCGAGCCAGGGGAAGTTGACTGCGTCGACGATGTCAGCGGCCTTGAGCGTGAGGAGCACCTCGGCGAGGTCGCGGCGCTTGATCTCGGGAAGTTCGGCGACCGGGCGGTGCGCGTGCTCGCGCTCCGTCCAGAGGCGCAGGCACACGCCGGGCGCAGTGCGGCCGGCGCGGCCGGCGCGTTGTTCGGACGAGGCCTGGCTGATCTTTTCGATGAGCAGCGTGTCGATGCCGCGGTGCGGATCGAAGCGGGCGATCCGCGCGAGGCCGGCGTCGACCACGAGACGCACGCCCGGAATCGTGAGCGAGGTTTCCGCGACATTGGTCGCCACGATGATTTTGCGGCGTTCAGAGTCGGCCACGGCGCGATCCTGGTCGGCGGGTGGGAGCTCGCCGTGCAGGGGCAGGATGTCGAAGTCGCGTGCGCCGAGGCGGAGGCGCAAGGCCTCGCACGTGCGCGAGATCTCATACGCGCCGGGCATGAAAACGAGCGCATCGCCCTCGATGCCGCCCGAGGCAAGCGCGCGCTCGGTCAGCGTGGCCGCAACATCCCACGGCGGGGTTTTCTCGAAATCGACGGATTTCTCGAGATAGCGGACGTCGACCGGGTAGGTGCGGCCCTGCGAAGTCACCTGGGCGCAGGGCTGCAGGTAGGTCTTGAGGCGCTCGGTCTCGAGCGTGGCCGACATCACGATGATGCGGAGGTCGGGGCGTGTCGTGCACTGGAGCTGGAGGGCTCGGCCGAGCGTGATGTCGCCGTAGAGGTGGCGCTCGTGGAATTCGTCGAACACGACGACAGACACGCCGCGTAGTTGCGGATCGGCGACCATCTGGCGGAGCAGGATGCCCTCGGTCACGAAGCGGATGATCGTGCTGCGCGATACGCGGGACTCGAGCCGCACCTGGTAGCCGACCTCGGCGCCGAGCGGCACGTCCATCTCCTCGGCCACGCGGCGCGCGAGCAGGCGGGCGGCGATGCGTCGTGGCTGGAGCACGACGGCCTGGCCCTCGCGCAGCAGGCCGGCGCGCGCGAGCATCTGGGGGATCTGCGTCGATTTGCCGGAGCCGGTCGGCGCCTGCACCACCACGCGCCCGTGCGCGCTCACGGCGTCGAGCAGCGGTCGCTCGACGTCGTAGATGGGCAGCGTGCGTGGATCGACGTGCATGGAGATGAAGCAGCGGAGATAGGCGGATGCGCGCGCGGCGTGAAAGCGGAAAGGTTTCCAGAGATTGGGTCACAGAGAACACGGAGGGGACACAGAGTTCACAGAGGCACGAACGAGATTCGGACGTTCGGCGCAGTGCGCGGGGGCCGAAAATCACGCGGATTCAGAGTGGAACGAATGTGGGCGCGAGCGTCGGGCCGGTTGGCTTGCGGCGCCGAATCGGCGCTCCGTGACCTCCGTGCCTCCTCTGTGCTCTCTGTGACCTGCCTTGTTCGAGCCGCCTCGCGCCGGTGAATAACCGGTGGATATCTTTATTCACAAGTTATGCATTTGTGCTTGATGGTGAGTATCTTGTGCAAAAGAAAGTCTTGAAAACCCCGGGCCGGTTTCGTTTCATCATCCCGTTCTTTGAAAGAACTGGGAGACGCCCGGTGGAATGAAAAAACCGCTGGTGACGCCCCAGAGATAATCCCGGGTGACCGGGGAACGGACGGTGGAGCTGGTCCACCGGTCCCCTTCCGACCGCGAGGTCGGGTAGGCAGCTTTCACCAGTTCCTCTGGGCGGGGTCGCACCCGCCGAGAAATGCGAATAAGGAACTGTGGCGGCGAGGCGCGAACTAGAAACCGCGACCGAGCCGAGTCAGGTCTGTCGGGAGTTTCGACCCGGCGGACTGACACAGTGACCCAGAGGGTCCAGGTTACTACTGTGAGCCAGCACGGGCACGCAGGCCGGGCGAGACCACCTCGCCAAAAGGCCCCAGCTGCGAAGCGGGGCGCGAAAGCGGCGGGCGGGTTCGGGGAGCGGGCGAATGTGGCAAAGTTCGCAAAACCTCCTGATTGGGGCGGATGGAAAAACCGATCCACCCAACTGCAATAACGAGGTAACCTGAGGGATAAGAGGTCAGACCCGTCGCGCGGGGTCAACGCACCGAGACCATCGGTGGCCGCCCCTGCGAAAAACGGTGGTGACGCGATCGCACCTGAATTGCAGGCGTGTCAGCACCATGTCCGGCGAGCTGTCATCGGCAGATGGTGGCCGAACCGGGCTAAGAGGCCTCACCCAATAAATTCCGCGCCGCAAGGGGCGGGACGGTCCTGCTATGAGACCGACAACTCTGCTTGCCGCAGGGAATGGCGTCGGGGAGCCGGCAGCCGATCGCAAGGTCGAGCGCCCAATGTCGGCGCAAGGGAAAGAGAGCGTGGCGAACTCCCACTCCCGATATTACCCCGCGGGGCCGCAAGGTCCCGCGGGGTCTTATTTTGTACGCCTGGCGCGCGGAGCCGGCGCGCGGTGGGCGGGATGCGGCACTCCTGCACCGCCCGCGACGGCGAGCGTCGTCTCGACGCTTTCCGCGATCGAGCACGCGCGTCTTGACGTCGTGTGCGGCGGCCCTCCCTTAATCGCGCCATGTCCTCACCTTCAGCTCTCGATCCGCATGCGGGCCGGGCGGTGTTTCACGCCGGCGTGCCGCTCGACGCAGCGCGCGCCGTCGTGATCCTGCTCCACGGTCGTGGCGGCGACGCCGAGCGTGCCCTCGATATGTCACGCATGCTCCCGGGCGAGGGCGTCTGCTATCTGTCGCCGGCCGCAGCCGATAACTCCTGGTATCCGCAGCGCTTCATCGCGCCGCTCCAGCTGAACGAGCCGTGGCTCAGCTCCGCCCTTGCCGTGGTGTCGCGCGAAGTGGACCGCGCGGCCGCGGCCGGCATTCCGCGCGAGCGTGTGCTCATCGGCGGCTTCTCCCAGGGCGCGTGCCTCTCGCTCGAGTGGGCGCTGCGCACGGGCGGGCGACTCGGTGGCATCTTCGCCCTGAGCGGCGGTGTGATCGGCCAGCCAGGCGCGGCGCGCGCGTTTGATCGCGACCTCGCGGGCACGCCAGTGCTTCTGGCCTGTGGCGATTCCGACGGGCACATTCCGCTGGCCAGTGTGAAGGAGAGCGCCGCCGTCCTGCGCGCACACGGCGCCACCCTGACCGAGAAGATCTATCCAGGTCTCGGGCATGTCATCGTCTCCGACGAGTTCGCACGCATCGGTCGCATGATCGCGACCGTGGCCGACGCGGGCGCAAGTCGTTGATCGGTCGTTGCCGGGCGAGGAGGGCAGGCTTCGATCCGGCGACCCTGGCGCGCCCGGGCAGAGCAGGCAGGAAACCTGCGCCACCGTGGGACGCCACGCGGCGCGCCCGGCCTTGCGATTGCGCGTCGGCCGGAATCCCGCTTGCCTAAAGACCCTGCGGTCCGCACGTTCGGCCCCTTTTTCCAGAGGCGGGCCCCCGTTCCCGCACGTGTCATGAATCAAAACATCCGCAACATCGCCATCATCGCCCACGTCGACCACGGCAAGACCACGCTCGTCGACAAGCTCCTCAAGGAGGGCGGTGTTTACCGCGCCAACCAGCACATCGAGGAACGCGCCATGGACTCCATGGACCTCGAGAAGGAAAAGGGCATCACGATCAAGGCGAAGAACACCTCCGTCCACTGGCACGACAAGACGATCAACATCGTCGACACGCCTGGCCACGCGGACTTTGGCGGCGAGGTCGAGCGAGCCCTGCGCATGGTCGACGGAGTGCTCCTGCTCGTCGACGCCTACGATGGCCCGCAGGCCCAGACGCGCTTCGTGCTGCGCAAGGCTCTCCAGCACGGCCTCAAGGTCGTGATCGTCATCAACAAGATCGACCGCGAGAACGCCGACCCGGTGAAGATGTATGACAAGGTGCTCGAGCTCCTCATGGAACTCAACGCCACCGAGGAGCAGTTCGACGCACCCGTCGTGTATGGCTCCGGCCGCGACGGCTACATGATGTACAAGCTCAGCGACGAGAGGAAGGACATGACGCCGCTCTTTGAGACGATCCTTGAGCACGTCCCGCCGCCCTTCGCCAAGCCGAACGAGCCGTTCCACATGCTCGTCTCCAACATCGACTGGAACGACTACGTGGGCCGCATCGCCGTGGGCAAGATTCTCGGCGGCAACGCCAACGTCGGCGACCCGGTCTGGGTCATCCGTAACTCCGACGGCAAGCGCGTGCGTGCCAAGATCACGAAGGTCTTTGAGTATTCCGGTCTCGGCACGAACGAGTCGACCAAGGCCGGCGCCGGCAACATTGTGGGCATCTCCGGCTTCGAGGATGTCGACATCGGCGACACCATCACGGCCAAGGAGGACGATCATCCGCTGCCCTTCACGCAGATCGACCCGCCGACCCTCGAGATGCAGCTCTGCGTCAACGACGGCCCGCTCGTCGGCACCGAGGGCAAGTTCGTCACCTCGCGCCAGCTGCGCGAGCGCCTCATGCGCGAGATCAAGACCAACGTCTCGATCAAGGTCGAAGACTCCGACAAAGCCGGCGTCTTCAATCTCAAGGCGCGTGGTGCCATGCAGATCGCCGTGCTCGTCGAGACGATGCGCCGCGAAGGCTTCGAGGTGCTCGTCTCGCGCCCGACCGTGATCGAGAAGACGATCGAGAACACCCGCTGCGAGCCGTACGAGACCGTCTGGATCGAGGTGCCCGACGAATGCGTCGGCGCGATCATGCAGATGCTGGCCAACCGCAAGGGCCAGATCACGAACATGGAGAAACACCAGGCCACGACGATGATCGAGGCCACGATCACGACCCGCGGCCTCATCGGCCTGGAGATCGATATCGTCAACGCCACCAGTGGCCGCGGCGTGATGAGCCACCTTTTCAAGGACTACGGCCCGTGGGCCGGCGAGGTGTTGACCCGGATGACCGGCACACTCATCGCGACCGAGCCGGGCGAGACCACGACTTACGCGCTCGTGATGGTGCAGGAGCGCGGCAAGCTCTTCGTCGGCCCCGGCGAGCAGGTCTACGAGGGCATGATCGTGGGCGAGAATCCGCGCAACGAGGACATTCCCGTCAACGCCGTGCGCGAGAAGAAGCTCACCAACTTCCGTTCCCAGGGCGAAGGCGTGGCCGCGGGTCTGACTCCGGCCGTGAAGCTCTCGCTCGAGCGCGCCATCGAGTACATCGCCGCAGACGAGTTCGTCGAGGTGACGCCGAAGAACATCCGCCTGCGCAAGCGCATCCTCAACAACAACGAGCGCATGAAGGCGAGGAAGGCGGCGGCCAAGGCCGAGGAGAGCTGAGCCCCTGGCGCTGCGCCTCGCCCAGCTCCCGCTCCGCGGGAGCGGCGAGACGACGGCTGAGCGTCCTCTGTGACGCCTACCTCACGCAGAGCGGGAGGCGAGAAGCAGGCGCGGAGCACCCTGTCCCGCCCTGTGCGATCACGCTGCGCCGGGTGCGCGCTCGCGCGCCGCTCAGTTGCGCTCAGTTGGTGTGATAGGGGTAGGAGACCGGCTCGCCAGGCCCGTCCTCCGAGTCGAAGCACAATTTGATCTCGGGCACGACGTAGGGTGCCGGGTCGTCCGGATGGATCTTGGCGGCGAAGCGAAATGCTCGGGCCCGGGCGACCGCCGCGGCATCGACGTCGGGCTTTCCACTGCTCTTCACGACCGCGACCTCTCGGACGGTGCCGTCGCGATTGACGAGAATGTCGACGACGACCGTGCCTTTGAGATTGTGGGTTTGGACCGGCTTAAACTCGGAGCGGACCGCGGCCCGGGCGGGTTGCTTGTAGGTCGGCAGGTCGCCCCAAGGACTGGCGCACAGGCCGGTGCTGGGGGCGTATTCGGGCTCGGTGGCGTGCATCTTGGTCTTGGCGTCGGGTGACGAGCAACCGGCCACCATGAGCGACAGGACGAGCAGGAGTGCAGCGATGCGGGATATCATGCGGGTTCGGCGGACCGCGCCGTCACCGTGACAGGCGGGCGCGAAGTCAGGAAAGCGAACGGAGGCCGCCGTGCGATATCGTTCACCTCGGAAGGGCTCGGAGAAATCGGTTCGTCGCGATGAAGGGTTCGGAGGCGAGCGCATGCCGCCGTCTTCCGGACGGGCATTGCGCTGGCGAGACGCGCCCGGTTCGCGGGAACCTGTTCACACCGATTGCGGTCCCTTGACGCGTGGCGCGCATGATCCGTGCTACAACCTGAAACCATGAACGCGACGACCTATGGAGCACCTTTTCGCGATCGCCTCGATCGGCTGGTCTTCCGCGGGGATCGGGTGAGAAATATCCGGACCGGCCTCGAGTACATCGTGAACAACATTGTCAGCGCTGAGCGCCTCGACGCCGTGCGCGTGGAGCGCGGCGTGTCCGCCATGGCCTCGCTGCCGGCGGACGAGACGGAATTGCTCAACTGAGCCGCATCCGGTTGGCGATGCGGTCCTGCGGTGGGGCGGTCGCCGTCCGGGGAAAACAGAACCGCCGCACCGCAGACGTGCGGCGGTCGCGGAATGGCGGAAACGAGGCGGACCTCAGGCGGCGGCGCGGTATCCGACCCGATGCGACACCGGGAAGGCGATGAGCGCGGCCTTCGGCGCGGCCGGGACCTCGACGTCCTCGCGCTCGGAACGAAGCGCGATGTGGCGCGGGCCGGCGTAGGAGAGCTCGGCGATCGCGACCACGCCGTAGGCGGCGAGGAGGCTGAACCCGACCACGGTCGGGATGGCGAAGAGCCCGGAGAAGAACGCGGACGAGAGGACAAAGGAAACGAGACCGAAGAAGGTCGCGGCGGAAAGGGTGGAGCGGATGTTGGAGGTCATGGCAGTGATCTTGTGGTTGTTGATGCACCATAAACACGTGCCATGCCGCAGGAGTTGCACGTTTCGTATCGTGTTCGGCACCAGGATGATTTTGTCGACACGGGTCGGACCGGCGCTCGCGCTTGAGCGTCCTGGTGTCCCGTGACCCAGACACGCGGGTCCCGGAAGTGGGACGCAGCGGGGCATGCGCCGCATCCGCCTCTTCCGCTTGCGGGCTGCTGGACGTTACTTCGGCTGGTTGAGCCGGCCGATCGCCTCGATCTCCTGCGCGAACGCCGCGTCTTCGAGGTGGAAGCGCCGCACCGCTCCTGGTGCGTCGGTGCCGATTCCGTCCACCAGGCGTCGCAGGGAGGCAAGCCGCGTGTTCAGCGCGGCGATGAGCATCGTGCGGCGCGTCTCGGTGCGCAGGCCCGCGGCGAATCGGAGCGATTCGAGCGTGGTGATCCAGCGCTCGTAGAAGGGAATCAGCATGGAGGAGATCCAGGCGCGGTGCACGGCGGTCTGCCGGCCCTGGGCCAGGTCCGCTGTGGCGGTGTCGAAGCGCTTCACCAGCGCCGCCTCCTCACGCCCGAGGGACTTGTGGGCGTCTTCCCACGCGATCTCCTCGCCGATCCTGTAGTCGAATCGTGGAGTCGCGGCTACGCCCCCGATGATGAGAACCGCCAGGGCGATCGTGCCAAGGCGCAGGCGGGGGAAAACGAGGGTCCGGCGCGCCTCGGCCTCCAGCGGCATGGCGAGGAGCCATCCGAAGAAAAATCCCGCCGCCGCGCCGCCGAGGTGTGCGGCCTGGTCGATCGCGGGATGAGCGAACCCGTAGACGAGGTTGTAGAAGCCGAAGGCGAGCGAACTCCTGAGGATGGACTGAAAGACCGCGGGCGGCACGGAGCCCTTCTGGCGGACCATGTGGCCGAGGATCGCGCCGTAGACGCCAAACACCGCGCCCGAGGCTCCCGCGCTCCATGCCTGGTCGCCATGCCAGACGATGCTGGCAAACCCGCCGGCCAGCCCGCTTCCGAAATAGGTGAGCACGTAGTGCGAGCGCCCCTGCAGCTTCTCGAGAAACAACCCGGCCTGCTGCAGGGCCCACATGTTGAGCAACAGGTGCACGAGGCCGTAGTGGCTGAACATCGCCGTGAGCAGGCGCCACCATTCACCGCCGGTCGTGGCGGCGCCATTGTTGGCCGCAAAGGCCAGGTAGGGGCGCATGCTCTCGACCTTGAACCAGCCCGCGCCGAAGAACGCCGCCAGCACGACGAAGCTCAGGACATTCGCTGCGATCAACCCGGCCGTGATGGAGATCCAGGGGTCGCGCATCCCGCCGCTTTGATCGAGACGCGCAAGGAAGTCCTGGGCGGGAGTCGGCGGCGAGACGGACGCATCGGGCAGCAGCCCGGCGATCGTGACGGCGTCCTTCTCGTCGCGGCAGAAGAAGATGAAGGTTCTCTCGGCTTCGCTTTTCCGCCAGGAGCGCACGACGAAGCGTATGTCGCGTCCCTTGACCGAGACGCCGGCGATCTCCGAGGGCTGGAACACGCGTTCGATGTGGCCACCCGGGAGAAACCGGCGCGGTCGGCCGGAAAAGGTGTAGCTGGGGCCGCCGGGTCGGACGCGGAGTTCGCCAGTGCCCTTGAACTGGAAGTTCACTTCCGTGCCCGTGAACTTCTCGTAGGCGACCGTGAATACCAAGTCGCTCTCGGCGGCGGGAGGTTCGGCGGACATCAGGGGATCGGGTTGCGCAGCACGATCGCCGGCCGGCGTGGGATTGTCACGACCGATTGCCTCGCCATCCCTGCCGATGTGCGGGTCCGGTCAGTTCTCGCACCCGGGGTCGAGTGTCCGGGCAAACTCGAGGAGGAGCCGGAGTCCTTCGGGCCACGGGCCGTGGCCGCTGGCGGCATGGATGTGTCCGGCGCGCTCGAGGAGGTGGTGCCCGGCTCCCCAGGTCCGCGCGCAACGGGCGCCGAACCCAGCATCTGAATACGGATCATCCGTGCTCGAAACTACGAGCGCGGGGACCTGGAGCGGAACCCCGGCGAGCGTGGAGAATCCCGTGATGGCCGGCGGAAACGCGGCGTGCCGAGGATCCGGCGGCGCGACGAGAAAGGCTCCGGCGATGCCGGCCGAGCCGCGGCTCGCGATATGGCCAGCCACGAGCAAGCACGCGAGCGAGTGCGCGATCAGCAGGCTCGGTTCCGCGGAGGCATCGAGCGCCTCCTGGAGGGTCCGGCCCCATCCCCGTGCGTCGGGTTGGTCCCAGGTCTGGAAGTCCACGCGGGCAGACCCTGGGAGCCTTTGCTCCCAGAGGGTCTGCCAATGTCCCGGACCGGAGTTGCCATAGCCGGGCAGCATGAGCATGCGCATCGTGCGTCGAAGGGGAGGGGATTCACACCGAGGTCAAATGCCGCGCGGCGAAGGAGGTTTGGAAAGTCCCTCGATCGATAGAGCTCGGACAGCTGGCGCAGAGCGCGGGACGGTTGCGTAGCGCGGGGTCGACGTGGCGCGGGTGATGAAGTCAACGAGTTGCCCGGTAAATCACTTGCGATGCCCCGGTGCGGAGGATTCAACCGTCGGCACCTCATACCCTTTGCCCGCACCTGGTCGGCGCGCGAGCCGCACCCCGGTCTTGTTGCTCGCGTCATCCGCTCCCGGGTCCGGCGACCTAGGCTTCGGATCCTACTCCATGCACGAAAAGAAAAGCCTCTTCATCCTCCCGGACGGCCGCAACGTCGTGGTCACGTTCATCCTCGTGAGCTCGCTCTTCCTGCTCTGGGGCTTCTGCAACGGGATGATCGATACGATGGACAAGCACTTCCAGGATCAGCTCCACCTGACGAAGGCGCAGTCCGCCTGGGTGCAGTTCGCGCACTACATGGGCTATTCGATCATGGCGTTGCCGGCCGGCCTGATGATCCAGCGCACGGGCTACAAGTGGGGCATCATCGTCGGGCTCGCCATGGTCGCGGTCGGCGGCTTCTGGTTCATCCCGGCGACGCACATCTCGACCTTCTGGGCCTTTCTTCTCGGCGTGTGCGCCATCGCGATGGGCCTGACCGTGCTCGAGACGGTGGCCAACCCGTACACGACCGTGCTCGGCGGCAAAGATTTTGCCGCCACGCGCATCAACCTCGCACAATCGTTCAACGGCGTGGGCTGGATCCTCGGCCCGGTCGTGGGCGGCGCGTTCTTCTATTCCGACCAGGGACACCAGGTCGCGCACGGCCAGCTCTGGATACCCTATGCGGGCGTGGGTGTGGTGGTGCTCGTGCTTGCGGTGCTCTTCTTCTTCGCGCCCGTGCCGGAATTGAAGGTGGAGGATGAATACCACACCGACGCCGCCGCCGGCTTGCCCGCGGCCGCGGCGCGGCCGAAACACCCGGGACTCGTGGCGCTCTTCCTCTTCCTCAACGTCGTGGTGCTCGCGGTGTCGCTCTACCTCGTGCTCAACGCGATCCTGCCGTTCTGCGGCGTGAGCCCGGCCGGAATCCGCTACGTGACGATCGGCATCGCGGTGGCCGCGCTGCTCACGATCCCGAGCCTGCTCAAGACCTCGCGCACGATCACCGAGCACAGCATCTGGGCCCACCCGCACTTCGCCGGGGCGACGGTGGCGCAGTTTCTCTATGTCGCGGCGCAGGCGGGCATTTTCAGCTTCTTCATCAACTACGTGATCTCGGAAATGCCCGCGATCTCGCAATCGGTCGCGAACCTGTGGCCGCTCAACGGTCGCGTCATCGAGCGCGACGGTGCACTCTTCGTGACGGAGCAGGGGGCAAGCCGCCTGCAGGGTTTTGTGGCGTTCCTGCTCTTCACCATCGGGCGCTTTGTCGGGTCGGCCATCCTCAAACGCACACCCGCCCATCGCGTGCTCGGCTTGTATGCAGCGATCAATGTCGTGCTCTGCGGCGTGGTCGCGCTCGACCTCGGCTGGATCTCCGTCGCGGCCGTGTTCCTGAGCTTCTACTTCATGTCGATCATGTTCCCGACGGTGTTTGCGCTCGGCATCCACGGGCTCGGCGCGCAGGCGAAGAAGAAGGCCGCGGCCTTCATCGTCATGGCGATCACCGGCGGCGCGCTCATGCCGAAGATCATGGGGCACCTCGGCGACGTCTACTCGATGGCGACGAGCTTCATGATGCCGTTCGGCTGCTTCATCGGTATCGCGATCTACGGCTTCATTTGGCCGAAACTCAGCGGGCACACGACCGGCCCGGCGATCGCGGCCGGCAAGGGGCACTGACCGACGCGGGCCGGCCGCGGGGAGGTGACACCGGTGTCAACGTCGTGAATGCGGCGACGCGGTCACCCATTTGAGGGGTGCCGCGCACCCGCTTTTCCGTTGCTTCGCCCCGAGGCCGGGGACTTAACGGTGCCGCAGCTTCGGGAACGGATACTCCCCAGCACGACGCCTCTCCCCCCCCAGGGCGCCGGGTTGCCGCGCTCGATCGCTGTCGCTCCATCTCATCCCCATCCTCGGTCACGATCCAGCACGTAGCGCTCCTGCCATGCCAGACACCTTCAGCCTCTCCACGTTCGATATCAGCATCTTCATTGTCTTCATCGTCGCGGTCATCTCGGTCGGCCTGATCAAGAGCCGCGGCGAGGGCAAGGACTCCGAGTCCTACTTCCTCGCCGGCCGCGGGCTGAAGTGGTGGCTGATCGGCGTCTCGCTCATCGCGGCAAACATTTCCTCCGAGCAGTTCGTCGGCATGTCCGGCTCCGCGGCCGACTACATGGGCCTGGCGATCTCGAGCTACGAGTGGATGGCGGCGATCACCCTCGTCGTCGTGGCCTTCGCGTTCCTCCCGTATTTTCTGAAGACCGGCATCTTCACGATGCCGCAGTTCCTCGATCACCGCTACGGTCACGCCACCCGCGCGCTCATGGCGTTCATGACGATGGTGCTGCTAATCTTCGTCTCGCTCACGGGCGTGATCTACGCCGGCGGCCTGACCATGAGCGAGCTCTTCGCCGGGCACGCCTTTCTCGGTTTCAGCCTCACGACATGGTGCTGGATCATCGGCATGATGGCCGCGGTCTACATCGCGGCCGGTGGACTCAACGCCTCCGCCTGGGCCGATCTCATCCAGGGCATCGCGCTCATCCTCGGCGGCGCCGTTATCGCCTATTTCGCGCTCACCAAGATGGGGGCCACACCCGTCGCCGAGTTGACGGCAGGTTCGGCCAACCCGAAGGATGTCGCGGACACGGCCAGCGGCATGGCCAAGCTCGTCGCCCTCAATCCCGACAAGCTGTCGATGATCCTCCCGCGCGAGGACAAGAACATCCCCTGGACCGCGCTGCTTATCGGCCTGTGGATCCCGAACTTCTACTATTGGGGCCTCAATCAGTACATCACCCAGCGCGTGCTCGGCTCGGCCTCACTGCGCCAGGGGCAGAAGGGCATCGTTTTCGCCGCGGCGATGAAACTGGTCATCCCGTTCGTCATCGTCATCCCCGGCGTGCTGGCCTTCAACCTCTTCAGCAAGGACCTCGCCGACATCGATCGCCGGAAGAACGCGGCTGAGTGGACCGCCTACGAGACGCACCTCGGCAAGCCTGAGTCCAAGGTCTACTTCGAGGTCGGCCACCAGTGGACGCGCCTCAACGCCGACCAGGCCGCAGCCGTGCAGGCGCACAACCTCGCCGTGCTCGCGGCCGCCGGCGGCAAGGTCGACGACCTCACCGGCCACGCGCTCTCCGGAAGCGATCGCGCCGAACTGCTCGCCCGCCTCGACAAGGTCCAGGGCCTGGAGAAGCACTCGATCCAGGGATACAAGTACGACGCCGCGCTCAATCTCCTCATCAAGAAACTCCTGCCCGAGGGCAGCGGCTGGCGCGGCTTCGTCATCGCGGCGTTGCTCGGCGCGATCGTGAGTTCGCTCGCCGCCATCCTGAACGCGGCCTCGACCATCTACACGATGGACGTCTACCAGCGCTATATCTCCCCGAACGCCACGCAGGCCGGGCTGGTGAAGTCGGGCCGCATCGCGGTGGGTGTGTTCGCCGTGATCGGCTGCCTGCTTGCGCCCAACCTCGATAAGTTCGGCAGCATCTTCAAATACATCCAGCAGTTCCAGGGCTACGCCTCGCCGGGCATCCTCGCCGTCTTCGTCTTCGGCATCATGAACCGTCGCGGCCCCGGCATCTGTGGTGTGGTCGGCCTCGTGCTCAATCCGATCCTCTACTTCTGCCTCGATCAGTACACCGACATCGCGTTCCTCGACGCCATGGCCGTGTGCTTCTTCACCGTGCTCGCGGTGATGTGGGGCATCGCGCTGGCCAAGCCGCTGCCGCAGCCGGTCGAGTTCAAGGTCAACTCGCGGCTCGATCTCACCGCCTCGTCGGGTGCGAAGGTCGCCGGCATCGCCGTGGTCATCGCCACGCTGGTGCTCTACGTGATCTTCAGCCCGCTCGGCATCGCCGGCTGAGCGAGAGGACAACTCAGGTCGCAGAGTTCACAGCGAAGGCGCAGAGATCACAGAGGGGAGGGTCGACGGTTCCGCCGACCTTCCCTTTGTTTTTGTGGTGGTCGAGGGAGCGATGCCGATCGCGCGTCTCGCCGGCGCTCCGTGAGCTCTGTGTCTCCTCTGTGCCCTCTGTGACCCACTCGGAACCGGCTCTCAGAATCCAAACGGAGTGAGATCGAAATCGGCCACGCCCTCGGACGCGGCGTTGGCCGCCGCGAGCGGCAGGGCGAAACGCACGGCCGCCTCGAGCGAGTCGCCGCGCTCGAAGAGCGCATACAGTGTACCCGCGTGCAGCACATCACCGCTGCCGGTGGGCGAGGCTTCCTCGATCGCCGGCGGGGCGATGCTCGTCGCGGCGGCGGCGCCGGTCTCATACAGCCACACGGTGTTCGGGCCGTCGGTCACGACCCAGCGCGCCACCGTGCTCGCCCGCGCGATGGTCGGCAGCAAGTCGGCCATGCGCGCGTCGGTGAGCTCGGCCTGGGGCACGCCGGCCAGTCCGGCGAATTCCTTGCGGTTGATCTTCACCAGCGCCGCCGACATCGAGACGAGCTCGGCGAGCGGCGGTCCGTAGGTGTCGACCGTGAGCGGGCCGCGCGCGGCCAGCCGTCGGATGGCCTCGCCGAGGGGTTTCCAGGCCTTGTCCTGCCAGGCGGGGATGCTCCCGCACACGGCCAGGATCGTGCCGGGCTCCTGTGCATCCAGAAAACGGGCACAGGCAAGGATCGCGCGCGCATCGATGACATTGTCCAGACCGAGAAACGTCGTCTCGGCCCGGCCGGGCGCGCGCACGACCGCACCGGTGCGCGTCTCGTGCGGCGTAACGAACGGCTCGGTTGGCACGGCGTGCTTGCGCAGCCAGCCGGCGCAGCGCTCGCCGGTCGAGCCGCCGGGAAAATAGAGCGCCACCGAGTCGAGACCGAGCCGCGCAAGCAAACGCGTGACGTTGATGCCCTTGCCACCGACCTGGAAAAACTCCGCCCGCGCGCGCTGCGTCGCGCCTTCGGCCCAGGCGTCGTAGGTGTAGGTCGTCTCGGCGAGAAGGTTGGCGGTAAGGGTGAGGATGCGGGGCATGGCGGTGAAAGAATCTGAACCACAGTGGGCCCAGAGGTCACAGAGAAAAGAGGCGGGAAATTCGCTGTGAGAACGCGGGGGCTCGTTCAGTGGACACGGGTGCCAGGTTCAGTTGGACTCTGTGCTTTCTGGGGTTCAAACGCTCCGGCCTCACTCCCGCCGCTGCTTGGTGAACACGTAGTTCAGCATGAACGACATTCCCAGCAGGGCGAAGACCTGGCGGTAGGAGCGCATCGCGCCGACCACCTGGCTCAGCGGCGAAGACTTGGGTTCGGCGACCTTGAGCAGCACGATGCCGGAGAAGAGCACGAGGATGTGGTGGGCGATCGCCATCGCATGGTAGCCGTCGAGCCGCGCCACGCCTCGATCCCAGAGGTGGTCGAGGATGAGGCCGCCGAGGATCGGCGCGACAGCCGCAGCGAGCGAGGTGACCGCGACGTTGATCGAGATGGCTGCGGTCTTCGCTTCGGGCGGCACGAGCTTGAGCAGGAGGTTGAACGAGCCGAGCAGGTAACCCGCCGAGAAAATCCCGCCGGAGGCGTAGACGAACTTGATCATCCACGAGTTCTCCGGCGTCAGCAGCGCCCAGAGGAATCCGGGGAGCATCCACGCCACGAGCGCGACGTTCATCGACGGACGGTTGCCATAGCGGTCGGTGAATTGTCCCCACGCCGGCAGCGCCATCGCGCCGGTGACGTTGAAGATCACGGTCAGCATGCTGACCTGCGCGATCGACATGCCGATGCTGTCGTAGAGGAAGACATTGAAGAACGGCCCGAAGACGTTGGTGAGAAAACCAAATGCCGCGCCGAAGGCGTAGAGCCAGAGCAGCGGGCGGTTCTTGAGGATGAGTTTGATCTGCTCGCGAAAATCCAGCCCGGCCTCGTGCGTGCGACTCGTGCTGGTCGCCAGAATACGGTACTGCGCCAGGATCGAGAACATGCGCAGCAGCACGGATACGCCGATCACCACCTGGAACCCGAGCACGGGTGTGATGATATTGAGCTGGGTGAGCGCTTCGCCCGCGCCGAGCAGGAAGATGACGGTCGAGATCTGCAGCAGGCGATTGCGGCGGCCGAAGTATTTTCCGCGCAGCCGGTCCGGCACCCACTCCTGCACCCAGGAGGTCCACGCCACGCCGACGACGGAATGGAAGAGCGCGGAGAGTGCGAAGAAGAGGAACAGCCAGCGCCCGGCGCGGCCGACGTCGTCCAGCGGGATGTGCGGGAGCGCGAAGGCGAGTGCGATCCACACGAGCAGGTGCAGCCACGAGATCGTGAGCGAGATCGCCTTCTGCGACCAGCGGCGCGTGAGGAAAGGCACGACGAAGAGCTGCACGACGTTGCACCAGTAGGGCAGGGACACGATGACGCCGAACAGCGTCTCCGGCAGCCGGAAGGTCTGCGAGAGCAGCATCGCCACGATGAAGTTGCCCGGTTGCGTCATGAAGACGATGGGCATGGCGACGAGCCCCTCGCCCGTGCACAGCGCGATGTTGCGCCGCAGCGTGGAAGCGCGGCGCGCCGCGGATGGCGGGGATGCTGGTGATGTGGTGGGCGTCGTGAACGGCGCGGAACTCACGGCTTGGAGACTGAGCGGCTGGCGCCGACGGGCCAATAGCGAAGAGCGGAAGACGCGCGACTCCGCCCGGTAGCGCAGGCTTCCAGTCTGCCCTCCGGAACCTACCGAGCCGGCAAGCAGGAAGCCTGCGCTACCGGTCCTGACATCTTCTGATGCGCCATGACGACTTCCCCGCGCGATTCGGCTGGCCTTGTTACCAAGCCGTTACGCGGGGAATCGGTTCGCCGCGTAGAATCATTTGCGCCACCGTATGCCTCTCGAACCCGCAGTCTCCTCGCGTCTGCTTCTGCCATGAAGAAACCGCTATTTGCGACTCTGCTCGCACTTTGTCTCATGTCGTTCTCCTCCTTCGCCGGTCCCCGCGACATCCAATGGCGCGCCGTCGACGAGGCCGTGCGCAAGGGCCTCCCGAAGTCCGCGATCGAGGCGCTCGATCCGATCATCTCTGGCGCGCTGGCCGACCAGGCCTACCCGGAGGCGATCCGGGCGATCGGGCGCAAGATCGTCCTCGAGGGCACTATCGAGGGCAACAAGCCCGAGGAGAAGATCATGCGCCTCGAGTTCGAGGTCGCGAAGGCCCCGCCGGCCATGAAGCCGCTGATGGAGGCGATCCTCGGGCATTGGTACTGGCACTATTTCCAGCAGAACCGCTGGCGCTTCATGCAGCGCACCCAGACGGCGGCCGAGCCGGGCTCGGACATCCAGACGTGGGACCTGGCCCGCATCCTCGCGGAGATCGACCGCCACTTCACCGCGGCGCTGGCCGATGAGCAGGCTTTGCGTGCGACTCCGATCGCTGAATACGATGGCCTGCTCGAGCGCGGCACCGCCTCGGATCTCTACCGGCCGACGCTCTGGGACTTCCTCGCCTATGAGGCGCTCGAGTTCTACCAGGCCGGCGAGCAGGGCGCGCTGCAGGCCGAGGACACCTTCGAACTCGATGCCGTCGCGTCGCCGATCTTCGGACCCGCCGCGGAGTTTGCCGCCTGGCAGCCGCCTTCGGGGGATGCGTCCTCGCCGATCCTGAGAGCCGTGCAGTTGTTTCAGAAACTCCTGCGCGCCCACGCGGCCGAAGCCGATCGCGCGGCCTACCTCGACGCCGATCTCGCGCGCCTGCGCTTCGGCTCCAACCACGCCACGGGCGAGGACAAGGACACGCGCTACAAGGCCGCGCTCGAGAGACTGGCCGCCGAGGCGGCCGGACATGAGATCGAGGGGCGCGTGCTCCTCAGTCTCGCCTACGTGCTGCACGGCGAGGGCGACCTCGTACGCGCCCACGAGCTCGCCCGGCGCATCGTGGCCAGGGACCGGCACACCTACGCCGCCGCCGAGAGCGAGAACCTCATCGGGCAGATCGAAGCGAAGTCCGCGCGCATCGAGACGGAAGGCGTGTGGGATGCCGCGGCGGAGATCACCGTGCACTACCGCAATGTCGCGCAGGTCTACTTTCGCGCCGTGCCGCTTGAGTTTGAATCCTACCTTCGCCGCTCGCGCTGGGGTCTCGGCAATTTCGACGGCGATCGACGCCGCGAGTTGCGCGCGGCGGAGCCTGCGCTCGCCTGGAGTGCGGATCTGCCGGCGACTGCCGACTTCGCGGAACGCGCGCACGGCGTGGCCGTGCCCCGGGGCCTGCGCCCGGGATTCTATGGCGTCCTCGCAAGCCACGACGCAGCTTTCGACGAGGACGACAATCAGCTGAGCGTCGCGTACGTGTGGGTGAGCGAACTGGCACTCGTCACCCAGACGCGCACGGACGGGTCGCCGCTGCGCGGTTTTGTGCTGGAGGCGCAGAGCGGCGAGCCGGTGACCGGCGCCCAGGTGCAGGTCTGGTCGCGCGACCGCGAGGGCCGCTACCGCCCGCAGGGGCGCGTGGCGACCGATCGCGAGGGCCGCTTCGACTGGGCCAGCGGCGGTGACGGCCTCATCCTCGTGGCTGAGCATGCCGGGCGCGCGGTCTCGAGCGCCAGCGAGGTCTGGGCGCGCGACGGGCGCGATCCCGAACGCACGGATACGCAGACCGTCTTCTTCACTGACCGCGCCCTCTACCGGCCGGGCCAGTCGATCCATTACAAGGGCGTGTCGGTGCGCTACGACCAGAAGGCCGCCAAGTACTCCGCCCTCGATCGACTCGACCTGACGGTCGTGTTCAAGGACCCCAACGGCAAGGAGATCGCCCGCGCGACGCATCGCACCAACGAATACGGCTCTTTTTCGGGTGTGTTCACCGCGCCGCGCGACCGGCTGATGGGACGCATGTCCATCCAGGTGCTGAACCGGCCGAGCAGCGTCTCATTCAGCGTCGAGGAATACAAGCGCCCGAAGTTCCAGGTCGAGCTGGAGGCACCGGACGAGGCGCCGCGGCTCGGCGCAGCGGTCGTGCTCAAGGGCACGGCCACGGCCTACACGGGTGCGTCGATCGGAGGCGCCGCGGTCGCGTGGCGCGTCGAGCGCAGCGTGCGCCTGCCCGGCTGGTGCTGGTGGTGGCAACCGCCCGCGAGCAAGGCGGTCGCGCACGGACGCGCCGTCACCGCCGCGGATGGCACCTTCGAGGTGCGGTTCGAGGCCGTGCCGGACCGGTCGGTTCCGGAAAAGAACGAGCCGGTTTTCACCTACACCCTACACGCGGATGTCACCGACACGACGGGCGAGACGCGCTCGTCCGAGCGCGCCGTGCGTGCGGGTTACACCGCCCTCGCCGCATCGCTCGCCACCGACGAGTGGCAGGTTCCGGACAAGCCCGTGGTGATTTCGCTCCGCACCACCTCGCTCGACGGCGAGCCCCAGGCCGCCGAGGGCACGTTGACCATCCACGCGCTCGTGCAGCCCGAGCGGGTCCAGCGAACTCCGCTGCAGCGAGAGCGTTTCTGGTGGCGGAGCGGCGACGAGGAACCGCCGATCGACCCCTCAAACCCGGATTCCTGGACACTCGGGGCCAAGGCCGCGACGCTGCCCTTCGAGACGGGCGCGACGGGTGTGGCCAAACTCGAGGCGCGCCTTCAGCCCGGCATCTACCGCGCGTCGCTCGAGACGAAGGATCGTTTCGGCAAGCCGGTGACCGCGCGGCAGACCATCCGCGTCGTCGACCCGGCCGCACGCGCGCTGCCGGTCAAGGTGGCGCAGGTCGTCGCTGCGCCAACGTGGACGGTCGAACCCGGCCAGGACCTCACGGTGCTGTGGGGAACTGGATACGAGTCGGGTCGTGCCTACGTGGAACTCGAGTGCGACGGCCGGATGATTCGCAGTGGCTGGACCGAGGCCGGGCGCACGCAGGCCGTGATCGAGCAGAAGATCACCGAGGAGATGCGCGGTGGGCTCACGCTGCGGCTCACCTATGTCCGCGAGAATCGGGCCTACCTCGTCCAGCGCGTCATCGATGTGCCCTGGTCGAACAAGCAACTGACGGTGAAGTGGGAGAGCTTCCGTTCGAAGCTCGAGCCCGGGGCCAAGGAAACCTGGACCGCGATCGTCGGCGGTCCAGACGCCGAACGGGCCTCGGCCGAGATGGTCGCGGCGTTGTATGACGCGTCGCTCGACCAGTATCTCGCGCACTCCTGGGCGCAGGCGTTCTCGGTGTTTCGGCGGGAGTTCGTTCGCTCGCAGATGAGTTTCCAGAACCAGCGCCTGGACTTCCGGGTGCTGGAGAATCGCTGGTATCAGCAGACGCGCGCCGCCGTGTGGACCTATCGGTCGTTTCCAGCCGAGCTGACGACCAACATGCGGTTCTATGAATTTGAGAAGGGGATGATGGCGCGAGCGATGCCGGCCGCTGCGGCGTCGGCGCCGGGAGCGGAGGGTATGGAAGTGGTAACGCTCCAGGAATTCTCCATTGCCGGCGCACGGCAAGGGACGGCGATGGCGCTCGCCGAAGACCGAGCCGACTTTGTTGCCGCGGATGCATTCGGCGATATCGGGGGCGAGGCCGCGCGCAAATTCAAGGAAGTCTTGGAGAAGCCGGCTGCCGACCTCACCCAAGTCACCGCCCGGCGAAACCTCAACGAGACCGCCTTCTTCTTCCCGCACCTCACCTCGGGCCAGGACGGCACGGTGCGCATGACCTTCACCATGCCGGAGGCGCTGACGGAGTGGCGCTTTCTCGGGTTCGCCCACGACGCGCAGTTGCGCGCCGGGTATCTCGAGGGGCGCGCGGTCACGGCGAAGGACCTCATGGTCGAGCCGAACCCGCCGCGCTTTGTCCGCGAGGGCGATGCGATCGAGTTCACCGTCAAGGTGAGCAACCAGTCCGACGCGCCCCAGACCGGCCGGGTGAAACTCACCTTCGCTGATGCGGCCACGCTTGCGCCAGTCGACGCCGCGCTCGGCAATGACTCGGCCGAGCGGGCCTTCGACGTGCCGGCCAAGCAATCGCGCAGCTATTCCTGGCGCGTGACGGTCCCCGACGGCATGGGTTTCCTTACCTGCAAGGCCGTCGGCGCCTCGGCGTCCGTGAGTGACGGCGAGGAGGGATTCCTGCCTGTGCTCAGCCGGCGGATACTCGTGACCGAATCGCTTCCGCTCCCCGTGCGCGGCAAGGGCACGCGGGAGTTCGAGCTCAAAAAACTCGTGGAGTCCGGCGGCTCGACCACGCTGCGCCACCAGTCATTGACCGTGCAGATGGTCTCGCAGCCCGCCTGGTATGCGGTGATGGCGCTGCCGTACCTGATGGAGTATCCGTACGAGTGCAGTGAACAGATCTTCAACCGCTACTATGCGAACACGCTCGCGCGCCACATCGCCGGGTCCGACCCGAAGATCCGGCGCATCTTCGATCTGTGGAAAAACACGCCGGCGCTCGACAGCCCCCTCGAGAAAAGCCAGGACCTGAAGTCCGTCATGCTTGAGGAGACACCGTGGCTGCGCGATGGCGCGGGCGAGAGCCAGGCGCGGCGCAACGTCGGACTTCTCTTCGACGACAACCGCCTGGATGAGGACGCGACGCGCACGCTGCAAAAGCTCGCGGAGCGTCAGCTCGAGGACGGCCTCTGGCCGTGGTTCCCGGGCGGGCGCCCGAGCGAATACATCAGCCTCTACATTACGACCGGCTTCGGCCGCCTGCGCCAGCTCGGCGCCGCGATCGATGTCGCGCCGGCCGTGCGTGCGCTCAGCGGCCTCGATGCGTGGATGGATCGCCGCTACCGCGACATCCGGCCCGAGCACCGTGACGACTATGTGCCCGCGCATGTGGACTGCATCTATCTCTATGGGCGCAGTTTCTTCCTGCGCGACCAGCCGATCGACGGCGCGCATCGCGAGGCGGTCGAGTATTTCCAGCGACAGGCGGGTCGCCACTGGCTGAAGACGGACTGCCGCATGTGCCAGGCGCAGGCGGCCATCGCGCTGCAGCGGTTTGGCGACACGGAGACGCCGCGGGCCATCCTACGCTCGCTCCAGGAGCGGAGCGTCTCGAACGACGAACTCGGCATGTTCTGGCGCGACACCGAGGCGAGCTGGTGGTGGTACCGCGCGCCCATCGAAACCCAGGCCACGATGATCGAGGCTTTCGCCGAGGTGGCACAGGACGCCGTCGCTGTGGAGGCGATGCAGGTCTGGTTGCTCAAGCAGAAGCAGACCCAGGACTGGAAGACGACCAAGGCCACGGCCGACGCCGTCTACGCGCTGCTCCTGCGTGGGAGAAACCTGCTGGCGAGCGACGCGCTCGTCGAGGTGGCGCTCGGCGGCGAGACGATCAAGCCGGAGAAGGTCGAAGCGGGCACCGGCTTCTACGAGCAGAAGTTCGTGCGCGGCGAGATCCGGCCGGAGATGGGACGCGTCACCGTGACCAAGACCGACGAGGGCGTGAGCTGGGGCAGCGTGCACTGGCAGTACCTCGAGGACATGGCGAAGGTGACACCGCACGAGGCCACGCCGCTCAAGCTGAAAAAGACGCTCTGGGTGAAGGAGACGACGGACAAGGGCCCGGTGCTGCGGCCCGTGAGCGGGGCCATCGCGGTCGGCGACGAACTCGTCGTGCGGATCGAACTTCGCACCGACCGCGATATGGAATACGTGCACCTCAAGGACCAGCGCGGCAGCGGCACCGAGCCGGTCAACGTCCTCAGTCGCTTCCGCTACCAGGACGGCCTGGGTTACTACGAGAGCACGCGCGACACGGCCTCACACTTCTTCATCGAATACCTGCCGAAGGGAACCTACGTCTTCGAGTATTCCACGCGCGTGCAGTTGCGCGGCAACTACCAGAGCGGCATCGCGGAGATCCAGTGCATGTATGCGCCGGAGTTCAACAGCCACTCCGAGAGCGTTGTCCTCGAGGTGAAGTAGTGCTGAAGAGATTTGGAGTGGGGAGGCCGCGAGGATGCGGTGAGAGACTGGATCTCCGGGATGGTGACACGCTTGTCCCGACCTTTCGGATTCGAACTTCTGTATCCGTGGTATCTGTGCAATCAGCGCCTTGTGCCGGACGACAGAAGCGCGATGTGGTTCACTCCGACTGCTCCGGTCAGGCTCTCATCTTGGTCGACGTGCCTGCGTCGTATCCCCGAGGCATCCCTGCCTCGGAGACGCGAAGGCGATGACGCTTCGGCGGTTGCGCGGGCGTGCGGTGGTTGTCGGCTTCCTGCTCAGCCCTTGGCCGGGATCTCCCAGACGTTGGGCATGTCGCCCTTCGGGCGGCGGCTGCGTCGCGGATCGTTGAGCGCGAGGCCCTCGATACTGTGGCGGATGTCCAGGTTCGTCAGGCCGGAGGAGTAGTAGCTGTGCTGCACCCAGTCGTTGTCGATCCCGGCCACCGGCGTGCAGTCGACCTGGTGGATCTTGTTGTGCAGCGCGGCCGGGCGGGCGGCGCCATTGGTGCCGAGGCGCTCTGGGTTGCCCTTGGTGTAGTCGGAGATGTACATAGCCTTGTCTCCACGGTTGTGGTACACGGTCACGCAGCGTGCGATCTCGTGCACGCGGCCGAGCGGCTGGCCGGGCTCGAGGACGGAGTCATCGACGTCGGGGGCGCAGAGGAAGACGTGCTCGAAGAGGCGGGGCAGGGCGTTGCCCGGCGTGTGGTCGTCCATGCGGGAGAGCGCGTTTTGCAGGACGAAGTTGCCCATGGAGTGGCAGGCGATGTGGATGTCCTGGCCGCAGAGCACGGCGCCGGTGGCGCGGTCGCGCAGGCCGGCGAGGAAATCGCGCAGCTTGAGGAAGGCGCGGCCGACGGCGTAGCCGGAGCCGGAGGCTTCGGTGCGGTCGGACTTGTAGGAGACGAGCGGCAGGGCCATGCCGTCGGACGGCCAGGAGAAGAGCACGACGTTGACCTTCTGCGCCGGGTCCGCGCCGTCGGCGCGGTTGAGCGCGACCTGCAGGGCGAGGGCCGAGCCGACGGCGCTCTCCCAGGAGACGTTGAAACCGTGGATGAAGATCACCGTATCCGTACCGCCCATCATGACCTGCTGCAGGTCGGCGAAGAAGCCCGCGGAGCCGAGCGCGATGTTGGGCTGGCCGTCCTCGGAGAGCGTGGGATCGATCTTTTCCGCATAAGCGCGGATGTCGGCCTTCTTGGCGAGTCCGGTGAGGTAGGAGCCGAGGGCGCCGCCGTTGACGGGACCGCCGGCGCTGGATGAAGCCATCGCGGCCCGGAGCTTTGCGTCGTCGGCTTTCACCGTGAGGCGTCCGAAGCGCAGATTCTCCATGCCGTCGGCGCTGAACGATTTGCCGTAGCGCTTGGGGCGCCAGCGATTGGCGCCTTCGTGTTTGCGGTTGGTCGCGTAAAACAGGGTCAGGTCGGACATGGGATTCGTTCGTGGTCTTGGCTGCGTGGGCTGTGGAGGTGGGGGACGAACGTTCGCGCGCGCAGACGGCGCGAACGCGCCACGGGGAGTGGGCCGAGGCTGCGTCGGGTGCGCCCTCGGCGCAACGGCTTTTGCACGCACGCGCGCGTCGCGCCCATGGGGAGCACATCGGCCCGGCGTCGTTGCCTGTCCGGTCATGCCCGTGTTCGGGCAGGGCCGGCCCGATGGCCTGCGTCCGATCGTGCAACTTTTCCGTCGCGCGACAGCCGCGCCGCGCGAAACCTCGGCGCCATGGCACGTGTGTTGACAGCCGAGGCGTGGGCGGGTCGGGATACCGCCGCGATCGCGCGCCGCCTGCTCGGGTGCAGGCTCGTCGTGGGCGGGTCGGAAGGCCGTCGGGCGCTGCGGATCACGGAGGTCGAGGCGTATTGTGGCCCGCACGACCGTGCGTCCCACGCCAGCCGCGGACGGACGCCGCGCAACGCCGTGATGTTCGGCCCGGCCGGTTTTTGGTATGTGTATCTTTGCTACGGCGTGCACGAGATGCTCAATCTCGTGACCGGTCCTGCGGATTATCCGGCGGCGGTGTTGATCCGTGGGGTCGAGGGGATCGAGGGTCCGGGAAGACTCACACGTGCGCTGAGAATCGATCGCCGCTTCAACCACCTGCCGGCGACGCGGACGACTGGACTCTGGATCGAGGAGCGCGACGTCCCGGTGGAATCGGGCGACGTCGCGGCGACACCGCGCATCGGCGTCGACTACGCCGGCCCCGAGTGGTCGGGCAAGCCGTGGCGGTTTGTGCTTCGCGCACCGGGCGAAGCTCGGGCCAGACGCGCCAAGCGCTAGCCCGGTGCGGGAGTCGGGACCCGCGTCGGGCGGATCCGGGCGCCTACGGCTTCGTCGACGCCTTCTCGTCCGCGAACGTCTCCTCGCTCAGCGCTGCGACGATCGTGCCGACTTTGGTTTTCATATCCAGGCGGACGAGTTGGGGGCGCTTGCCACGCGAGATGTAGAACTTCATCGAGCCACCCTTCTTGAAGAAGCCCTTCAGTTCGCCGACCTGCTTCGGCTCGAGCACGATGACGTTGAACTTGCCGGCGGGCGTCTTGATCTCGTCCTCCTCGAGCGCAGTGACCTCGAGGGTGTAGAACTCGTCGGCAAAGGAGCACACCACCGTGCGTTTTTCGCCGGCGCGCATGTTCCACGTGCGTGCCTGCATCATCGTGACCATGAGGTCGAACACGGGATCCTTCGGAAGCGTGGCCGTGCCGCTGCGTTTCGGGCGGATGTGGTCGGTGTGCTCAACGATGCCCTTCTCGTAGTCGAAGACCGTGGTTTGCCTGGTCGTGCGGCTGCCTTCCTTGCCCTCGGTCGTGATGAGCAGCGGACGCGCGTTGACCGCGTCGATGAGCGACTCCGAGTAGTTGCGAAGTGGATAGAAGGTCTCGACGAGGCCCTTCGATGTCGTGGACACCTTCACGCGCAGGCGGGGCCCGTCGGGCGAGTCCTCCGGGGTCGTCTCGAAACGCGTCTCACCGCCGTTGGTGATCAAGCCGTAGCTGAGCCGCAGCACGACGGTCTCGCCTGGGCGAAGGAAGGAGGCGGCGGGTGGCACGATGGGAGCGGCGTTGGGTGTCGGGAGATCAGCGGAGGATTCGCCGTCCGCGCGACAGGCCGCGCTGAGGCAGAGGCCGGCGAGGCAAGCGGCGATCGAGAAGCGGAGGCGCAGGAGCATCGGCGTGTTCACTTGGTTGGACCTGGATGGGAGTCTCGGCGGGAAGGACATGTTCCCGCCAGCCGAAATGCGGGGGACGCGTCACCGCCTCAGTCGCGCCTGCCCGGTGCGCAACCGACTCGAGGGCTGGGTGTTAGCCGAAAAGACCGAGGTCGAGCTGGTTTTCGCGGCCCAGGGCCCAGGCCTCGATCCCGCGTTCCCGCAGGTCGCGGGCGAACTCCGCGGCGAATCCGTGCACGGTGTAGACGAGCCGGGGACGCACCGCTGCGACGAAGCGAACCAGGTCGTCGTAGTCGGCATGGTCGGAGAGCGGAAAGGCCGCGTCGTAGCGGTGCCTCGGCATGGTCCACGGGTCGAGCGCCCAGCCGGAGATCATGGCGGTGCGACGACTGCGGATGCGGCGCACCTCGGGCGACCGGTTGATCTGCGGCGGGCCGATCACGACGTGCCCGGCCGCCTCGTCCGGATCGAAGAGCCGATGCGCGGGAAAATGCATCCCGCACGCTTCATACACCGCGGTTATGCGCGCGGTCTGCGCGTGGAGCATGATCGGCAGTCCACTCTCGCCCAGTCGTGCCAGGACCTCCTGGCTCTTGCCCAGGCTGTAGCAGAAGAGCAACGGCACGGCTCGCTCGTCGATCGCGCGCCGGCAGAAATCCACGATGTCCGCCGCGACCGACTCGTCCGGCGGGAAACGGTAGCGCGGCTTGCCGAAGGTCGTCTCCATGATGAGCACGTCCGCGCCACCCGGCGGCACGCGGCAGGGTTCGGCCGAGAGCCCGGGGCGGAGTTTGAAGTCGCCGGTGTAGAGCAACCGGCCCTGGGCATTTTCGACCAGCACCTGGGCGGAGCCGAGGATGTGGCCGGCTGGATACAGCGTCGCGCGCGCCTCGGGCGTGATCGGCCAGCTCTCGTCGTAGGGCAACACGATCGTCTCCCGCCGGCCCGGCAGGCGTGCGGCCATGAGCCGCGCCGTCGGGCCGGTGCACAGGACCGTGCGGTGCCGCCCGAGATGATCGCTGTGCGCGTGCGAGACAAAACTCGCGTCCGCGCGCTCGTGGGCGTCGAGGTGCCACCCGATCTGTGGCAGGAAGATGCCGCCGCCGCGCGAACTCTCGACGGTCCAGGCCATCGGGGCTGGTCGGGCGTGCGCGCTAGACGAGCTGGCGGACGTACTTGCGTTTCGCCAGGCGCCAGGCCGTGACCAGGAACGCCGTGAGCGGGATGGCCAGCACCATGCCGAGGATGCCGTCGAGCGCGGAGCCCCAGAAGAAGATCGCGATGATGATCGCCACGGGATGCAGGCCGGTCTGCTTGCCCATGATGCGCGGGGTGAGCACGTATCCTTCTATCAACTGCACGAGCACGAACACGCCGAGGCAGAGCGCGACCGTGAGCAGCCCGCCCTCGTTCTGGAAATACGCCATCGGCAGCACCGCACTCAGGCCGAGGATCGTGCCGAGGTAGGGGATGACGTTGAGCAGGCCGATCGTGAGCCCGAGCACGAAGCCGAATTGCAGGCCCACGGCCCAGAAGCCGAAGGCGAGCAGCACGCCCATGATCAGCCCGATCACCAGCTGGCCGCGGAAGAACGCCACCACGATGCTGATGAACTCGCTCACGAGGAAGATCACGTCCTTGCGGGTCTCGTCCTTGAGGAACGGCAGGTTGTCGCGCAGGGAGTGCGTGGGGTCCTCGTCCGACTGCAGGAAGAAGAACAGGTAGACCGGCACGATCGCGAGGTTGGCGAAGAACCCGACCACGCCCAGCACCGTGCCGCCGGCGGCCTTGAGATTGGGCAGCACGGCCAGGGCGAGGCTGCGGAGCTGCGTGAGCGTGCCGTCGATGATGCCGCGCAGGGTCTCGTTGGTCATGGCGCGCGCATACAAGTCGGACCACTCTGGATACTTCTCCTGGATGTGGGTGACCGCGCGATTCCACAGCTCCGGCGCGGCGTTGATGAAGTCGACCAGCTGGCGCACGAGCGACGGCACGAAGAGCAGCAGGAAACCGAGGAAGACGACCGTGACCAGGGCGTAGAGCACGACCGTGCTGGTCACGCGGGAGAGCTTGAGGCGGTGCTCGAAGAGTCCGACCACGGGCCGCAGGATCATCGCGAGGATTCCCGCGGCGGCCAGGGGCCAGATCACGGCGGAGAACGCGCCGATGACGCGGCCGAGCGCGAGGACGAGGATGACGAGCAGCGCGATCGACACCATGAAGGCGCCGAGGCCGAGGGCGAAGCCGATCACGCGTTTCTGGGCGGACGAGAGGAAGGGGGCCGCAGGTTCGGTCATGGGTGCGCGGTGGGCGGCAGTCTCGCAGAGGCGACCGGGTCAGCGAGCCTTTTCAGTTTGCGGGCGCGACCGGCATCCTTCCCTCGGATGCGTGAGCGCAGCGTTGGCCGCGGGGGCCTCCTCTCGCCCGCAAGCCGCCGCGCGGCTCACGCGATGTGGCTGTCGTCGGCGATGCCGAGCTGGGCCTGGATGTCGGGCCGCTCCTGCAACTCGTCGAGAAACTCGTCCACGCTGAAGTCGCTCACGATGAAGTCGCCGCATTCGAACGTCGGCGTCTGCGCCTGGCCGCTCACCTCGAGCAGGCTTTGCAGGTGGTTGTGATCCTGGTCGACATCGCGAATCTCGAGGGAGGCTCCGTGGCTCGAGAAGAATGCCAGCGCCTCGCGGCACCACGGACAACCTCGACGAACGTACAGAATCGGGTCGCCTCTCATGGCGGCGAGCTTAGCGGGCGCGCACCTGCCCTCAAGAGGTTTTGCCCGGCGGCGCGCCTGAAAAAGTCCGCGGATTTGTCGTGGGCTCGTTTGACAAGAGACCGTGTGATGGTGCGGCTCCGGTAGGTGATCCGACCTGTGTCGCGCACGGACATCGTGTCGTCGGAGGACGCCCGCGAGCGGGCGGCGCAAGGTAGGCGGTCCCTCTCAGTCGCATCGCGACTCCGGGGGGCCGCACAGCGGCTTTGACCTCCCCGGGTGAACGCGCATGCTCGGCGTTCACGCCATGGCCTCCAGCACCACCCAGTCTCCCCGCCGCGAGCCGGTAAAGCAGTTCTCCATCTTCACCGAGAACAAGGTGGGCCGACTCAACGAGGTGGTGAACCTCCTGCGCACGCACGACATCCACGTGATGGCGCTCACGACGATGGATACGACGGACAGCGCGATCATCCGCGTGGTGGTCGACGATCCGGACAGCGCCGCGCGCCTGCTGCGCGAGCACGGCTTCCCCTTCAACGAGAGTGAACTGCTCGTCGTCGAGATGGCAAACGAGGGCGACCTCAACGCCGTGCTCTCCGTGCTCCTCGCGGCGGAGATCAACATCCACTACATCTATCCGTTTATCTTCCGGCCGCGCGAACGCGCGGCGCTGGCGCTCAATGTTGAGGACATGGACCTCGCGGCGCGGGCCCTGAGCGATCGCGGGCACCACGTGCTCATGCGGACCGACATTTCGAGGTGACGAAACGGGGTATTGGCGGGTCCGCGGCCCTTCCGCCCGGGTAACCCGAGGTGGTATAACTGCGTCACTCTTGCGCGCGCTCGTGCCGCCGCGTCGGCGTAGTCCCTACCCATGAAAAACACCCGCATCGCCTTCGGCGTGCTTACCCTGCTCGCCGTCGCCGCGTCCGCCACGGCGGTGCACTACTATCTCGAGAACGATGAGCTGCGCCGGCAACTGCTCACGGCCAGTTCGGAGGCTGCGTCACCGGCCTCCCAAGCGGCGGATATCCAGGCGGCAAACCCGACGGTCGCCGCCGCGGCCCCAGGGCGCGAAGAGGCGCCGCCTGCGCCGCCGGAGGAACAGGCCGGCCCGCCGCCAGGCGCAGGTGCGCGGCGCGACGAGCGCCGCGCCCGCATGGCCGAGATGGCCGGCCGCCTCGCCAACGACCCGGAGGCGCGCGCCGCCATGCTTGGCCGCATGAAGAGCGAGGTCGACCGCGTCTACGGTGACCTCTTCGTCAAGCTCGGGCTCAACGAGGACCAGGCCGACATGTTGCGCTCGTTGCTGGCGGAGCGGCAGATGGCGCGCCTGGAGGGCGAGATGGCGGCGCGAGTCGCCGGCGACGACGCGGCCCGCGCGGCCGCGCGCACGACAGCGGACACACGGATGCAGTCAATCGAGAGCGGCATCAACGCCCTGCTCGGGCCCGACGGCGTGGGCGTGATCGACGACTACCAGCGCAGCCAGCCGATGCGGCAGGCGGTGAGCGACGTGGCCCGCCGCGCCAGCTATGCGGGTGTGCCGCTCAGCACCGAGGCCGGCGACCGGCTGGTCGCCGCCATGCAGTCGGCCGCGCAGGAACATCCTGTCAGTACCAGCGCGGGCTGGCGCCGCGAAACGCTCACGCAGCAGGCCGTCGACACGCAGCTCGCGACCCTGCGCGCGCAGAACGAGGCCGTGCTCACGCAGGCCCGGGAGTTCCTCTCGCAAGCGCAACTCGAGGCGCTCGTCGCGCGGCAGATCGAGCAGTATGAACAAACCCAGGCGCAGCTGAACGTGCGCCTGCGCAATCCTGACGTGCCATTCATCGGCGGCGGGCCGGGCGGACCGTCGCCAGGCGAGTTCGGCGGTCGCCGCGGGGGCCCGTGAGGCCCGTTTCGACAGGGGACGTTGCGGGCGACGGGTGACTGACTTTTCCGGCCGGCCGATCAGGGCGATCGGGTCGCCGACGGATCGATCGGAACGGTGATCTGCGGTGGTGCGATGGGTTCGATCGCGGGCGGCGTGATCGCCGGCTGCACGGTCGGAAGCTCGACTTTCGGCGGCGTAGCCGGGGTGGAGGGGCGTGTGACGACGGGAGGGCTCGGGGGTCCTGCTGGACCGTCGCCGTGGACGACGGCGTGGGGCAGGTCGGCACGGATCTCATCGGCACGTCGTTCGGCGGCGCGGATATCTTCGGGACGCCGGGCCAACCTGGCGCGCACCTGCTGGCTGGCGTCGGAGTCGGCTCCGCCCTGTTCGGCGACAAGCAGCCAGGCGAGGCCTTCGATGTAATTTCGTTTCACGCCCCGCGCGCTCACCAGCATCGCTCCTATGTTGTGCTGCGCCTCGGGCACGCCCAGGCGCGCCGCGGCGGTGTAGTGCTCGAGTGCCTTGGCATAGTCGCGGGCCACGCCCATGCCGTCATGGTAGAGTTTGCCGAGGCGGAAGTGGGCATCGGCGATGCCGCCTTCCGCCGCCTTGGACAACAGCGCGTGGGCCTCGGTCAGATCGACGGCGACCTCGCCATCGCCGAAGACCATGCGCGTGCCCAGCTCAAAGCACGCCTGCGGATCACCCTGGGCGGCCCAGCGCCGCAGCTCCTTCGTGTTCTTCCAACGCGCCCCGCCACCTTCGGTGGAGATCAGCTGCGGTGCCTGGTCGGCTGGCGTCTTGTCCGCGCCGGCGCGAGCGCCGGACCCCAGCGCGAGGTTCAGGAGGAGAAACAGCGCGCAGACCGCGGGGCGAACGTGCATGCAGAGCGATGGGTGGTGTCAGATTCGTGGAGACGGTGGCCTCTTCATTGCGGCCGACGGCGAAGCGGTGTCAGCGCATCAACCGGCAGTCATCGATGACCACGCGCCCGGCGACGACGGTGTAGCGTACGCGGCCGCGCATCTCCTTGCCGAGCCAGGGCGAGTTGGCGGACTTGCTTTGCAGCGCCGCGGCCTCGACCGTCCACTTCTCCTCCGGGTGGAAGACGCAGATGTCGGCCATCGCGCCCGGGGCAAGCGTGCCGGCGGGGAGCTTCACGATCTGCGCGGGCTTGTGGGTCATCAGCGCGAGCACGTCCTTGAGCGGCATCTTCTCCTGGCGGTGCAGGATCTCGAGCGTCACGGGCAGCGCTGTCTCCAGGCCGATGATACCGAAGGGCGCGTAGTCGAACTCCTTGTCCTTTTCGTAGTTCGTGTGCGGCGCATGGTCGGTGGCGATGCAGTCGATCGTGCCGTCCTTCAGGCCCTCGATGATCGTGCGGCGGTCCGCCTCCGTGCGCAGGGGCGGGTTCATCTTGAAGTTGGTGTCGTAGCCGATGACCGACTCGTCGGTCAGGGCGATGTGGTGCGGCGAGGCCTCGCAGGTGACGTTGACCTTGCGCTGCTTGGCGCGGCGCACGATCTCGACGGCCGTGCCCGAGCTCATGTGCTGGAGGTGGATGTGCCCGCCGGTGTGCGTGGCGAGGATGACGTTGCGGGAGACGATGATGTCCTCGGCGGCGGCGGGCCAGCCGCGCAGGCCGAGGCGCAGCGAGACCAGGCCCTCGTTCATGACTGCACCCTTGGTCAGCGCCTCATCCTGGCAATGATCCATCACCGGCAGGCCGAACATGTTGGCGTACTCGACGGCTCGGCGCATGAGCTCGTTGTTCTGCACGCACATGCCGTCGTCGGTGATCGCGATGACGCCGGCGCGCTTGAGCGAACCTATGCCGGCGAGCGCCTCGCCCTTCATGCCGAGGGTGATGCAGCCGGTCGGGTAGACGTGGACGAGGGCCTCGCGCTTGATCGCGTCGACGATGTACTGGATCGTGCCGGCGTTGTCGGCCGGGGGCGAGGTGTTCGGCATGCACACGATCGTGGTAAACCCGCCGGCCGCGGCGGCGAAGGAGCCAGTCTGGATCGTCTCCTTGTGTGTCTGGCCGGGCTCGCGCAGGTGCACGTGGATGTCGACGAGGCCCGGGCACACGACCATGCCGGTGGCGTCGATCACGCGGGCCGCGGTCTTCTGCTCGGCGCTGAGCGAGGCCACGATGTGGCCATCGACCGAATACACGTCGCCGGTGGCGTCGCGACCGGCGGCGGGGTCGATCACGCGACCGTTCTTGATCCAGAGAATCTCAGGCATGGTGGGAAAATTGAAGGTCGGACAGCAGACTGGCCACAGAGGTCACAGCGGGGCCACAGAGATCACAGAGTGCGGGAGGTTTATGATGGTCGTTCTCTGTGGCCTCTGTGTCTCCTCTGTGAACTCTGTGACAAGGTCGGGTATGTTCACAATCACTCCGGGCTCGCGTGCGCGGCCTCGGTGGCCTGCAGCACGGAGCTGGGCGAGCAGCCGGCGCAGAGGAAGAGCACGGCCATGCGCACGGCGATGCCGTTGGTCACCTGGTCGAGGATGACCGAGCGCGAGGAGTCGGCCAGGTCGGAGTCGATCTCGAC
>JACSRI010000003.1 GCA_014879845.1 Opitutaceae bacterium
GCGCTCATCGTGCTCTGGTGTGCGATCATCCTGCACGCGCGCTGGGGCGGCTATATCCGCGAGCGCGGCATGGCCGTGATGTGCGTGGCCGGCAACATCGTCACCTCCTGGTCGTTCTTCGGCACCAACCTCCTCGGCGTCGGCCTGCACAACTACGGGTTCAACAAGGACAGCTTCACCAACCTGCTCCTCTTCGGCACGAGCCAGCTGATCATGATGCTCCTCGCGGCGATTCCGCTGAAGTACTGGCGCAGCCAGTTCTCCCGGCCGACGACGCCGCCCCCGGCGCCGCCCGCCTCGGGCAAGGCCGCCGCTCGCGCCTGACACGCCCGGCCCGGTCCGGACGCGCCGCCGCCGGGGCTTTTCCAGGTTCCGCGACCCGCCGGTGACGCGACCCGCACGGGTCGCGTCTGTGTGAAATCTCGCGCCGCGTTCAAGCTCGGCGCTCGCCGCGCCGGCGCGGGCTTGCTTTCATCGCGGGCAGCACCGCGCTCCGATGAAACGCACGAAGAAGCGAATCGGCATCCTCACCGCCGGCGGCGACAGCCCCGGGCTCAACGCCGCGATCCGTGCCGTGGGCAAGGCCGCGATCGGCACCTACGGCTGGGAAGTGATCGGCTTTCGCGACGGCTTCCAGGGCCTCATCGACGACCGCGCCATCGCGCTCAAGAAAGGCGCCCTTGCGGGCATCCTCACCCACGGCGGCACGTTCCTCGGCACCAGCCGGCTCAAACCCCACCGCGCCGAGACGCCGGACGGCATCCGGGACCTCCGCCCGCAGATCGTCGCCACCTACAAGCGCCACAAACTCGACGCCCTCGTCTGCATCGGCGGCGGCGGCACGCACAAGAATGCGCAGCGTCTGGTCGAGAAGGGGCTCAACATCGTCTCACTGCCGAAGACGATCGACAACGACGTCGCGCACACCGACTCGACCATCGGCTTCGACACCGCGCTGAACATCGCGACCGAGACCATCGACCGGCTCCATTCCACCGCGCACAGCCACCACCGCATCATCGTGGCCGAGATCATGGGCCACAAGGCCGGCTGGCTCGCGCTCGGCGCCGGCGTGGCCGGCGGGGCCGACGTGATCCTCATCCCCGAGATCCCCTACGACGTCGAGTCCATCGCCGCCGCGATCAAGCGCCGTGTCCGCCACGGGACCTCGTTCAGCATCATCGCCGTGGCCGAGGGCGCCCGCACCGCGCAGGACACGCGCGCCTTCGCCGCCGCGCTGCGCGCGCGCAAGCGCGCCGAGAGCGAAGCCGAGAAACTCCTCGCCCAATCCACGCTCGACAAGCTCGAGTCCGCCCATGCGGGCAACACGCTGAAACTCGCGCACGAGATCGAGCAGCTCACCGGCCTGGAGTCGCGCGTGACCATCCTCGGCTACGTGCAACGCGGCGGCACGCCCTCGTATGCCGACCGCCTGCTCGCCACGCGCCTCGGCACGGCCGCGGTCGACCTCATCGCCGCCGGCAGGTTCGGTGTCATGGTCGCCTCGACCGACGGCGGCACCCGCGCCGTCCCGATCGAGAAGGTCGCGGGCAACCTCAAGACCGTGCCCCTGGATCACTCCTGGATCCACGCCGCCCGCAACGTGGGCACGAATCTGGGGGATTAAGCCAACCATTCAATCCAACCACGGATGGACACGGCTTCAGGATCTTCAGTCCCGCTTCCGGTCACGGTGTCCTCTCCCCACGGGTGAGCAAGACATCGGACACAGACGACTCATCATCTGTGCCCATCGGTGAAATCTGTGGTTCTGCCTGCGCTTCTTCTGAACGGCTGAGGTAGGGCGAGGCCTCCGGCCGAGCCGCGGCCCGTCGCGAGCCAGCCGCGCGGCTCACCGGGGACGGTTCGCCCTACCTTCCGCTCCGACTCACGCCAGCGCGCGCTGCTTGGCGAAGACCAGGCGCAGCGTGGTGCTGAGCTGGTCCTGCAGGGCCTGCAGCTTGCGGTAGTGCGCGACGTTGGCCTTGTTCGGCACGCAGCGGCTGGATTCGTTGAC
>JACSRI010000124.1 GCA_014879845.1 Opitutaceae bacterium
ATCATCCCGCGCGGCCACGCCATGGGCGAGGGCCACCACTTCTACAAGATCGGCGGCAAGTACTACATCCTCTCGGCCAACTACGCCCCCGTCGGCCGCATGCAGTGCGCGCGCGCCGACCGGCCCGAGGGGCCGTATGAGACCGTCGTGATCAGCGACCGCGAGACACTCGGCACGCAGCGCGGCTGGCTGCTGCAGCCCCTCGGACTCGGCGCCGCGGTGCCGGAGCCGGGTGCGACGTTCACGCTCCTGCCGCCGGGCGGCAAGTTCCACGCCGCCGTCCCGCTGCACCAGGGCGGCATCGTCGACCTGCCCAACGGCGACTGGTGGGGCTATTCGATGATGGATTTCCGCTCGATCGGCCGCACCACCTGCCTCTCGCCGATCACGTGGAAGGACGGCTGGCCCTACTTCGGCCTGCCGGGAAATCTCGGCCGCACGCCGCGCACCTGGATCAAGCCCGCGGTCACCGCCCGAGTCGAGCCGCATGCCCCGTATCAGCGCAGCGAAGACTTCGCCGGATCGAAGCTCCAGTCCGTCTGGCAGTGGAACCATCTCCCGGTCGAGGCGAAGTGGTCGCTCGCGGAAAAGCCCGGCTCACTGCGCCTGCACACGCTGCCGGCCAGCCAGTTTCTCCGGGCGAAGAACACGCTCACGCAGCGCGTGATCGGCCCGGTCTCCTCGGCGACGACGGAACTCGACGCCTCCGGCCTGCAGCCCGGCGACCTCGCGGGCCTCGGCCTGCTCAACATGCCGTGCGCGTGGATCGGCGTCGCCCGTACCGAGGCCGGGTATGTGTTGCGCTGGTACAAGCAGGAGACCAACCAGACGCTCGAGCGCCCGCTGGCCGGGCCGCGCGTCTTCCTGCGCGCCTCCGGCGATTTCGACGAGGATATCGCGCAGCTCAGTTATAGCACCGACGGCGCGAACTTCGCCGACCTCGGCGAGAGCATCCGCCTGCCCTACCAGCTGAAAACCTTCCAGGGTACGCGCTACGCGCTCTTCGCCTACAACACGGCCGGCCGCGAGGGCGGGCACGCGGACTTCGCGGACTTCCGCGTCGACGAACCGCTGTCCGATCGCTCGAGGAACGTGCCGCTGGGCAGGGTGATCACGCTCACCAATCTCGCGAACGGCGCGCTCGCCTGGGCGAATCCGCACGGCATGCTGCACTCCGTGCGTCCCGAATCGAAGCAGGCGTCCGGGCCGGGCGTGCGCTTTCGCGTGCATGATCGCGGCCAGGGTCGCGTCGCGCTCGAGGCGATGGACGGCAGCGGCTTCCTGACCGTCGTCGGCGCCGGTCTCTCGTGTGACGTGCGCCTGATGAAGACCGAGACGGCGGACAGCCTCTTCCTTT
The DNA here is from genome assembly GCA_014879845.1 of Opitutaceae bacterium. Lineage (GTDB taxonomy): Bacteria > Verrucomicrobiota > Verrucomicrobiia > Opitutales > Opitutaceae > JAEWQP01. The sequence goes on from JACSRI010000124.1 coordinate 1,358, forward strand.
GGCAGGACATGATCCGCGACCGGCAGTGCATGCTGCTTTCGCTGCGCACGCAGCGTTTTGTCGGCATCGACCCCGACACGGGGGAGCCCTACGCCGCTGACTGGCCCGGAGCGCATCCGGATCGCAAGGACGGCACCGTGCTGAGCTGGGCCGAAGCGACGGCTCCGTGACGCGTCAGCGCGTCTCGAATACGTGCGCGCCCGGCCCGGCCTCGCTCACGAGATAGGCGCCCTCGCGGCGCGCCTCGACGGCATGACCGTCGCGATAGAGGCGCGCGTCCGCTGAGGCGGGCGTCCACACTTCGCCGGTCATCGTGTCTGGAAACTCGACTTCGAGGCGGACGTGGTGTTCCGCCTCGCGGCGCCAGGCCACGCGCACGGTGCCGCGGTCGGTCGGGACCGTGCCTTCAGCCCGGGTGAGTGACGCGCCAAAGTGGAGCGGACGCACGCGCACGCGCGCGTGCTGCGGCTCGATCGGGGCGAGGCCGAGCACGTAGCGGACGTGGCCGACCAGGCCGATCGCGCCCCAGGCATGGGAAAGACTGTGGCCTTCTTCGAGCGCGGTCCAGGACTCCCACGTGCAGGTGGCGCCGCGGGAGAGGATGTTGGCCCAGCCGTGCCACTCCGGGTTGGTGAAGAGCTCGACGAGGTGGTCGCCGTCACCGCACTCACCAATCGCCTCGACCAGCATGCGTACGGTCACGAGGCCGCTGCTCATGCGTAGTGCCTTGATGTGATCGAGGACCGCGGCCTGGCGCGCGCCCGGCACGAGGCCGAAGGCGAGCGGCAGCATGTTGGCCTGCTGCGAGGCGTGCGGGCTGAGCGTGCCGTCGGCCTTGAGGCCATCGCTGTAGCGACCGTCGGGGAGCACGAGGCGGGTGTTGATCGCGTCGCGCAGGCTTGCGGCATCGTGCGCGTACGCGCCGGCCTCGTCCGCGCGCCCGAGCACGCGGGAAATGCGCGTCATGATCTCGAAGTCGGCGCACGCGTAGGCGTTGATCACCGTGCGCGCCGAGGTCTGCATGTCGTAGCCGTAGCGCATCGACTTCGGCCAATCGATGATGCCGTGGAGGTATTCGCCCTTGCCGCCCGCGAGGTCGTGGATCAGCCCGGTCTCGGCGCGGCGGCTGCGCCGGACGTAGGCGGCGATCCGCGCGAGCCGGTCGTAGTTGTCCGCGAGGAAGGCGCGGTCGCCCGTCTCGAGGTAGTTGTCCCACACCCAGAGCAGATACATCTGCGTGTAGTCGGGAATGTCCTCCTTGTGGTCGTAGGGATAGACGTCGTTGAGCGCGCCCTCCTCGGACCAGAAGGCGTCCTGGGAATCGAGATACTCGAGGAGCACGCGCCGCGTCATGGTGCGATCGCCGAGCGCGATCATCGCCGCCACGCTCTCCGACCAGGCGTCGCCGAGGAAACCGCCCTTCTCGCGCGTGGGCGTGTCGATGAACTGCTCCTGCGTGCAGACGGGGATCGAATCCACCATGAGGTGCCAGGCGCGGTCGAGGGCCGCGTTGCTGCTTGCGAAGGTGGCGTGCGGGCGTCCGGGCCGCGGCTGCAGCTCGTAGTGGCGGGCGATGAAGCGGACGTGATCGCGCTCGAGCGCGGCCGGCGCGTGCTCGATCTCGAGGTAGCGCATGCCGAGATACTCCGCTGCGCGAAACTGCGCCGGCTCGCCGGAGAGCGTGAAACGGTAGGAAAGGTCGGTCTTCTGCGTCGTGGCGCGGCTGACGCGGCCGTCCGCCTCGAGCGTGTATCCGCCGGTCATGACGACTTCGGTGCCGGCGCCGCCCGCCGGGAAATCGATCTCCGGGCAGCCGGCGCGGACCTTGCCGAAGTCGGCGAGCCAGTGACCCTCCCCGAGGCGTGTCCAGGTCACCGGCCCGACGGCCTGCTCGATCACGCGTGTGAGGTCGGGCTGCAACTCGCCGGTCCACGGGGCCACCGGGTGTGCGCCGAGGATGGCGGCCGCGTCCCAGTCGGAGTCGTCGAAGTCGACTGCCTGCCAGCCGGCGAGGATGCGGTCGGCATGGATCTTCTCGATGAAACCGACGCCGTTGGTGCGATTGCGTTTCGGCGTGTCGGCCTCCCACTGCGCGGCGCGCCGTTGTTTCCAGGTGCCGTCGGTCCCGACGATCACGCGGTGGCCGTCCGCATAGTCCACCGTCAGTCGCGCGATCAGGCCAGGTGCGGCCTTGGGCCGCCCCTGGCCGGCGCCCCACCAGCGGGCGAAGACGGCGATCGCATTGGGCGCTCCGGCGCGCAGCGCACCGGCGACATCGTAGCCGTTGTAGTAGTGATACTGGGGCTGGTGATAGGCCGGACCCTTCCCGATGGTGATGCCGTTGAGCGCGACCTCGTATTTGTGCGCGGCGGAGAGGTGGAGCACGGCGCGCGCAATCTCTCCGGCGGGCAGGTCGAAGCGGTGGCGGTAGTAGGTGTAGTCGTTGGCGTCGTCGCTCTCGCGCCGGATCCACGCCGCGCCGGACCAGTCGGCGGCCGTGAGCGGACCGACGTCGAACATCGCGACCGCCGAGGGCGGGCCCATCTGCCCGCGGTCGTCGACCAGCGTCGCGCGCCAGTAGTAGCGCGTGTCCGGCCGGAGCGGTGCGCCGGCATACGGGATCGCACCGACCTGCGATGATGCGACCGAGCCGCTCTCCCACATGTCCGGGCGCCCGGCCTCGAGCAGGGCGCGTGTACTTGCGACCTGGATGCGGTAGCGGGCCTGGCCGGACGCGCGGTTGACGTCGAGCGGGAGCCATCCGAACCACGGGCGCGCGTCCACGCCGACGGGCGAGGTGACATCGCAGACACGCAGGTCGAGGGCGTTGAGGCCGGGCGCGGTCTCCGCGGCGCCGGCGGAGCCTGCCGCAGCGAGACGGATGAGTAGCGACGCGAGAAGGAGCAGCGCGGAAAGGCCGGGGCGAAGTCGGATCATGGCTTGCGTGGTTGTGCGTGGGGTCGCTGCGGCGTCCATCGCCGCCGGCGCGGTCCGGGATGTTCGACGAAATCCGGCGGCGGTGCAAAGCGCCGAACGCGTCGATGCATCGACAGCCGCGTGGATCTGCGACGATTTCATCATGGTTCATCAACCGGGATCTGCTCGTGCGCATGCCATCGGTGCACACCCGGATCGACTGCGCGGTCGATTTCGGCCGCGCGTGCCGCCTGGCGCGCCGCCCGATGCGTCCACCGCGGTGAGTGGTTGGACGGATTTTCCCCGCGTGCGCCGCGAGGCGATCGGGGTTGCGAGGCGGACCCGGTCTGGCTTGGGTGTGGGGGCGATGGACGGCGGTGGAGAGCGAAGACACGAGGACGTCGGAGTCCGACCAGGCTATGCGCGGATCGCCAGTCTGTGGTGCGCGGCCTGCCTCGCGTCGCTGGCGCCGGGCGGTGCGGACGCGTGGGCGCAAAGCCAGGACAGCCGGGTGGAGGAGGCGCTGGCCACTCCGCCGCCTGAGGTCCTGATCATCAACTCCTACGCGCCCGGCTACGCGTGGAGCGATGACATCTTTGCCGGAGTCATCTCGGTCCTCAGACGCGAGTTCAAGGACATCGAACCCATCGTGCAGTATCTCGATGCCCGACGCTTTCCGGAGACCGAGCGCGACGGATGGCTCCTGGCGGACATCCGGCACAAGGTCGAGCGCCGGCCGCCGCGCCTCGTGGTGACGGTGGATAATGCCGCATTCGAGTTCATGCTGAGCCATCGCGCGGTGATTGCGCCCGAAGTGCCGCTCGTCTTCGGCGGGCTAAACCGCTTCACTCCGGAGTTGATCGCCGGCCACGGCGACATCACGGGCGTGTCCGAGGAGACCGACTACAGTGGCACCTTCCGGCTCATCACGGCGCTGCGGCCCGGTGCACGGCGTGTGCTCGTGCTCTCGAATCGCTCGCCCAGCGCGATCGAGTCACGGCGCGTCTTCGAGTCCTTTGCGCCGCTTTACGCCCACCGCTTCGCCTTCGAGTACTTCGACGACTGGACAAACGAGCAGCTCTTCACGCGTCTCGGCCGCCTCGGTCCGGAGTGGGTGGCGCTCGTGCTGGACGTGACGAAGGACGCGGCGGGCGAGGACAACTACAACAACACCGGCTTCTACGAACGCATGCGGCGGGAGCCTTCCGTGCCGGTCTTCATCAACTCCCGCCCGCCGGGTGTACGAGACGTCGCGGTCGAGCCATGGGATACGATCGGCGGCGGACTCGTCGTGGCCGATCTGCACGGTGCCGAGGTCGGACGACTGGCGGTGCGTGTGCTCCGGGGTGAGGCGGCGGGCTCGATCCCCGTGGTGCGCTACTCGCCGCAGCGGCTGGAGGTGGAATACACCCAGATGAAGCGCTTCAGGATCCCGCTCGCCCAGCTGCCGCCGGGCACGTGGGTGAACAACGCGCCGGTCGACACCGTTGCCATCAACCGCATGCGCATCGTGCAGGTCGTGGCCGTGCTCGTCGTGCTTTGCGTCATCATCGTGGTGCTTTCGTTGAACATCCTCTGGCGCCGCCGGGCCGAGCGGGCGCTGCGCCAGGCCGAGGAGCACCTGCGCGCCTCGCAGAAACTCGAGGCCGTGGGCCTGCTCGCCGGCGGGGTGGCGCATGACTTCAACAACATCCTGCAGGTCATCCGCGGGCACGCCGGCTTCCTGCGCGAGGCGCTGCCGGCGACGGCGGCGCAGGAGCGCGAGGACGTGCAGACGATCGAACATGCGGCCGAGCGTGCCACCCAGCTCACGCGCCAGCTCCTCGCCTTCAGCCGCAAGCAGGCGCTCAACGTCGGCCCGGTTGATCCCAACGCCCTGGTCAACGACATGGTCAAGATGCTGCGGCGCGTGCTCGGCGAACACATCGAGCTGCGTGTGACCCCGCTACCCGAGCCCTGCCTGTTGACGGCGGATCGCGGCCAGCTCGAGCAGGTCATCCTCAACCTCTGCCTCAACGCCCGCGATGCCATGCCCGGGGGCGGCCGCATCGGGATCGAGCTGAAGCGTGTGACCATCGAGCAGGCCGACCTCGGCGAGCGGGGCGATCTCAAGCCCGGGCCTCACCTCGTGCTCACCATCAGCGATACCGGCGCGGGCATGTCGCCGGAGGTGCGCCGGCGCATCTTCGAGCCGTTCTACACGACCAAGGAGACGGGCAAGGGCACCGGACTCGGGCTCGCCGTGGTCTACGGGGTGGTGCGCCAGCACGAGGGGGCGATCCGCGTCTACTCCGAGGTGGGCAAGGGCTCGGTCTTTCGCGTCATGCTGCCGCTGCACGAGGGAGAGTCGACGCCCGCCGGGCCCGTGCCGGAGGACTCGGCCCCGCGCGGGCGCGGCACCATCCTGCTGGCCGAGGACGACCCCCAGGTGCGTCGCATCGCGGAGCGTGTGCTCACGGGCAATGGATTCCGGGTGCTCACCGCTGCCGACGGCCAGGAGGCGCTCGGGATCATCGCGCGGCATCACGCCGAGATCCGGCTCGCCGTGCTCGACGTGCTCATGCCGCGGGTGAACGGCCGGCAGGTCTACGACGCGTTGCGCGCCCGCCATCCCGGCATCCGGGTGTTGTTCTGCAGCGGATACAGCGCAGAGATGCTCCCGCCGGGCGCCTCGCCGGGGGAGGGGTTCGCCCTGCTCAACAAGCCGTTCACCGCACGCGAGCTGCTCGCGCACGTGCACGGGTTGCTGAACGGCTGACCTTCGCGGTCAGGCCGGCCGAAGGCCGGGAGGTGCGAAGGCGGCGGCCAGGTCATCGAGCACGAGCACCCAATCCGGGCCGAATGATGGGGAGGTGAACTCCGCCGGGGTCGAGGTCGGCAACTCGCCGATGAGGCGTCCCAGGCCGTTGCGCGGATCAAACCACCAGGCCCGCACACGCGACGCCGCGCGCAGCACGGCGAGATCGACGCGCACGCGCTGATCGCTGCGCGGCACGTAGAGCGCGGCCCATGTGCCGGCGGCATCGCGGGTCGCGCGGATGTGGCCGCCGCCCTCGCCGGCGCCGGAGAGGATCATTGCCTGGTCGGCGACGCGCGTGAAGAACGGCCGGCTTTCGAGCAGGTCGCGCAGGTGCCGCACCTGGCAGGCGCCCGGGCGGGTGAGCGCGTCACGCCAGTCGCGGTCAGCGTGGTTGATCGCATCGTAGCGGTCGCCGCACCAGTGCCAGATCGCGTGGTGGCCGTAGGTGACCCCGCAGCCGCCGGCGAAGACGGAGCGCCAGCACTGCTTGCGCACGTCGAGATCGCGAAAGTATCCGACCGCCGGATCCCAGCGCGGCCACGGGCTGACGGGATGATCCTCGTAGTTGGGCTCGGAGTCGAAGGTGGGCTTGGCCGGCGTGAGCGCGAAGTCGCGCTCGATCCATGCCCAGACCGGCTGATCGTGCCCGCCGCCGTGGCCGCTCTGCATGGAGTTGAGCATGAGCCAAGGCTCGTGGTGCAGGTAGACCGAGGTCGTGGCGGCGCCGCCCTGCGGGTGGTAGGAGATCAACGCCTGCCCCTGCGTGCCCTCGAGCAGGCCTGTGGCCATCTCACGCCAGATCGGCGTCCAGTCGTGGTCCTTGGGAAACCCCGCCTGCACGCCGGTGGATTCGCTCCAGTTCGAGGGATGTCCGCCGAGGCGCGGCGGACGGTCGCCGCCCATGAACCAGAGCACATTGGTGTGTGCGACATACCGGGTGCCGAGCCAGCGGCCGTATTGGCGGGCGACGGGAAGGTTGCCGGTGGTGAAGATCCGCGGACCGTCGCCCCAGGGGGCCGTCATCTTGTCGCCCCAGCAGGCGATCACCGCCACGTAGAGCCCGAGCGAGGCGGCCTCGGTGAAGAAGTCGTCCACGAGCCGGAAGTAGGCTTCGCGGGGCTTCAGTGGATCGATGCCCTCGAACGGCAGCTCGCCCCAGGCGCTGGGCGTGCGCAGGCCGTCGGTCTCGGGCAGGAGTGACACCTGGATCACGTTGAAACCCTGGCGGGCGCGCGCGTGCAGGTAGTACGAGGCCTCCTCGCGCGTGGCCCGATGCATGATCAGCCAAGCCGTGTCGCCGAGCCAGAAGAACGGCCGGCCGTCCCCGAGTTGCAGGTAGTGGCCATCCGGATGCACGCGGACGCGGGGCAGTGCGGCGCGCGGCGTGGCTGTCGCGCGGCCGGTAGCGCCGGTGTCGGCGGAGAGCATGGAGAGCGGCGCCACCGTTGCGGCGGCGGCGAGGGTGTGGAGTGCGGTGCGGCGATTCATGGGGAAAGGCAGGCTGGGCCCGGGCCGCCCCGGACGTGTCAGCGGATGGATGATGCAGCTGGCGGCGCGAGGAGGCGGGCGGCGAGATCGTGCTCGAAGCCGGGAAGGTCCTTCCAGCGCAGGGCGACGCGGGCCCTCAGGGGACCCGCGGCGTCGCGCACGGTCATGCCGTCGTCGGAGATGCGGAAGCGCACGGACTCCACGTCGACCCGCGCCTCGTCGTAGGCGAGGTACACAGCCACGCAGTCGAAGAGCGTGGAGGAGCGCGTGGCGAAGAAGTCGCAGTGCATCCACGGCACGCGCGGCGCCCAGATGCAGTAGTTCTCGATCACGGCGCGGAGGAGCGGATCCTGGGTCGCGCTCCAGATCGCGCGGTAGTCGTCTCCGCGCAGGGCCACTCGGTCGCAGGTGTCGAGGGGCGTGAGGAGGATGTCCTGCCACGGCGCGGCGAGGACGGTGCGCAGGCCCGCGGGGTCGCCCTTGACGTTGGCCTCGGCCGCGGGCGCGCCGCCGCCGTAGCCGACGTCGAAACTCCCGTGCATGCCGACGAAACGGCAGCGCGCGGCGAGGCGGGGCTCGCGTGCGAGCGCGGCGGCGAGGGTGGGCACCGGGCCGATGGCGATGATGGTGACCGGTTGCGGCGAGTGCATGACCAGCCCGATGAGCGCGCCGACGCCGTCCTCGTGTACACGGCCCGGGTACTTTGCGAGATCGTAGCCCTTCAGCCATGGGCCCTGGTGGCGGTGCTCCTCGCCCATCGGTCCGAAATCGCGGCCGAGGCCGACATCGACGTCCGAGCGACCGGCAGCCTCGAGCAGTTTCGCCGCCAGCGCCGCGCGATAGCGGGCCTCGCCGGTGTCGGTGAGCACGAGTTTGAGGTCGAGTTCGGGCGAACGCAGCACCTGCGCGAGCGCCCAGGTGTCATCGACATCGCTGCCGATGTCGGTGTCCAGCACGACGGGTGTGCGCGGCGCCGCGGAGCCGACGAGCGCAGCCGTCATGAAGAGTGTGGAAACGAGCGTAAGGCGACGCATGGTGAGGGATCAGCGGGCTGCGGCCGGCAGCGCGAAGGCCACGTAGGCGTCGCCGCTCTTCGTGCCCATCTTGCCGCCGCCGCAGGCGATGACGACAAACTGGCGTCCATCGACTGAATACGTCGCCGGCGTGGCGTAGCCGCCCGCGGGCAGCCGGTGGCGCCAGAGTTCGCGGCCGGTGTGCGGATCGAAGGCGCGGAAGAACTCGTCCTTGCTCGCGCCGATGAAGAGCACGCCCCCGGCGGTGACGACGGGGCCGCCGTAGTTTTCCGTGCCGGTGGGCGGCAGGCCCTGGGCGATCAGCTCTGGGAGTTCGCCGAGCGGCACCTGCCAGAGACGGGCGCCGGTGTTGAGGTCGATGGCGTTGAGCGTGCCCCAGGGCGGGCGGACCGCCGGGTAGCCGTCGGGATCGAGAAAGCGGTTGTACCCGGTGTGCGTGTACGGCGGAGGCACGAAGGCCTGGGGCGTGTGGTCCGGGGCGTAGGTGACCCAGGCCGGCGCGGCCGGCGCCGCGGCGCCCGCGGTCGGCGCCGGTTCGGCGCCGCGCAGGTAGTCGACCACGGCCTCGCGGTGGGCGCGCGGGAGGAATCCCCAGGACGGCATCACGCGCCGCCCCTTGGTCACCACCTCGAGCATGTCGTCGCGCGAGAGCTTCTTTTCCACGCCGATGAGCGAGGGAATGTTGGCCGCGAGATTGCCCTGGCGTTCGGCGCCGTGACAGCCCGTGCAGTTCTGGCGATAGACCTGTTCGCCGAGGGTCTTGGCGCCACCCGATTCGATCATGCGCAGGATCCAGGGCATCTCGTTGGCGTTGACGTAGAGCACACCGTGCGGATCGACGGCCGCGCCGCCCCATTCCGCGCCGCCGTCGAAACCCGGGAAAATGATCGTGCCCTCAGCGCTCGGCGGCGCGAAGGGTACGTGCGGGCGCGTGCGGGCGAAACGCTCGAGCACGGCACGGTGGGCCTCGGGGGTGCGGTCGGTCAGCTCGTGCACGGTCAGGGTCTGGCGGGAAAACGGCTCGGGCAACTCGGGCACGACCTGCGAGGCCGCGGCGAGTTCGCCGGCGAGGTCGGAACTGGGCACGGCGATCTCGCGCAGCGGGAAAAGCGACGCGCCGGTCTCGCGGTGGAAGACGAAGACGTGGCCGGATTTCGTCACCTGCGCCACGGCCGGGATCTCGCGGCCGTCGCGCCGCACGGTCGCGAGCGTGGGCGGCGCGGGCGGATCGCGGTCCCAGATGTCGTGCCGGACGAACTGGAAATGCCAGAGGCGCCGCCCGGTCGCGGCATCGAGTGCGACGAGGCTGTCGGCGAAAAGGTTGTCGCCGATGCGGTCGCCGCCCCAGAAGTCGAAGGCGGCCGAACCGACCGGGCAGAACACGATCCCGCGTGCCTCGTCGACGGTCATGCCCGTCCAGACATTGACCCCGCCGATGCGCTCCCAGGCGTCGGGTGGCCAGGTCTCGTGGCCGAACTCGCCGGGCTGCGGGATGGTGTTGAACCGCCAGGCCATGCGCCCGGTGCGCACGTCGTAGGCGCGGATCGCGCCCGGTGCGGCGGGCCCGGGGCCCTCGCCGACGCGCATGCCCATGATGATGAGGTCGCGCCACACCACGCCGGGCGTGTTGGCCTGGATGGCCAGTCCGGTCACGTCGCGACCCAGCCCGAGGCGAAGATCCACGCGGCCGTTCTCGCCGAAGCCCGCGACGAGTCCGCCGGTGCGCGCGTCGAGCGCGTGCAGCCAGTGGCTGTTGCCGAAAAGGATGCGGCGGTCGTCGCCATCGACCCAATACGCGAGCCCGCGGTTGACGCCGTTGGGTTCCTCGGGCGTGAAACGCCAGATCTCGCGGCCGGTGGCGGCGTCGACCGCGGCGACCGCCATCGAGGCCGTGCTGGCGTAGAGCACGCCGTCGATCACGAGCGGGTTGCACTGGATCTGCGAGACGTCGGGCCGGGCGTCGCCGGTGTTCCAAGTCCAGGCGACCTCGAGCGAGGCGACGTTGTCCGGCGTGATCTGGCCGAGGGAGGAGTAGTGGCTGGCACCCTTGTCGCCGAGGTAGGCGGGCCAGTCGGTGTCGCCGGCGCGGGCGAGGCCGGCGGCGACGCACGCGAGGAAGAGCGGGAGGGCGCGTAGCAGGACGCGGCGGGAGGGCTGG
>JACSRI010000067.1 GCA_014879845.1 Opitutaceae bacterium
GCTCTTTCTCATCGTCCTCGTCCTCAGCCTCGGCGCGGTGGCCTACTACATCCACGACGTGACGCTCGTGAACGAGCAGCGCAACAACCAGCAGCTGGTCTTCCCGGTGGAGATGGTCAACGTCGACCACCTCGAGGTGAGCTTCGCCGACCGCACGCCTCCGGGCGTGGTGCTCGAGCGCCGCAGCGGACGCTGGGAACTCACCCAGCCGGTGCGCTGGCCGGCGAATTTCTTCGCCGTCAACCGCATGCTCACGCAGCTGCAGTACCTCGAGAAGGTCAACAGCTTCGCCGTGGCCTCGCTGGCGGAGAACAACCAGACGCTGGCCGACTTCGGCCTCGATCCCGCCGCGCCCAACGGCTGGCTCGTGCTCGGCCGCGGCGGCGCGCGCCACACCGTGCGCCTCGGCCGCAACGCCGACACGAACACGCGCATGTATCTGCTGCCCGAGGACAGCGACCGGATCTTCGTCGTCGACAACGCCATCCGCGCCACGCTCGCGCTCACGGCCGACCAGCTGCGCAGCCCGTCGGTGTTTTCCCTGCAGGAGTTCGAGGTGCGATTCTGGAGCGTCCACCTGACCGAGCAGGGCAACGCCCAGACGCCGGGCACCGCGGCGAGCAACGTGCGCATCCACCTCGCGCGCGACGGCGAGCGGTGGAAGCTGGAGACGCCGATCGAGGCGCGCGCCCAGACCGCCGCGGTCAAGACGCTGCTCGGCGAGATCACCAAGCTGCAGGTGCTCGACTTCGTCCCGCCCGAACAGGTCGACCTCACACTCCTCGGCCTCGCCTCGCCCGCCATCCGGATCACGCTCGAGGGCGCGGGCCGGCGAGAGGGTCTGCTCATCGGCAACGCCGTGACCGGCGAGGCCAGGCCCGTGCGCTACTACGCCAAGCTCGAGGACTCGGCCGGGCAGGACCACTCGGCCGTCTTCACCATCGCACCCGAATTTCTGGCCGACGTGCGCAATGCGCAGGTCGGCCTGCGCGAGCGCCGCATCCTCGAGTTCGATCGGGCCGCGGTACAATCGGTCCGCATCTCCGACGCGAGCCAGCGCGAGATCACCGTGCAGCTGCTGGAAAACGGCGCATGGCAGGTCTCCTCGCGCACGCCCGAGCAGGGGTTGCTCACCATGCCCGGCGATTCCGCCCGCATCGACACGCTCCTGCAGGAACTGGCGGAGTTGAGCGCGCTGCCGGACGGCCGCGGCTTCGTGCGCGATGCGGCGCTCGGTGCCGACCTCGAGTCCTATGGCCTGACCGGCGCCACGGCGTGGCAGGTCGAGATCACCGAGCGCGGCGGCAACGGCGCGGGCGAACCCCGCTCGCAGCGCCTGCTCATCGGCCGCACCAGCGACGAGGCGGGCCGCCCGGTCTACGCCCGCCTCGAGAATCGCGGCTTCGTCTACCTCGTGGACCGCGCGCTCGTCGACGAACTCAGCACCCGCGCCATCGACTACCGCAGCCGACAGATCCTCAGCCTCGGTGAGGGTCCGCGCATCACCGGCCTCTCCCTGACCAACCTCGGCAGCAAGGAGACCGCGCTCAGCGTCACGCTGCCGCCCGGCCAGACCTGGGAGCAGGCGCTCGCGCAGGAGTCGCCCGCCCGCCGCGCCGCCATCATCGCGCTCACGCGCGTGCTGCCGCAGCTCCGGGCCGGGTCGATCGTCAACGCGGAGTTCACCGCCGTGATCCCCGGCGACACGAGCGGCCGCGCCTGGACCTGGCAATTGCAGGCCACGATCACGACGGACACCGGGGCCGTCGCGCAGAACTCGACCTTCTCGCTCTACCTGGATGCCTACGCCGGCGGGACGGCCCTGCTCGTGGCCGCGCCCGATCCGGGCCTCGTCTTCATGGCCGATCAGGCGCTGATCGATGCGTTCGGCCCGCTCGTCTTCGAGCGACCCGACCCGGACAAGCCCGCCGCGGCGCCGACGCCGACCGCCCCGGAGACCGCACCCGCCCCCTGAGGCTGCGCCGACCCGGCGAGCGCCATCACCCCGGAGCCCGAGAGCCGTGCCCGCATCCACGCCGCCACGACGCCAGCGCGGGCTGCTTCGTTTCCTGCGGGTCACCGCGCGGCACGCGGCGATCCACGCGCTCAACGTCGTCCTCTACCTCCTGATGGCGGGACTCGCTCTGGTGGCGGGACTGCTGATCTTCCTGCTTTCACGCGACGACATCCCGGTGCCGGACTTCCTGCTGCGGCGCCTCGAGGAACGGCTCGCTTTGGCCGGCGTGGAAGCGACTTTTTCCCGCGCACGCCTCGACATCCACGGCGGCGTCCTGATCAACGACCTGCGCCTGGAGCCGCGACGCTTCGGCGAGCCGGTCTTCGAGGCGCGGATGGTGTTTCTCAACTTCGACGAGCTCTTTCTCGCCGCCGGGATGATCGAGTTGCGCGACGCCCGCGCCGAGGGCGTGACGCTCTACTGTCCCTCCGCGCTGTCACCCAGCGGCGAGCGCGTGCCCCTGGTGCGGATCGCCGGCGCCTCGATCGAGCGGGCCGGCCGTGCGTGGGTGCTCGACGGCCTGCTCGCTGAGACCGGTCCCCTGCACGTCTCGGTGCACGGGACGGTCACGCCTCCGACCCTGCGCGAGCGCGTCCGCGAGCCGCTCAAGCCCGGCGTGGTGCTCGACGCGTTCGCGCGACTCGCACCTGAAGTAGCCCGCGTGCTGCAGACCCTGCGCGACTGGAGTGAGCCGCGAGCGGATATCGGCTTCGAGGTGGCGAGATCGGGGCAGGTCACGCTCACCGTGGAAGCCTCGGCGGCCGCATGGGAGCGCCCCGACTTCGGACGCGCCGAGGAGATCCAGTTGGCCACGCAACTGACCTACGCGGAGGGCAGGCTCGCGCCATTTGAGGTGCGCGTGCAGGCATCCCGCGTGAGCCGCCCGGACGGCGTGCTCGTCGAGGCTCCGGCCGCGCTCGTTCAGTGGACGGAGATCGTCGACTTCAAGCGCCTCCTTCCTGCATCCGTCGCCGCGACCGCGGCACGCGTCGTCCATCCCAAAGCGACCGTCCTCGCCCCATCAGTCACAGTTGCGACGGGCGGGTACCCGACGCTCGACGCCACCGTCTTCCTCCGGCTCGCCGGCGAAGCGCTCGAGGTGCGGGCGCACGGGGATGTCGCCGCACGGCGCGGCGAGGTGGACGTGCGCGGGCGGTTCGGCCGCGACTGGCTCGCCGAGGCCTCGCGCGTCCTGGGGCGCGACGTGACCTACTACGCGATCATCGAACAGCCGCCGGACCTGTGGGCGCGCGCGACCATCGCCGAAGGAGGCAGGTGGACCGGAGCCGAGTTTCGCGGACTCGCCGGGCCGATCACCGCCCGCGGCGTCACCCTCGATCGCGCCCGCATCCACGGCCGGGTCGACCCGCAGGGGGTGATCATCGACCACCTCGAGATCGCCAAGGGCGACCAGGGTGGACTCGGCACCTACACCGACACCTTCGGCACGCGCGACCACCGGCTGCTGCTGAGCGGCCGCATGCGCCCGCTCATGATCTCGCCGTGGTTCAGCGGGTGGTGGGAGCGCTTCTGGGTCGACTTCACCTTCGACGGACCGCCACCGGAGTTCGACATCGACGTATCCGGCAACTGGAACATCCACGGCAGCGATGTCGTGCACGGCCGCGGCCGCGCCTGGAACGGCGCGATGCGCGGCATCCGCTACGACGCCCTCGACACGCGCTTTTACGTGCGCATGGACTACTACGATCTCTACCAGGCCCGGGTCGTGCGGCCCGAGGGACAGGTCGGAGGCGAGGTCCAGCTGCTCTTCCGCCCGCCCCAGCGCGACGCGGCACGGACGAGTTTTTCCTTTGAGTCGACCGCTGATCTGGTCGAGCTCGCCCGCATCTTCGGCAAGGGCGGCGAGGAACTGCTCTCGTCCTACCGCTACACTGTCCCGCCGAGGGCGACGGTCCGTGGCGTCGTGACCAACGACAACGGCCACTTCGACACCGTCCTCGACATCGGCATCGAGAGCGCGGAGGAGTTCCGCTACGAGGATTTTCCTGTCTCCTCGATCTCCACCGACGTGAAGATCCACAACACGCGCGTGGAGATCCCGCGGCTGCTTGCGGGCTACGCCGGGGGCACGCTGCGCGCCACCGCGGTGGCCGACGCCGGGATCCTCACCGTCCAGGCCTCGCTCGCCGACGCCGGCTACGACGATGCCACGAAGATTTTCAACGACTTCCTCGACCGCCGCTCGCCCCCGCCGCCCGAGGAACGCGATCCGGCCGGACTCACGGCCCAGCGCCCCGGCGGCCGGCTCAGCCTCGGCGTGGACGCGCGCGGACCGATCACGACCTTCGACGCCTACGAGGGCGTGGGCTCGCTGCGCATCACCGACGCCAACCTCGGCAGCGTGCGCATCTTCGGCCTGCTCTCGGACCTGCTGGCCACGATCAATCCCAAGCTGGGTTCACTGCGCTTTCAGGAGGCGAACAGCTCGTTCCAGATCCAGCGCGACCGCGTGCATTTCCCGGACATGCGGATCAATGGCCGCACCGCCGCCCTCGAGACCGAGGGCACCTACTTCGTCAACAGCAAGAACCTCGATTTCCGGGCCCGTCTGTATCCGCTGGGTGAATCCGGCGGCGCCATCACCCAGCTCTTCGACTTCGTGCTCGGCCCCGTCTCCTACCTGCTCGAGATGCGCCTGACCGGCACGCTGCGCAAGCCAGCCTGGTCGCTCTCGCGCATGCCGTTCGCCCCCAAGCCCGTCATCGACGAAGGCACACCGAGCGCGGTGCCGGGTGCCCTGCCGGCGCCCGAGGTGCCGACATCGACGCCCGCGCCCGCGGCTCCACACACGGACGAGCCCGGCCCCCCACCCGCTCCGGCTGACGCGGCACCGACCGCGATTGAAGAGCCAAGTGAGGCACCGGCCACGACCGCGGGCCCGCCGATGCCGCCTGCGTGAGGCGCGCGCGGCCTCACGACCGCGGGGCGCAAAAAAAGCCCGGCACGGGCCGGGCTTCATCGGATTGAATATCGGAGCTAAACGCTCACGGATACGCTCCCTGGAACGACTCCAGCGCCTCGGCGCCGTCGCCACGGAAAAGCCCGATGTAGGCGCGGAAGACGTGCGGCTGGCGCACCGGCCGGCCGACCGTGAGCGACATCCCATCGGCGCTCGGCGCGAGTGTGAACTGCTCGGGCGAGCGCGACGCGAACTGCAGGCGCACCGTTGCGCGATCGACGTCGACCTTCACCGGCTTCTTCTCGGCGTCGTAGGTGCGCAGCACGAGTTGCATGCCCTCCATCTTGAGCTGGAGAAAGCCACCGGACGCGCGCGCCATGACGAGCCCGTCGAGCTCCGCCGCGGCCGGGGCCTGCTCGGCCGAAGCCGGGGCGACGATCGCCGCCGGTGAAGCTGGTTTCACGTCACTTGTCTCCACGGCTCCCGAAGCTCCGGCGGCAGAAAGGGCGACAAGGGTAAGCCAGTTCATAACCCGTCTCTTCGGAGCACCGGACGGGGTCCGAAGGTGGGGGCCGGTATTTACCGTGAATTGGCGGCACGGGTTGAGGTCAGCGTCGGTCTTCATGTTTTTTTGCCTGGGCCTTGAGTTGTTTCCAATGGGAGAGGCGGTGGGCGATCTCTGCCTCCGCGCCGGCTGTCTTGGGATGATAGAGGGCGAGCGGGCGCTCGAGAAAATCCTGGCCGGAGATCGCCTCGGGAAAGTCATGGCTGTAGCGATATCCGTCGCCGTGGCCGAGCCGTTTCGAGGCCTGGCCGCCCTTGTCGCGCAGGTGGATCGGCACCGCCTGGACCGGTTGTTCTCGGACCGCCTGCTGCGCCGCACCGAGGGCGAGCGTCGCACTGTTGCTCTTCGGCGCCGTGGCCAAGTGGAGCGTGGCGTGCGCGAGATGGTGCCCGCACTCCGGCAGACCCACAAAATCGCAGGCTTGGTGTGCGGCGATGGCGAGCGGGAGCGCCGTGGGATCCGCGAGCCCGATATCCTCGGACGCGAGGATCACCAACCGGCGCGCGATGAACCGCGGGTCCTCGCCGCCTTCGAGCATCTTGGCGAGCCAGTAGAGCGCGGCATCGGGATCGCCGCCGCGCACGCTCTTGATGAAGGCCGAGATGGTGTCGTAGTGCTCGTCCTCGTCCGCGTCGTAGCGTATTCGCCGCTCTTGGGCGAAGATCGCAAGGTCGGCCTCGGTGATCGGTGCCCCTTCGGCCAGGCTGAGCGCGATCACCTCCAGGGCGTTGAGTGCGCGGCGAAGGTCCCCGCCGCACAACACAGCGAGATCGAGCAGGACCTTGCGCTCGGTCGCATGGCGGCGCGCGCCGAGGCCGCGCTCCGTGTCGGCGAGCGCCCGCGACAGCACATCGGCCACCGTCGCCGTATCGAGCGGCTCGAGACGGAAAAGATGACTCCGACTAAGCAGCGGCGGATTGACGTAGAAACCCGGGTTGTGCGTGGTCGCGCCGATGAGACGAACGTTTCCCTCCTCGACGTCGGGTAGCAGCAGGTCCTGCTGCGCCTTGTTGAAGCGGTGGATCTCGTCGATGAAGAGGATCGTGCGTGCTTCGGGGCGGAAGCGGGCGGTGGCGAGGATCTCACGCAGCTCAGCCACGTTGGACATCACGGCGTTGATCCGCACGAATCGGCTGCCGGTCTCCGCGGCGATGGCCTCCGCGATGCTCGTCTTACCGCAGCCGGGCGGGCCGTAGAACATCAGGCTGCCGAAGCGGTCGTTCTGCACGAGCCGGGGAAGGAGCGAACCGGGCCGCAGGATATGGGTCTGTCCGGCCACCTCGGCGAGGCGGCGCGGACGCATGCGCGCGGCGAGCGGCTGGTGGCGGGAAGACGTCTCGGCCGAGCTGGCAGCGGGTTGCGGGATCGCCGGGCTGCCGCCGAAGAGCTCTCCCTGACGGGACGATGGCATGACGAGATGAGCGATGGCCCGGTGGTCGCGGCGCGTCGATCCCGTTTCGCTGTCGGAAGGCGGCCTTGGAAAACGAGAGACCCCGCGGCGCAAACCGCGGGGTCTCGAGAGTATTCAGCGAAAAGCCGACCGTTACTTCTTCGTCTCGGCGGCGAAGACCGGGATCTCGACCAGCGAACTGGCGTCGACCTTGTTGGCGATCAAGCCGGCGGCGCGCTGGATCTCCATCTCGACGGCGCGGCGCTCGATCTTGGCGAGCTCGACGGCGCGAGCGGCGTCAAACGACTCGGACTCGGCCTTGAGGCGAGCGCGGCGGGTCTCGGCGAGCTTGGCCTGGAGATCGCCCTTTTCCTTGGCCATCCTGTCGATGTCGGCGCGGCGGCCGGCAGTGTCCTGACGGACCTCCTCGTCCTTGGCGAACTGCTTGGCTTCCTTCTCGGCAAGCTTCTGGGCCTCTTCCTTGGCCTTGATCTCGGCCTGCTTGAGATTCTCCTGGGCGGCGAGTTCCTTGAGGCGCTCCTTCTCGGCGTCCTTGGCAGCCTTTTCGGCGGCCTCGCGGGCCTCCTTCTGCTGCTGGGCAAGAGTGTCCTGCTTATCGAACTGGATGAAGTAGGCGATGAACCCGGCCACCATGACGACCGGCCAGATGAGGTAATGCTTGTTCATGACGTATGTTCCTCGGTGGGCTTACTTCTTGGAGGCGGCGGCAGCGGCGGCGGCGGCGAGCTTGGCCTTCTCGGATTCCTCGATCTTGTCGATCAGCTGGAGGAACCGGTCCTTGTTCTTGCGGGCAGCGTCGGTGTAGCCGAGGACAAACTCGCGCTCGGTCTCGTGCGCACGCTTCTGGTCGAGGGCGATCTTGAGGAGGCGCTCCTCGTCGGCGACCTCTTCCTTCAGATCCTTCAGCTCGACCTTGAGCTGGCTCTGCTCGGTCTTGGCCTTCTCGAGGGCGATGCGCTCTTCCTCGCGCTTGGCGTCGGCGGCCTCCTTCTGGCGCTTCTTGTCCTCCTGCTCGGCCTTGCGTTGGGCAAGGAGAACCTTGGCCTCTTCGACCGCCTTCAGGCGGGCCTGACGCTCGGCTTCAAGTTTTTCCTGGCGCGCGACCTCGACCAAACGGTCCTTCTCGGCCATGAGCGCGTCGTCCTTCTTCGAGAAGTCGCGGAAGTAGATATAGAACGCCACGAGGGCGATGAGTGGGATGCCAAAATACCACTTGTTCATGTTCGGTGTCGTTAAAGGTTATTTCTTGGGTTGGGCCGCAGCGGCCGCCTGTTTCTCTTCTCGCTCGATGGCGTCCTTGATCGAATTGGTGAGGCCGTCGAACTCCTGCCGTGCCTGGGCGGTGTCGGCGAGGAGCGGCTTGGCCTTCTCGAGCAGTTCCAGGCCGTGCTGGAACTTGCGCAGCTCGTAGCAGATGTAGGCGGCGAACATGTAGAGTTTGCCGGGGTTCTCGACGTCGCCGGCGGCAAGACCCTTCTCGATGCTGGTGAGGGCCTCGGGATACTTCTGCATCTCCCAATAGAGATTGGTGATGGAGATGTAGTACTTGCCGGCGTTCTTCGGGAACTTCT
This sequence comes from Opitutaceae bacterium, assembly GCA_014879845.1. GTDB lineage: Bacteria > Verrucomicrobiota > Verrucomicrobiia > Opitutales > Opitutaceae > JAEWQP01. Next base: position 8,488 of record JACSRI010000067.1, read on the forward strand.
CGATCGCACGCTGGTAGACGTCGATCGCATTAAACGGGTTGAAGGTCTGCTGGTAAGCTGCGGCGAGGAGCTCGTAGTTATTGGGGTCGCTCTCGATCGAGCCGTCCTTCAGCCCCTTTTCCAGGATCTGTGTGACGCGATCGAACCGCTGCAGGTTGTAATAGAGACCGACACGCGAGAGGTGATCCTTCGGCGTGTTGAGGATCCCGAGTTCCTGGGCGCGCTCGAGAGTGAGGATGGCCCGGATCGACTGGTTCGAATTCACATACAGCGCGTAGAGCTGCTGCCAGTATTGGCGGTTCTTCGGCCATTTCGAGACGAGGACTTCGAAGACGTCGGCCGCCTTGTCGTACTCGCCGTTGAGCTGGTAGGAGATGGCCTGCACCTGATAGAGCTGCTCGGTCGGGTTCGGGAAGACGAGGAAGGCCTTCTTGAGAATCTTGAGGGCCTTGCCCACGGCATCCTTGTCAACCGTGCCGTCCTTGGCCTGGGCGCGCTGGAGGACGACCGAGGTGTAGAAGATCACGCTCTCCATCTTCCACTTCTTGGCCATGTCGAGCCAGCGGAGCGAGAGCTCCTCGGCGCGAGCGGCGTTGCCACCCATGTTGTGCAACTGGGCGAGCAGGAAGGTGAAGTCGAGGATACGGGCCTCGTCGTGGTAGCCGAGTCGGATGACGTTCTCGAGCAGGGGCACGGCGGCGGCATAGTCGCTGCCTCCCGGCGTGTTTCGCTGCAGGTAGACCTGGGCGAGAATCACGCTGGCCATCGCCGTATCGTAGGAGTCGGGCTTGGCTTTGCTGAGGACCTCGTTGAGGAGCGGGACGGCCTGCTCCCAGTTCTTGGCTTCGATGAGGGGCCAGACCTTGTTGAAGACGGCCTGGGTCTCGTCGGTGAGCTGCTTGGGGCGCTCGGTCGGCGTGCTGCCGCTCTGCGCGGACAGGCGCGTGGCCGGTGCCGCGAGCAGGGCCAGACCGACGGCGACAAAGAGCGTGCCCCGTGCGATGCGGCTGAAGAGTGGATGGTGGAAATTCACGGCTCGTGCGGGTTGCGATTACTCGTCCTCGTTCAGGGTGAACGAGAGCGGTTGCTTCATCCTGGTGTTGACGACCTTGCCACCCTTCTTGCCGGGGCGGAAACGCCACTTGCGGATGGCCTGCAGGGCAGACTCCTCGAACTCGGGGCTCGAGGACTTGATCACGAACGCGTCGCGCACGTTGCCCGAGGTGTCGACAATGAAGCCGACCTCCACGCGACCGGTCACACCGGCGCGCTTCATCTCATAGGGATACTGCGGGGCGGGCTGATAGGTGGCCTGCGGAATCTGGTCGAGGTCCTTGATATCAAACAGGTCGGCGATCTTGCCGGTGCCGATGTTGCGGTTGACCGGGACCGTGATGGCGCCGGCCGAAGTCGGCGTGCTGGGCGGCGGCGGCGGGGCCATGACCTGCTGGAACGGCGTGTCCACCGTGACCAGCGACGGCACGTCCTGCTGCATGGGCGGGGCAAACTCCGGCGGAGCCTCGTCGGACTCTTCACCCGCCTCCGTCACCTCTGGCTCGGGCGGCTCGATTTCCGGCATCTCGATGAGTTCCACCTTGGCGGCCTCGACCACCTGCTCCTGCACCACGACCTTCTTGGCGACGAACCAGCCGTAGGGGTCGATGGCACAGAGGTGGAAGGCGATCGAAGCAAGCACTCCGATGATCAAATCTCGATTCATGGTAGGTTTCCGACTCGGGGTTAGCGACCCGTGGGGCGCACGCGGGTCTCGATCGAGACCTTCTCGATCTTCGCGGCGCGGACAGCATCGAGCACCTCGATGGTCGGTCCGTATTTGGCCTTGTCGTCGCCGGCGATGAGCACGCGCGGATCCGCTTCTGTGCGCGCGTAGTCCTCGAGGCGGGACTGAAGGATGTCCTTGTTGATGATCTCACGATCCCAATAGAGGGTGCCCTGATCGGACACCTGGATGGTCACGACCGGAGGTGGCTCCTTGGTCGGATCGGGCGGCACGGCCTTGGGAAGGTCGATCGTGATGGCGGCGATTCTGTTCAGCGAAAGCGTGAACAGCACGAAAGTGGCGAGGAGGAAGAAGATCACATCGATCAGCGGGATGATCTCGATGCGGGCCTTCTTCACGGCCCTCTTTTTGATGACTGGCATGAGGCGTACTCCGTTGGCGTTGTTGCTGGACTACTCCACCGCCGCCGCATCGGCGGCCTTGACGCGAGTCTCGATCCACACCTTTTCGAAGCCGGCCTTGCGGACCTCGTCGAAGACGTAGACCGCCTGGCTGAAGGTCGCTTCCTCGTCGCCGTTGATGAGGATCTTTCCGTCCGGATCCTGCTGCTTGTACTGCTGCAGGTTGTTGATGAACTGCTGCAGCGTGACGTCGTCCTTGTCCCACGCGAGGGTGCCCTGCGCGGTGACCGTGACGGTGTGCGACCGCGCGGGGTCGCGCGGCTGCGCGGTCTTGGTCTGCGGCAGCGGCACCGGCTGGCCCTCGGACTTGTTCAGCGAGAGCGTGAACAAGACGAACGTGGCCAGCAGGAAGAAGATCACGTCAATGAGAGGGATGATCTCAATGCGTGCCCTCTTGCCTGGTCCGCCTGATGATGAGCCGTGCATGGCTGAACCCTGGGTTGGTGGGTCCTAACCTCAGGAGGCGGCCTCGGACTTCTTGAGCACCACTTCGAGCGCGTTGGAGGCGTCTTCGACCTCGTGGCGGGCCTGCTCGAGACGGGCGTTCAGATAGTTGAAGGGAAGCAGACCGCAGATCGCGATGGCCAGACCGCACATCGTGGCGATGAGCGCCTCACCGACACCACCCGTGATCTTGCCGGCGTTGGCGGCCACGTCCGAACCCTCACCGAGGGCGCCGAAGGTGGACATCATGCCCGTGACCGTACCGAGGAGGCCGAGCAGCGGAGCGGCGGTGATGACCGTGTCGAGGATCGGCAGACCCTGCGAGAAACGCGTGAGCTCGCGATTCGACGCGCGGATGTAGGCTTCGGCGAAGGAGTGGTGGCGCTCCTGAAGAGCCTCGACGATGACGCGGGCGAGGTAGTCCTGGCTGCCCTTGCCCATCTCGATGGCGGCGTCGGGGTTGCCGGCCTCGCAGGAGTGGATCATCTTCTCCACGAGCTCGGGGTCGCGACGGCGGCTCTCACGGACGATGAAGAGCACGCGCTCAACCGCAACGGT
>JACSRI010000054.1 GCA_014879845.1 Opitutaceae bacterium
TCCAAGCTCACCGACCGCAGCTTCACCGGCTACGACCTCGATACGACCGTTCCCGCCGCCGACATTCTCAAAGCTATCGAGATGGTCGACCAAGCCGGGTTCACGCTCGATTGCATCACCGGCGTCGACTGGATCGACGCCAAGGAGATGGAAGTCGTCTACGACTTCTTCCACACCTCCAGCGGCAAGCGAATCGTCGTGCGCTCCCGGATACCGCGCGAAAAGCCCGAGATCGCCACCATTTCCCATATTTATGCCGGCGCGAGCTGGCACGAACGCGAGACGCACGATTTCTTCGGCATCGTCTTCGTCGGCCACCCGCACCTCGTGCCCATCCTCCTCGAGGATGACGCGAACTACCATCCGCTCAGAAAGGACTATCCCGGTGCTGCACCATTCACGCGATAGAGCCGCTGTCCTGCCCGCGCAGCACAGCACGGGCGGTCCGCGCGAGACGTTCACGATCAATCTCGGCCCGCAGCACCCGGCCACGCACGGCGTGCTGCGCGTGAAGATGGAGATGGACGGCGAGTACATCGTCAACGCCGAGCCCGTGCCCGGATACATCCACCGGATGCACGAGAAGATGGGGGAAAACCGCGACGTCACGCAGTACATCCCCAACACGAGCCGCGTCGACTACCTCTCCGCGATGAACTACACCCACGCCTGGGTGGCCGTCGTCGAGCAGGCGCTCAAGATCCAGGTGCCCCAGCGCACTGAATACATCCGCGTCATCACCTCCGAGCTCAACCGCATCTCCTCCCACCTCATCTGGTGGGGCGCGTTCGTCATGGACCTCGGTGGCATGACGCCGATGCTCTACGGCCTCGATGACCGCGAGAAGATCCTCGACCTGCTCGAGGGCCTGTGCGGCGCGCGTCTGACCTATTGCTACTACCGCGTCGGCGGCCTCACCAACGACGTCGACCAGCAGTTTCTCGACGGCTGTCGTGCGTTCGTGAAGCACATGCGCCCGCAGCTGAAGATGTACAAGGCGCTCACGACGGATAACATCATCCTGCAGAAGCGCCTCAAGGACATCGGCCCGATCAGCCAGGAGATGTGCCGCAAGTACGGCGCCACCGGCGCGGTCGCCCGCGGTTCCGGCATCAACTACGACGTGCGCAAGAACGAGTCGTACGGCGCCTACAAGGATTTCGATTTCGAGATCCCCGTCTACCCGCAGTGCGATTGCTGGGCGCGCTACATGGTGCGCATGGACGAGATGGAGCAGAGCCTGCGCATCATCGAGCAGGCGGTGGATAAACTGCCGGAGGGCCCCTTCATGGCCGACAAGCTCCCGCGCGCCTTCAAGATGCCGCCCGGCGACTACTACTATGCCGTCGAGGCGGCCCGCGGTCGCTTCTCGTTCCGCGTGGTGAGCACCGGCAAGGAGATTCCCTACCGCGTGAAGCTCCGTTCGCCCTGCTTCAGCAACCTCAGTCTCTTCGAGGAGGCCAGCCGCGGCATGCTGCTGGCCGACGCGCTCGCCCTTATGGGCAGCCTCGACCTCGTCATCCCGGACATCGACCGCTGATCTCGATGATCGACTACTTCATTCACGGCGACGGCTGGGCGATTACGCGTATCATTCTCTTCATCGTGGGCGCGTGCGCCTTCGTCGGCCTCAACGCCGCCTACCTCGTGTGGGTCGAGCGCAAGGGAGCGGCCCGCTTCCAGCGCCGGCCCGGTCCGATGGAAGCAGGCTACCAAGGCCTGCTTCAGCCGATCGCCGACGCCGCCAAGCTGATGAGTAAGCAGGTCATCGTGCCGCCCGGCGCCGATGCGCTGCTCTTCCGTCTCGCGCCCGTGCTCGTGATGACGCCGGCGATGATGTGCTTCGCCGTCATCCCGTGGACGCCGGCGCTGACCGCTGCCAGCATCAACGTCGGCCTGCTCATGATCTTCGCCTTCGGCTCGATCAACGTCATGGCGATCATGCTC
>JACSRI010000109.1 GCA_014879845.1 Opitutaceae bacterium
CCGCTTCATTCTTGTTGGTGGGATACTCAAGTGGCCAACGAGGGCAGACTGTAAATCTGCTGGCTTACGCCTACGGTGGTTCGAATCCACCTCCCACCACCATTTTCCCTCGTAGTTTTGCCATGGCGCACGGGTATGCCGTGCCTAGGGGAGGTCAAGCCGAGCTAGAGAAAGTGCCCCTAAGTTTGCCCCAATTTCTACCCGTCAGTTGGCGGCTTCGGGTGGGCTTGAACCCCGGTCGTCGAGGCCCGCGGAGTTGATGAAATCCGGGAGGCCCTGCCACTGCCTCCAGTCGGCGGCATCCCGCTCCGACATCGGGCACCGTCTGAACGCCAGCCGCGGTGCGACGCGGCCATGAGCTCCGCCAGCCTGATCGGTATTCCGCCCACGCGCGGCACGTGGCATGACCACTCGGGGGAACCAGCGCTGGATGAGGCTGCGATAGGTGTCGGAAAGACCGATACAGACCACGCGCACCTTCTCGCTTCCACGCAGGTGGCTGAGGAAGGGCCGCAGTTCCCTCTCACTGCGGCCGGCGCTTGGCGCCTCGAAGACGGGACGCACGCAAACCGGACGCAGACTTTCTTTCGCGCCCGGGGTTCAGATCTTGATTATTTCGCCGTTATGCGAAATAGAACCGTCGTCATGGCCTCCAGCAATTCCATCACCCACCTGCGCCGGAAACGCGCGGAAACCTTCAAGGCCCTCGGCCATCCCGCGCGGTTGCAGATCGTCGACATGCTCGTTCGCGGTGAGCACTGCGTCTGCGACCTGGTCGACGAAGTGGGGCTCGGTTGGTCCACCGTGTCGCGGCACCTCAGCGTGCTGAAGGCAGCCGGCGTGGTGGAGGATGAGAAGCGCGGACTGCAGGTGTTCTATCGCTTGGCGTTGCCGTGCGTCGGGACTTTCTCGGCGTGCCTCGACGCCGCACGGCGCGGAGAGAAGGTCGAAGTGCGTGCGTGCTGCGCGTGAGTTTTCTTTGCCGTCTATTTCGCCGTTTGGCCAAACAGCGGACCATGAGCCAAAGCAAAGAATGGAAGATACTGGCCGGGATGGCCGGCGTGTTTGCGGTGTTCTACCTCGCGCCTCTCGGGCATCCGCGCGTGGAGGGAGCCGTGACCGAGGCCCTGGCCCTGACGCAATGGTACGCGCGGGAGCACGTGATCCTCTGCCTGCTTCCGGCCTTCTGGATCGCCGGGGCGATCGGGACTTTTGTCTCGCAGCAGTCCGTCATGCGCTACTTCGGACCGGATGCGCCGAAAGCCACGAGCTACGGCGTCGCCTCCGTTTCCGGCACCATCCTCGCCGTCTGTTCCTGCACGGTGCTGCCGCTGTTTTCCGGCATCTATCGGATGGGCGCGGGACTCGGGCCGGCCGTCGCTTTTCTCTACTCTGGCCCGGCGATCAACGCGCTGGCGATCATCCTCACGGCGAAGGTGCTCGGCCTGCAGCTCGGTGTGGCGCGCGCCGTGGGGGCGGTGGTTTTCTCCGTGGTGATCGGCGTCATCATGCACCTGCTCTTCCGCCGGGAGGAACGGGCCAAGGCTGCGAAGATCGCCGAGCTGCCGGAGAGCGCACCGCCGCGGCCGTTGTGGCAGACCTCGGTGTTTTTCGGGCTGATGGTCGGCGTGCTCGTATTCGCGAACTGGGGGCACTCCGACCGTCCTGATGACTTTTTCGCGCGGGTGCATGTCGCCAAGTGGTGGATCACCTCGGGGCTGGCCGTGCTGCTCGGACTCGTGCTCTGGCGCTGGCTGAAACTCGCGCCCATGCGGCTCGCCGCGATAGCCGCGGGCGCGGCGTTGACTGCCGCACTCGCACCCGGACACCCCACGCTCGCCGTGCTCGTCAGCGTGGCAGGACTCGCGTGGGCCACGGCCGGGCAACCGGGCGAAGCCGGCGAATGGTTTTCCCAATCCTGGGACAACGCCAAGCAGATCTTCCCGCTGCTCATCGGCGGCGTGCTCGTCGCCGGCCTGTTGCTCGGCCGCCCCGGCCACGAGGGGCTGGTCCCGAACGAGTGGATCGCACGCTCCGTCGGCGGCAATTCGCTCGCGGCCAATGCCTTTTCCGCCGTGGCCGGCGCGCTGATGTATTTCGCGACACTCACAGAGGTACCGATCCTCCAGGGCCTGATTGGCAGCGGCATGGGGACCGGTCCAGCGCTCGCGCTCCTGCTCGCCGGGCCGGCGCTGAGCCTTCCCAGCATGATCGTGATCAACTCTGTCATCGGCCCAAAGAAGACCGCTGCCTACGTCGGCCTCGTCGTCGTGCTCTCGACCCTCGTGGGCTGGGGCTACGGCGAGATCGCCGGATGAGATTTCATTCACCCACCCCACCATGAAGAAGATCCAGATCCTCGGAACCGGTTGCAGAAAGTGCGCCGCGCTCGCTGAGACCGCCGAGAGTGCCGCCAAGGCACTCGGGCTCCAATACACGCTCGAAAAGGTCACCGACCTGAACGACATCGCGACCTTCGGGGTGATGTTCACGCCCGCGCTGGTCGTCGACGGCATCGTCAAGGTCGCGGGCAAGGTGCCCTCCCTCGAGGAAACCAAGAAGCTCATCGCCTGAGGCCTCCGCCATGGAAACCACACCCAAGACCAAGTGCGCGTGCAGTTGCACCTGCGAGGACGATGCCGGACCGCCGGCCCTCGTGTATCCGTGTTCCGGAGCAGCCGACACCGGCGAGATATCCGACCGGGCGGCCCGCCTCCTTGACGCTGAGGATACGGCCTGGATGTCGTGCCTCGCCGGGATCGGCGGACGGGTGAGCGGCCTGCTCGCCAGCGCGTCCGGCGCCCGAGCGCTGCTCGCGATCGACGGCTGCCCGCAGGACTGCGCGCGCAAGACACTCGAACTCGCGGGATTCACCGACATCCGCCACATCCGCGTGACCGACGTCGGTTTCAAGAAGGGCTCCACGCCCGCCTCACCCGAGGCCGTCCGCCGCGTCGCCGACGCGGCTGCGGTCCTCCTTTCCACCGCGTCCCCCTCGACTCCCGGATCCCAAGCATGAAACCGTCCATTCTCCGATCCTGCCTTCTGGCGATGACCTGCGCCGCCGCACTCCTCGTCTCCGGCGCTCGCGCCGACGACGCAAGGCCCGCCCTTCCCCGCCTGCTCGATCTCGGCGCCGGCAAATGCATCCCGTGCAAGCAAATGAAGCCGATCCTCGACGAACTGCATCGCGACTACGCGACGCAGTTCGAGACGGTATTCATCGACGTGTGGGAACACCGCGAGGAAGGCCAGCGCCACGGTATCCGGATGATTCCGACGCAGATCTTCTTTGACGCTTCAGGAAAGGAGCTGTTCCGCCACGAAGGCTTCATGGCCAAGAAGGACATCCTCGCAAAGTGGCAGGAGCTGGGTGTGGCGGTGACTCCGCCAACGTCGACCGCCCCGGTGGGACAGGGCTGACTCGATGGACGAACTGTTCATCACGCTCACCGACGCGATGTCGGGTGCGCCTGCCGTGGCGCTGGCGGCGGCGTTCGCCTGGGGTGTGCTCAGCATCGTCCTCAGTCCATGTCACCTCGCCAGCATCCCCCTGATCGTCGGATTCCTGCAGGGAGGCGGCGCGGCGCGCGTGTCACCGCATCGAGCCGTCGCGCTCTCGACCTTGTTCGCCGTGGGAATACTCGCCTCGATCGCCGCGATCGGAGCGTTGACCGCTGCAGCGGGCCGGATGCTCGGCGACCTCGGTCCGTGGGGCAACTACGCGGTCGCGGCGGTGTTTCTCGTCTTCGGCCTGCACCTCCTCGGCGTGCTTCCCATGCCGGAGGGCCGGCGTCCGGCACCGCACAACCCGCGCCGTGGTCCGCTCGGGGCGATGGTGTTCGGCCTCATCTTCGGCCTCGCGCTCGGCCCGTGTACCTTCGGGTTCATGGCACCAGTGCTGGGTGTGACCCTCCGCGCGGCGACCGCCTCACCGGCGTTTGCATTCGGCGTGCTCGCGATGTTCGCGCTGGGGCACTGTGTTGTGATCGCCGCCGCAGGTGCCTCGAGCCATTGGGTCCAGAGTTGGTTGAAGTGGCAGGGCGACCATCCAGGCGCGACTTGGATGCGTCGCGGCTGCGGAGTACTCGTGCTCCTGGGCGGCTGGTTCCTGCTCACAGGAATCGGCTGATCGCCCGGCGGCGCCGGCGACACAGGAACGTTACGCCCACGCGCGAGATTCCCTTTGTCGTATATTGACCGCCGCGGCCACGACGCAGCGTTGATCCAAGAGACTCAGCATGCGCTCGTCGGTCCAAGCAGTCCGACGACTGGCGCTCAACCCTGTCTGCGGATCCGAATCTCAAGAAGGTCTCGGTCGAGAAGCTCGCGGCGATTGTCGACGCGATGCAAGAGCACCGTGGCTTGATCGTGGAGGCTCGATCACAGGGGAAGCTGGACCCGAACGAGCGAGCGTTCGGTCTGGTTGAGGACATCCTGTGGTCGTTCAACATCCACGCGAACGGGTGTGCGCATACGAATGCTCCGGATAGCGGAGCCTATAGATAGACGGTGAGCCCCAGTTCGATGATCTGCGACGGCGGAATGTTGAAGTAGTCTTTCGCGGGGCGCGCGTTGCGCGAGAGGAAGCTATAAAGCCCCTTCTCCCAGCCACGGAGGCGGGAGTGCTCTGCATCCTGGATGATCTCGCGATTGAAAAAATAGGTGGCGGCGGCGGGATCGATCGGAACACCTGCAGCTGCGGCCGAGGCCAGGAGTTTCGTGGCATCGGGCGATTCCATGTATCCGAAACGCCCGATCACACGCCAGATGCCCTCGCCGAGGTCCTCGAGGTGGAATCTCTCACTCTCACCCACAGCTGGAACGAGTTCGGTTGCGAGAGTGAGCAGGATCACCGTTTGGTGCATGCACTGGTTGGCGCGGAGGTGGTGGAGAAGGGCGAGCGGCGCGCCGCCCGCCGTGCCCATCATGAAGACGGCGGCACCCTCGACGCGCAGCAGGTGCGGGCTGCGCGCAATCTCGAGCAGTTCCTCTTGCGTGACGCTGTTCTGGTAGACGCGACGCTGGACTTCCTGGCGTCCGGACTTCCAGGCATACATGAGGGCGAGGACCAACACCCCGAGCGCGAATGGCAGCCATCCGCCGTCCGGGAACTTGTGGATGTTCGCGAGAAGAAACGCGGCGTCGAAAGTCAGAAAGGCGAGACAAAGTGCTAGCGCCCGCGCCCGGCTCCAGTGCCACCGTGCGCGGGCAACGCGGTAGAATGCGAGCGTGGTGATCAGCATCGTGGCCGTGACGGCGATACCGTATGCGGTAGCCAACCGGGCAACGGAACCGAAGATGAGAACGACGCTGACGCTCAGAACGGCGAGACTCACGTTGACGAGCGGCAGGTAGATCTGGCCGATCTCGTCGGCATTCGTGTGCCGCACGTTCAGGCGAGGGAAGTAACCGAGCTGGATGGCCTGCCGCGTGAGTGAAAACGTCCCCGATATCAACGCCTGGCTCGCGATGATGGCGGCAGCCGTGGACAGGGCGATGAGGTATCCGCGCCACCACCCTGCAGGTGCTTGGGCGAAGAACGGATTGAGGGCGTTCTCCGGGTGAGCCAGCGCGAACGCTCCTTGTCCGAAGTAGGATAACGCAAGCCCCGGGAACGCGACGGTGTACCACGCAAGCGCGATTGCCCGCCGCCCGAAATGACCCATATCGGCGTAGAGCGCTTCGGTGCCGGTGATGGCGAGCGTCACTGTGCCAAGGATCGAAGTCGCGTGGGCGGGATGATCGAGCAACAACCGTACACCCAAGATCGGATTCAGCGCACGCAGAACCTCCGGCATCCGCACGATCTGGACGATCCCAAACAGAGCCAGCGTTGCGAACCACAGCAACATCACCGGTCCGAAGGCGCGGCCGATCGCACCGCTGCCGCGATGCTGGATCGAGAAGAGTGCGAGCAGGATGCCTGCCGCAATGGCAGGAACAAAGGGCTCGAGCGACGGACGAAGCGTGACCAGCCCCTCGGTCGCGCCGAGCACTGAGATCGCCGGCGTGATGACACCGTCCCCGTAAAGCAGAGCGGCGCCCACAAGCACAACGAACGTCAACCACGCCCGTCCACGCGAACGCTCGTCGTCTCGAGTCTGACTCAGGGCGAGCAGCGCGAAGACCCCGCCCTCGCCTCGGTTATCCGCCAGAGTGACGAAGCCCAGGTATTTGAAACATACGGCGAAGCTCAGCGCCCACGCGATGAGTGAAAGCGATCCGAGAATCGCCTCGGCTCGCGCGGCGCCGGGGAGGACGCCGAGAGTTTCGTTGAGCGTGTAAAGCGGGCTCGTGCCGATGTCCCCGAACACGACACCGAGTGCGCCGAGTGCCAGGGCCATGCGTCCGAACGAGCGCGTGCCATGGGGGATCGCCCTTTCTTCCGGAGTTGCAGATCGACTTGGATTGGATGCGCGGTCGGGCACACCGGAATCGTAACCGCGCCTCCGATCCGGCCGTAATCAAGACACGGCCCCGGGCCATTAAGAAACCATAAGTACCGTGCGCCTACCCGTCGGTTTCGAGCCGATAGCCGATGCCGCTCTCGGTCTTGATGCGCGCTGCGGGGCCGAGCTTGCGCCGCAGCGCCGCGATGTAGACGCGCAGATATTGCCGGTGCTCCTCCGATTTGGGTCCCCAGACCTGCCGCAGAATCTGGGCGTGGACGAGGATCTTGCCGGCGTTGAGCGCCAGCATGCGCAGCAACGCGTATTCGGTCGCTGTGAGGTCGATACGCCTGCCGCCAACCGAGACCGTGCGCGCGGCGAAATCGATAGCGAGATCGCCCTGCACAAAGCTCGCCTCGTGTGATCCACCGGAGCGACGACGCATCACCGCCCGACAGCGAGCCACCAGCTCGCCCGCGTCAAAGGGTTTGGTCACATAGTCGTCGGCGCCGACCTCAAGCGCGGTGATCTTCTGGCCCGGCTCGTCCCGGACGGAGAGAATCACGATCGGCACGTCGCTCCACTCGCGGATGCGGCGGACGACTTCCACGCCATCCATGTCCGGAAGGCCGAGGTCGAGCACGAGGCAATCGGGTTTGAGATACGCGGCCTCGCGAATGGCCTCGGCGCCGTCGGTGGCGTCCTTCACGGTCAGGCCCGCGGCCTCGAGCGTGACGCGAAGCAGGCGCCGAATCTGGGGCTCGTCGTCGACGACCAGCATGGTGGGTTGAGTCTTCACGGGTGCGTGGGTGGGATCGCGGGCGAAGGGATGGCGTCGACGGGCAAGGTGATGCGAAACGTGGTTTCTTCGGGAACCTCATCGGCGAGTTCAAGCCGACCGCCCACGGCCTCGACGAAGTGGCGGGCTATGGACAAACCGAGGCCCATGCCGCCAGGCCGTGCATCCGATCCACGCGCAAAGCGCTCGAAGATCCGCGAGCGCTCCGCCGGCGGGATGGAATTCCCTGTGTTGGTCACCTCGATGCACCCCGCGCCTGCGGCATTGCGGCGCGCCTGCACGCGTACCGTTGATCCTGACGGTGAATGCTGGACGGCATTCAGCACAAGATTGCCGATCGCGGTATGGAGTAGCATGGCGTCGGTGCGGAACTCAAACTCGTCGCAGATCACCTGCACCTGTTGCCGGGCTGGGCCCAGGTCCCCGATTACCTCGTCAAGGAGGTCGCGCGCGTCGCACACCTCGAGGTTCGGCCGGATCAACCCCGCCTCCACCCGCGAGAGTGTGACCAACTGTGTCACCACACGATTGAGACGCGAGGTGGCCTGCCGGATTTCGGCGATCAGTGATGGATCGTCGCCCGTGGCGCCTGAAAGCCGCTCGGCAGCAGCCTGGATAACGGCGGCCGGAGTCTTCAACTCATGCGACACCTGATCGAGCAGCGCTCGCTGCAGGCGCTGGGACGCGGCGGCAAGGCGGGCGTCGCGCACACCCCGCTGCATGTCCTCCTTTTCGACCAGGACGGTGAGGTGCGCGGCGAACGCATCGAGGAGGTCGCGGCGCAGTGGCGACCGCAGCGAGTCATCGTGCGGGCGCATTGCAAGCACGGCGATCGCACGCTCGCCGGCGATCAGCGGCAACGCGAGGATCTCGGCTTCGGGCAGGGTGTGGGTGAATCGACCACCGGCCTGCCGATGGTCGGCCACCCAGTGGCACACCGAGAGCGCGCGCTGATCCAGCGGTGGCCCCACCGCCACCTCGAGTTCCCGCGGCGAGGGCGCGACAAGGAGGGTCGCCTCCGCGCTGAATGCGGTTGCGATCTGATCGAGCGCCTTTCCTGCGGCCTGCGTGAAGTCGATACTGGCGGCAATCACACGCGTGAGTTGATAGAGGGCCTGCGCGCGCTCCTCGCCCTCGCGGCTGGCCTGTTCGCGTCGCCGCAGGCGTGTGGTCAGGTGGCCCAGAACGAAAGCCACAGCGAGGAAGGCCACGAGGAGGAACGTGTCCTCACGCTCGAGCATGCGCAGCGTGTAGCGTGGATCGGTGAAGAAAAAGTTCCAGGTCAAGCTGCTGGCTGCCGCCAGGGCAAGAACAGCCCAGCGGTGCAACAGCAGCCCGGATACGGTGATGGCGAGGAGATACAGCATCGGCACCGAGCGATAGCCGACCCATGTTTCGCCCAAGAGTCCCAGCACGGTGGTCGCGGCCAGTGCGGCGGCTGCCACCCCGAAATCCCGGGCGGCGGCCACACCCGGCGTGGCGGCGGCCGGTGGGGCGACCGGCGCGGCCCGCTCGCGCGGATCCGCCGGATGCACCAGGACGAGGTCGATCTCGCCGCTCTCGCGCGCCAATCGATCGGCGATCGAGCGGCCGAAGAGGCGCCGCCACCACGGGAGACGCAGCGGCTTGCCGGCGATGATTTGGGTGACGTTCTCGCGCCGGGCCACCTCGAGGATGGCGGCACCTGTGTCGTCACCGGCGATCGAGACAACGTCGGCGCCAAGCGAACGGGCCAGCGCGAGATGGGCCGCGAGCCGCGCGCGCTCGTCGTCGTCGACCGGCGCGCCGGTCTCGACATGGACCGCGATCCACGACGCGTGCAAGCTGCCGGCCTGACGCCGCGCCAGCCGGATCAGGCGCTCGGAGAACGGACTCGACCCGACCGCGACAAGCAGGCGTTCACCCGAGCGCCAGGGACCCGCGATGAGATGGCGGCGCATGTAGTCGCGCAACTCACGGTCGACCCGTTGCGCCGTGAAGCGCAGGGCCATCTCGCGCAGCGCGCTCAGGTTGCCCTCGCGGAAGAAGTTGTCCGCGGCGGTCTGCGCGCGTTCCCCGAGGTAGACCTTCCCTTCGCGCAACCGTTCACGCAACTGGTCGGGTGTCAGATCGATGACCCGCACCTCATCGGCGAGGTCGAAGAAGGAATCCGGAATGGTCTCCTGGATACGGATGCCCGTGATCCGTGCCACCGAGTCGCGCAGGCTCTCGATGTGCTGGATGTTCACCGTCGTCCACACATCGATGCCGGACTCGAGTAGCTCGTTCACATCCTGCCAGCGCTTGGGGTGACGGCTGCCCGGGGCATTGGTGTGGGCGAGTTCGTCGATGAGGACGAGCTGCGGTCGCCGACCAAGTGCCGCATCGAGGTCGAACTCGTGCAGGACCGTGCCGCGATGCTCGACCGCACGTCGTGGCACAGTCTCCAGGCCTTCCAGAAGGGCCGCGGTATCGTCGCGACCGTGCGTCTCGATGATGCCTGCCAACACGGCGTGGCCAGACTGCGCGATCCGGCCGGCCTCCTGCAGCATGGTGTAGGTCTTTCCCACGCCCGGGCACATCCCGACATACACGCGCAATTCGCCGCGCCCGCGGCGCGCCTCCTCGGCCTGAGCAGAGGCGAGGAGGTGCTCGGGATCGGGGCGGGCGTCAGTCACGGGGCCGAGCATGCCTGATCCAGCGCGAGGTTCAGTTCCAAAACGTTGACGATCGGATCCGGTGCAAGCGGGCCGCCAGGCTGGAAAGCCAGCTTTTCAACGAGCGTGCGAACCCGGGCCGCGTCCACCTGCCGGGCGGCGGCGACGCGGTCGATCTGGAACAGCGCTCCGGCGAGCGAGATGTGAGGGTCGAGACCGCTGCCCGACGCAGTGGCAAGCTCGGCGGGTAGCGGGCGATCCGCGGTGGCACCCAGGCGCCGGACCAGGTCAGCAGTTCGCACCGCCAGCTCGGGGTTGGTCGGTGCGAGATTGCTGCCGCCCGCCGCGTCGGCGTGGTAGTCGACAGCGGACGGACGCGGCCAGAAGTAGCCATCCGACGTGAATGACTGCGCCACCAGACGACTGCCGATCACCGTGCCCTCAGAGGATCTGACCAAGTGGCCACGGGCGGACTCGGGAAACACCAAGTGCCCCAGCGCAAGAAACAGCGCCGGATACGCGACGCTGCACATCAGCAGGGTTGCGAGCACGAGGCGCAAGGAGGTGACGAGGAGGTTCATCTTGAAATCGAATTGTGAAGGCTGCCCGTGGGCAGGCGTCGTTAAGGTACGGCGACAAGATGCTCAGCCACCGGACCGAGCACGGCGACGGGAAGGAACGTGAGCGCGCCGACGAGCACGATCGTGGCGAGCAGCACCAGACCGAACGTCGGCGTGTCCGTGCGCAGCGTGCCGGCACTCGCCGCCACAGGTTTACGCTCGGCCAGCCAGCCGGCGATGGCGAGCGGCAGCACGATCGGGATGAACCGGGCTAGAAGCATGACAAGCCCGGTCGCGATGTTCCAGGGCACCGTGTTGTCGCCGAGCCCCTCGTAGCCGGAGCCGTTGTTGGCTGCGGCCGACGAGAACTCGTAGAGGATCTCGGTGAGACCGCGGGCGCCAGGATTGTGGATCGTGTCAACGCCCCATGGGGTGACGGCAAACAGCGCGGCGCCGCCCAGGATGAGGAGCGGATGACAGAGCAGCGTCACCGCCGCCGCCGTCATCTCCCGCGCCTCCACGCGTTTGCCGCCATACTCGGGCGTGCGCCCGATCATCATGCCGGCGAGAAACACGGCGATGACTACGTAAACGAACATGTTGATCATCCCCACGCCGACGCCGCCAAACGTCTCGTTCAACCACATGCCGGCGAGCGGAGCGAGGCCCGTGAGGGGATTGAGGCTGTCGTGCATGGCCGCGACCGAGCCGTTGCTCGTCGCGGTCGTCAGCACCGACCAGAGCGGACCGGTGGTGGACCCAAGGCGCAGTTCCTTGCCCTCGAGATTGCCGGCGTCCTGCGCGACAGCGAACGAGGCCAGCGCAGCGGCGGGCTTTGCCTCCCAATGCATCGCCCATGCGGCCTTGCCCGCCAGCAGCACGAGCATGGCACCGAAGATCACGGCTGCGTGCCCGAGACGGCGGCTCATGCGGCCAAACATCCACACCGCTGCCATCGGCAGCAGGATGATCGCGACCATCGAGACCAAATTGGTGAAGAATGTGGGGTTCTCGAACGGGTGCGTGGAGTTCGGCCCGAAGAATCCGCCGCCGTTGGTCCCGAGCTGCTTGATCGCCACGAAGACGGCGACGGGACCGCGCGCGATCGTCTGCGTGGCACCCTCGAGCGTCTGCGCCTCGACGCTGCCGCCCAGCGTCATCGGCATACCGCCGAGCAGAAAGAGAAACGCCACAAGCGCCGCCGCGGGAAGGAGCACGAGGAAGGTCGCCCGCTGCAGATCGATGAAGAAGTTTCCGAACACGCGCGAACCGCCGATCCCACGGGCGAGCGCCGCCAGGCAGGCCAGTCCTGTGGCGGCGGATACAAACTGCAGCCACATGAGCGCGAACACCTGAGAGAAGGTGCTCATCGACACTTCGCCCGAGTAGTGCTGCAGGTTCGTGTTGGTCACGAACGAGGCCGTGGTGTTGAAGATGAGGTCCCAGCTCAGCGCGCCTTTGCCGTCCGGGTTGAGCGGAAGCCACGGCTGGGCCCAGAGTATCAGGGCGCAGATCGCCGCCATCGCGGCGTTGAACACGAGCATCGAGCCGGCGTAGCGACGCCAGTCCTGCGACTCGCGGCCAGCCGCACCGGCCAAGCTGGAGAAGAGTGTCTCCAGCTTGAGGCGACGCACGCCAGCGCCGTGTGAATCCATCGCCCAGGCGAGATAGCGGCCGAGTGGCCAGGAGAGGAACGCGCTGCCGCCGACGATGACCAGAAAGGTGAGCCATGATGCCATGGTGGAGATCTCCGCGGGGTTCAGGCGAGGTGGAGCGCGGTGAGCGCGAGGTCGATGAGCTTGATACCGACGAACGGCGCCAGGATGCCGCCGAGCCCGTAGATCAGGAGGTTTCGCCGCAACAACGCGGCGGCAGGCATCGGCGGGCAGGATACGCCGCGCAGGGCGAGCGGTATCAGCGCGATGATGATCAGCGCATTGAAGATCACCGCGCTGAGGATGGCGGACTCGGGCGAGTGCAGGCCCATGATGTCGAGTGCACCCAGCGGTCCGGCGCGACCCGGCGTCGTGGCGTAGAGGCCGACGAAGATCGCCGGCAGGATCGCGAAATACTTGGCCACATCGTTGGCCAGGCTGAACGTCGTCAGCGCTCCGCGCGTGACAAGCAGTTGCTTCCCGATCTCGACCACCTCGATCAACTTCGTGGGGTTGCTGTCGAGATCGACCATGTTGCCGGCTTCACGGGCAGCCTGCGTGCCGGTGTTCATCGCCACACCGACGTCGGCCTGCGCGAGCGCCGGGGCGTCGTTGGTCCCGTCTCCGGTCATGGCCACGAGATGGCCGGCGGCTTGCTCGTCGCGGATGCGCTGGAGTTTGTCCTCGGGTCGCGCCTCGGCCATGAAGTCGTCCACGCCAGCCTCGGCGGCGATCGCGGCGGCGGTGCGCGGATTGTCACCGGTGATCATGACCGTGCGGATACCCATGCGACGCAGCTGGGCGAAACGATCACGAATGCCGCCCTTCACGATGTCCTTCAGCTCCACCACACCGAGCGTCGTCGCTCCCTGCGCGACGAGCAGCGGTGTGCCGCCACGCCGCGCTATGAGATCGGCGGTGTGCCGGGTCGCCTCAGGTACAGTGCCGCCCTGCGACTGGACCCAGCGTGACACGGCGTCGAGGGCGCCTTTGCGGATCGGAAGCTCGGCCGTGCCGGGGAAATCGACGCCGCTCATGCGCGTCTGCGCAGTGAACGGCACAAACGTCGCGTGCGGTTGGGCGAGATCGCGGCCACGCACCTGGTGCTCGCGCTTCGCGAGGACGACGATAGATCGACCTTCCGGTGTGTCGTCCGCCAGCGACGCCATCTGCGCAGCCCGCGCGAGTCGCTCCGGCGTGACGCCCTCCATCGGCGCGGCGTGAAATGCGGCAGCCTCGCGATTGCCCAGCGTGATCGTGCCCGTCTTGTCGAGCAGCAGCACATCGATGTCGCCGGCGGTCTCGACCGCACGGCCGCTCATCGCCATCACGTTGCGGCGCGTCAGGCGGTCGATGCCGCTGATTCCGATCGCGCTGAGCAGCGCGCCGATCGTCGTGGGAATGAGGCACACCAGCAGCGCGATCAGGACGGCGAGCGATATCCCGCCTGACGATTCTCCACCGGACTGGGCCTCGGTGAACGCAACGAAGGCCGGGAGCGTCGCCACTACGATCAGAAAGACGGCGGTGAGCGAAACCAGCAGGACCGTCAGCGCCCGTTCATTCGGAGTCGCACGGCGCTTGGCCGACTCGACCATGGCGATCATGCGGTCGAGAAAGCTGTCGCCAGCCTCGGACGTCACCGCGATCACGATACGGTCGCTGATCACGCGAGTCCCTCCAGTCACGGCGCAGCGGTCGCCGCCGCTCTCACGCACCACAGGCGCCGACTCGCCGGTGATGGCGGACTCGTCCACCGTGGCGATGCCCTCGACCACGTCGCCATCCGCAGGGATGATATCGCCGGCCGCACACACCACGCGATCGCCCCGGCGCAGTTCGGCGGCGGCGACGGATTCCGTGGTCCCATCGGAGCGAAGGCGGAATGCCATCGTCTTCGTGCGAAGCCGACGCAGGGCGGCGGCCTGGGCTTTGCCGCGCCCCTCGGCGATCGCTTCGGCAAAGTTGGAGAAGAGGACCGTGAACCAAAGCCAGAGCGTTATCTGCAAGTTGAAACGTGAATACGCCATGACCGTGTACCCGGTCGTCACCAGGGCCCCGATCCAGACGACGGCCATCACGGGATTGCGGAGCTGCACGCGTGGATCCAGCTTTTGGAACGCACCGCGCAATCCCTCGCGGCAAAGCCCGGCATCGAGCCAAACCGGACGCATGGGCTGGGACATGGGCTGCTGCATGGCCACACGGTATCACGGATAGCCCAGCCACCGTGAGTTAAGCGTCGGGGCGGACTGATAAAGGTTCCATAAACGCCGGCCGAGTGTGCTGTCTGCATCTCAGTCTCTCGCGGCTCGATGGCACCAATCCGATGGGCGGTGTCGGTGATCGAGATGGACCGTCGGCTCTCTCGAGCAAGACAACCGGCGGAATGAGCGAGAAGTTCAGAGCTGCTTCCCTGGCCGTGACTGCCGCAACGTAGTCCCGGCGCAAAACGCGCTCGCTGTTGCCGGCTCGGCATGGCGAGCACCGCCCACGCGCGCCTCGTGGCGCGCCCTGATGGTTGGTTCACGTTCGCGCCATGTCGGCCGTTGCCTCGATCGCCCAAGTTGCGCCACGCGCGAGTCCGTCGCGCGTGCTTAGGCTCTACGCGCAACAGCTTTGGTCGGATGTTGAGTTCGCATGCGAGACAAGGGCACCGAAAGCGAGAGCCCCGATCCCACATGCGCTAGAAACCCACCGTGTCCTCGAGGAGCGCGATGTTGTCGAACTGGATCCAGATGTGGTTGAAGTCTGAGACGGCGTTGCGGCGAACGGCGGGATCACCACCTGCGGCTCAGATCATCGCATCGGTGATCGTCGGGGCCGCGATCGCGAGTCCCGTTGACTCCGTCACAGCGTGCCCGGCGTTCTCGGGCTTGCGGGTGGTATCCAGTGTGCCTCACGCGGCGGTCAGCACGTCGATGTACTCATCGTTGCGGCTCATGACGCAATCGCGGGTGTTCTGCCAGCGGTCATAGTCCGTGGCCTGGGCGTTGCCGAAGCTGCCCGGCAGCCTGTGTGCTGCGTATGGAGGGTTCATCACGCTGCTGCTCTTCATTCCCAATACGATGACGGGACGCCTGTGCTTTGTCTTTTGCGGTGGTGCGCTTCCAGTCACAGGCCTGCCTCTCATCCACCGTTCGCGGGCAAGAAGAGCCGCGAGCTGATTGCCACAAGGCGGAGCTTACGCGGCTTTCGTCCCAGGCATATCGCCACGCAGAGCGCTATCTGACGTGAGTTCAAGGTCGGTTGGGGTGGTTGATCCAGGACAAATCGAGATCGCCACAAGATACTGGGCCGGTCGCCCTACGTTGGGAGCCGGAAGACGCTAGCTCACCTCTCGGCTATGGTGGACTATTCAGCCGGCCAATCTGGGCCAAAGGGCGGTTCCGAGTTCTCGCCCAGACCACGCTATGGTTTTCAAGCGAAGGAATAACATCTTCGCGCACCCGGGAACCTCGGGCCAACATGTGTTTAATACCACCACGCGCCGCGGTGACACGGCGCGCGTTGCCCTGCTTCGGACCGGCCGGAAAGTTGATCCACGGGGCTCGACGTCGCGCCCATGCGGCGAGATGCTCGCGGGATGCACGATCCGCAGCCCGTCCGCCATGTCCTGGTCGATTTTGAGAATGTCCCGCACACCACCCTCGCTCCAATCGCCGGGATGGAGGTCGAGGTCACACTGCTGCTGGGCGAGAAGAACAAGCGGCTCGATGTGGCGCTGGTCGAACAGATCCTGGCGGCGAGCCCGCGGGTCCAGGTCGTGCGCGTCGGTGCGACCGGGCGCAACGCGCTCGACCTCACCCTCGCCTACTACCTCGGCCGTGCCGCGGTGTCCGCACCACGCACGCATTTCACGATCGTGTCGCGAGACAAGGACTACGACCCGCTGATCCGTCACGCGCGAAGCACCGGCCTCGAGGTCGAGCGTTGCGAGTCCATGGAGGCGCTGTCGTTCCTGCCGAAGTCGGCGAAACCGTCCGCTCCATCACCGGCCCGGCCCGAGGCCCGGGCCACACCGCGTCTGGACGCACGCGCGGAGGCCATCGCCGCGCAGCTCCGCGACTATCCCCGGAGCCGCCCCGGGCGCCGGACCACCCTGTTGCGGTTCATCAAGTCGAACCTCGGCGGCACGCCGACCGACGACGATGCCTCGGAGATCGCGCTGCAACTCGAGCGGGCGGGATGTCTCGCCGTGTCCCCGAAGGGCTCGGTCACCTACCGCATCGTGTCACAAGCCGACTGATACACCGCGACCGGAGCGTCCCCGCCCGGATCGCGCCGTCCACCCGAAACAACACCTCCCGGCCCGACCCGGGTCGTCCGCGTCCCCACCCACAGGCCGGGCGATCCCCCGTGCCTCTCGCGGCCGGTGACCGCCCGTTTCATCCAGGCGAGCGACGGCAGGCGCGAGGGGGCCATTCGGACCAGGAAGCGCGATAGGCGTTGAATGACGCAGGCGGGATCAGGCAGGAAAAGCGTTCCCGTCCTGGTCGCCGTCGGAGGCGATCGATCCACCTGAAGCACACCTGACCCAACCATTCCGTCGGAGTCCCGCAGCCCTTGAGCGACGCGCCGCCGCCATCCCGGCGATCGGCGCAGGTGCCTGCCTCGGCTCGCAAGCGATCTTCTCCCTGTCGTCGAGCGCTTCACGCTCCTGCCGAACCTGGTTCGCGCCTCGCGACCGACAGCAGATCCGACTCCGCCAGACATCTCGCCCACACGGACGCACGGTCCTTCCGCTCGTCCCTCGTCCTTTCCCCCATGCACACCAAGATCCTGTTCCTTGTCCTCCTCGGCGCCTGCACGGGCGCCACGGCGTCCGCCGCCGCGTCGTCCTCGAAGAAATCCACGGACTGCGCCGGCGCCTGGACGGGCACCATAACCTACACGCGCACACAATCGCAGTCGGACACCACGACCGTCGAGCGGGTCTCCGGGCGCGGCACGGACACCCGGTCCTGGGAAATGAAGCTGGACTACAAGGCGAGCGTCGTCCTGACCGAAGCACCCGCGAAGGACGGCTCGAGCATCGCGCGGGCGACGATCAACCACAGCTTCACCACGAAGCAGACCAACGTCGCGGTCGAACGCAACTCCTGCGACCGGGGCAAGACCTGGCAGGACATGATGGGCACGTTCACCTCGGACATGAGCATCACCGGCAGCGGCAAGGAGGAAGCCAGTGTCTCCATCGGGCTCAACTCCGACGGCACCTACGCGATCAGCGTAGGCATCCCGCAGATCGAAGGCACAATGACGGGTTCCGAGCGCGCGACCTACAGCGGGCAGTGCACGCCCAAGAAAGGCAAGGACCTCACCCTGGGGCCGAGCCCGACGAGGATCGAGGGCCAATCGCTCTCGAGCGACGGATCGCACCGCATCGATCCAGGTGATCCCAACCGCCTGTCCGGCACCTACTCCCTCTCGCTGTCCGGCGACGCCGTCGAGACCATCTCCTGGAACCTCCAGCGTTGCGGGGCGCCGCTGCGGCTCATCGACCTGAAATTCGAAGACATGAAGGTCCCGACCTGGGATGCCTGGCAGGAGATCTCGGAACAGCGCGGCACAATCGACGGTAACTGGGTGAAGATCCGGGCCACCGTGCTCAACGCCTCGGGCGAGACGAAGACGGGCGAGGTGTATCTCAAGGAAACCTACAAGGGCGACCACTGGGACGGTGCCCGGCCCGACGCCCCGCTGAAGGACCAGACATTCACCCTCACGCTCGAGCCCGGCGAGGAACGGGAGATCGAGATGCTTTGGGACAGCAGCGGCTACGCCTGGTATGACGACGGCCGCCCGCGCCTCGTGCAACGGATCAAGGCCGAGGTCTGGGAGAACTACAAGAAGGTCGACGAAATGACCCGCAACGTGAAGGTGCAGCCCAAGCCGATCGTCTTCGTCCCCGGCATCTGGACCGAGCCCGCGCGGCTGGATATCTACCAGAATCTGCTCACCACCGGGCACAGCTACGCCTGGAAGGCGTGCCCCGTGATCGACACCTCGGCGCACGGCACCATCGCGGGTGAGGGCACCGTCCGACCATCGGCCGCCAACCGCTCGGTCTACGAGCACGCGGACAACCTGCATACCTACGTGAACGCGATCCGCGGCGAACTCAACGCGTGGCACGTCGACATGCTGGGCCACTCCACCGGCGGTCTCGTGGCCCGCCTCTACATCCACAAGCAGATGGAGACCCTGCCGGACAACTACCCGGTCGTGAAACACCTGATGCTGGCGGGAACACCCAACAATGGGATGCCCTGCGCCGACTCAGTCGTCTACAACTTCGCCTTCTCCGACCATCCCCAGACCGCGAAGGAACTGCTGCCGGACGCGATGGCGCTCTTCAACCAGTACGTCACGCAGCGCAAGGGCACGATATTCTCCGCGCTGGCTGGTGATTCGATCCCGACGCTGTGCGGCGGACCGCAGTGGAGCGACGGCTACGTCTCGGTCGAGTCGGCGACGTACGGCATCGAGGACACCACGACCCTGGGTGCGACACACAACGATCTGCTCGATGCGACGGCGTTCACCAATTACGTGCGCCCGCACGTCGTCACCGGCCCGCGGGGCACCTACCCCCTTGCGGGCAAGTAGGACCGGCGTCCGCCCACGACCCGGCGCGGATCC
This sequence comes from Opitutaceae bacterium, assembly GCA_014879845.1. Taxonomy (GTDB): domain Bacteria; phylum Verrucomicrobiota; class Verrucomicrobiia; order Opitutales; family Opitutaceae; genus JAEWQP01. The sequence goes on from JACSRI010000109.1 coordinate 18,688, forward strand.
ACGAAGGAGCCGCAGCCGGCATGGGACGGGCCGACCGCGCCGCCGCGCGCCCGGCTCACAGGTGCTCCTCGTAAGTGATATCGATCATCGCCGCGAAGGCCTTCTTCTTCGCGGCACCCTGGAAGCGGATGCTGTGGGTCAGCTCGTCGTAGATGTATCCATTCTCAGGATCCGCCGCGATCTCCTCGCCGTCGACCAGCACGCGCAGGCTCTTCTGGTAGAGCGTCGCGACGCCCTCGAGCGGCTCCAGCGCCACGGCCACGGTGTCGGCGATGCGGTCGCCCAGGGCGGCGAGCTGGGCTGAGAAGTCGCTCTCGATATTGAGCACCGTTCCACCCGTGAGCTCGGCGGCGCGGCGGTGTGAGACATTCGCCGGCGAGACCACGGCGTGCATCTCGATCTTCCCGCGCTTGTTCCCCTTCGCGATGATGAATGGGCGCAGCACCCAGGCATTGATGTAGCCGTCGAGCGTCTGGCGGGGCCCGGCGCGGCGGGCGTTGAACTGCTTGATGAGGTCGGGAAGCTTGCCGTCTTCGATCCACTCGGCCTCCCGCGCGCCGTCGGTAGCACGGCTCCCGGTCTTCTGGTCCTTCCAGACGGCCATGCGCGTCTCCTCCTCGTCCATGAAGTAGACTACGATGGTGGTGGCGTCGGGACGCAGAAAGGCGTGCTGCTTGTTGTAGTAGCCGGCGACGAAGTTGTAGACCGCGGTGAAGGCCGTGCGGTTGCTGTCGCCGTTGGTCCCCACCCGGACGAGTTCGGCGAAGATGCCGTCCGGTGTCGCGGGCGTGATCCATGGCTGATCCATGACCGGAAGCGTCACGAGGTTGCCATTGCTCGCCACGCGCTTGGTTATCGATTTCGGGCGCTGGCGGCGGTCGAGCACGGGCTGGCCGGCCTTGTCGAGCTGCACGGAGCGCACGTCCTTGTAGTAGCGCTGGTCCGCGCTGACGAAATCGGTCGTGAGCACGCCGATGCGGTAGTCGAGGTCGCGTGTATGGAAGAGCTGGCGGAAACGACTGAGGTTGGCCGCGATGCGATCCTGGTGGGCGGCCATCGACGGGGAGTTGTTGATGACGAACACGAGATCCACCTCGCGGCTGCGCGAGCGGTCGGCGACCACGTGCCGCGGCGTGCGGACCGGCTCGACGCGCACGATCACGACGTTGTCCACGCCAAGGTGCGGGTTGTTCTCATCGACCGTGTAATACTTGAAGCGGTCCTCGCCGATGAAGCCGGGATTGGGCGCGTAAGTGAGCTGGCCTGTGGCGCGATCGAGCCGGGCGGAGCCGTTCTGCGGGCGGGCCTTGTCATCGAGGAGGAACGAGACCTTCGGGTCGGTGATGGTGGCACGGTCCTCCGGCGCCATGAAGTCGGTGTGGCTCGGGACCCTGGACTCGATCGGTGTGTTGGGACGGGTGTTGAGCGCGACCTCGCGCACGTCCATGGCGCGCTCAACGGTCGCGGTGATCTCGAGCTGCGGCAGTTCCACGCCCTCGGCGGCCGGCACGGTGATCACGACGGTGTTGCGAAAGACCAGTCCCGTGGTCTCGTTGCGCACGGAATAGGCGAACGTGTCCTCTCCGGTGAACTCCTCGTTTGCGCGGTAGGCGAAATAGCCGAGGCGCGAGCGCTTGGTGGCAAAGAAGTCCGCCTCGTCGTCACCGCCGGCGAGTCCGACGCGACCATGGGCGGGCTCCGCGGTGATGGTGTAGACGAGATCGCTGCGGGAGCCGGGGGTGAGGACCTCCTGGGCGACGAGGAGCTGGCCGTACACGCCCGAATCGGTGGCGGTGATAGTCATCGGGGATGCCGAGTCGATCGCCTCGACATCGCCGGTTGCACCCGCGTCCTGGGACGCAGGCGTGTCGTCGGCGAGGGCGGGCGGAATCGCCAGCGCGAGAATGAGACCGAGTGCGCACGACGCGGCGCGGGAAAAGATGTGGAAGTGCATCAGAGTCGAAGATGAAGCGTGGACGCGGGGGCGACCGATGATTCGTAACGTCAGCCGAGGTTTGGTTCCTTGCCAACGCCAAGCATGGGCAAGCCGGCCGTAAATCGAGGCGAAACGGGCGCGCCGGGCTGCGAAGCCGGAGCCGGCGGCCGTCTCCGGAATGCGGTTGCGGGTGCCCGCGCGCCACACGAAGAAAAGAACTGTGAATCTGGCCATCCTCGAACTCAGCCTGCTCGCGCTCCCGCGTCGCGACAAACTCGCACTCGCGGACTGGCTGGACGGCCTCACCCGCGGCCACGTCGGGCCGATCCTGGAGGACATCGCCGATCTGCAGGTCCAGATCCTGTGTCGTTCGATCGAGGAGGTGGCGGCACTCCGAGACTTCGTGCGGAAGCGGCTCTCGATCACCGAGCCCGAGCCGGTGGGCGATGTGATCGTCCGCTCCATCACAGCAATCGCACGCGTGCTCGGGCCCGATCGCTCGCGCTGAATCGGTCCACTCCTGCTTCCATGCCCTACACTGCCACGGTCGAGGACCGGATCATCCACATAGCCTGGGAAGGTGTCATCGCGCCGGACGACCTCGAGGGCGTCGACCGCGAGATACCGCGCCTGGCGGCGGAGTTGCGCTTCGCCCCCAACGTCCTGCACACCTTCGACCAGGTGACCGGGCGCAGCTTCGACCCGATGGCCGCCTTCGCCGTGTCGCAAAAACGCAAATACCGCAGGATCCCCGTGCCGGTCAGGGCAGCGCTCGTCGTGAAGTCGCCCGAGGCCACGCGGATCGCCGAGGTGTTCGTGGCGTTGAACCGCACGCCGAACCTGACGATGGAGCGCTTCCCCAGCGAGAAGGCGGCGCGGGCCTGGCTCGCGGAGTGACGGAGCGTCCCTCCGTGGCCGGATTGATGCTCCGCCTCCACGACACGTCCTGAGGCTGTCCCGGCACGCGGTCAGGCGACAGTGTCCGCGGTGGGCCCCGACCAGGGGATGAGGATCTCGTCGGGCGCCGGGGCGTAGACGCGTCCCATCGCCGCCATGGCGACCGGAGCTCCGACGAGCGGCATGGCCGGGTCGCCGATAAACCGATACGGGCCGCCGTCGCGGAGCCCCGCCGGCACCTCGGCCGCGGCGACCAGGCTCGCGAGCGTTTCGCCCTGGCCGCGCGTGAGCGCCTCGCACAGGGCCGGGCCCCAGAGGCGGTTGTGCTCATGTCGCGTCTTCGTCGTGGCGGCGAGAAGCGCCCCGCAGACTCCGGCGAGTGCGAGCCGCTCGGCGAAACTCATGCCCGTGCGGTGCCGGCTCGCGTTTTCACAGCAGAGGGCGAGCAGTGCACCGATCGGCTCGGGCCAGGGCGCCGCGAAATGCTCCACCCGCACGCCGTGATACCCGGCCCAGCCGCGCGGGCGGCCGTGTCCGAAATACAGCGCCACACCCGGGCCATGCGTGAGACCGCCGATCATGTCTGTGCGGCTGATCCGGTCTGCCGTCCAGTGAAACACCGGCAGGTCCGGCCCGTGCCGGGCCACCCAGCGGCTCGTGCGCAATCCCACGCGCACAAACCGGTCCTCCCATTGCCCAAGCACCACGACCGGCCCGGTCGGCCCCGTGCGGGCGAGCACGCGCGCCGCGGCATCCGCGTAGGTGCGCAGTCGCCCCGGATCGGCGGCGGGGAGCCAGCCGACCGGCACGCGAGCGCCGTCTCCATCGCGCAACCACAAGCCGGGGAGCGCGCGGCCCGGCGCACGTCGTGGCGATCCGAGCAGCAGCACCGCCTCCGTCGTGGCGGGCAGCCAGCGGGCCGGCTCGCGCACGATCGCCTCGACCACGTCGTCGCCCGCGAAGGCACGCACCGGCTGGCGGGCGAGTCGCTCCGCGAGCAGCGGGGTGACCGCCGCAAGCGCTTCGGCGCTCCCGGCGACCACCCAGGGCCTCTCCGAGACCGGGTTCACGCGTGCACGACGTCGGCGTAGGGCTGCCAGGCGCCGAAGTCGCGCGTCCCCTCACCCTGCCGCGGTCCCCAGAAGCGACGCACGAAGTAGTGCTCGATGATCTGGGCCTGCTGTTCGCGGTTGAACGAGTCAAAGTCGCCGCCGGCGGCGACGAGCTCGTCCTCCGCGCCATCGCCGTCGTAGCCGTCGGTGTATCCATAGTTGTAGCCGTCGGTCATCTGGCCGTGGATCGCCTCGACCATGTAGAACGGCCCCTCCACCACGCTCTGCCAGACGTGGGTGAGCTCATGGATGAGCGTGGGGCGGTCCACCTCATCCCAGGAGGCGAAGTTGATCAGGTACATCGTCGTAAACGGGCGCTCGCCGTTGATCCACTCGACCAGGTCGACGGGCAGCGACATCACAGCCACGCGCACCTTGGCGAGATCGATGGACGAGCCGAACACGCTCTCGGCGTCGGCGCGTTCGTCGTCGGTGAGCGGTCGATACGAGCCCGGGAACCACTCGAGCACGAGCGTGAGGGCGAGCGCGATGGCGCTGCCGCCGATCTCGAGCGCGCCGAGGAGCACCTCCTTGGCCGACTTGCCGAGCGCCTTGAGCGTCTCGAACACGCGGCGCGCGGCCTCCTCGGTGGGCTGCACTACGGCGGCCTCGACGATGTCCTTCATCGACTTGCCCGCGGCCTCGAGGGCCTTCACCAGGTTCTGCATCGCGCTGCCGGGATGGCGGATCGTGTCGGCCACGAGCTGGGCGAGCGTCACGCCGAGCGAGAGCAGTTCCGCGACCACATCGCGCACCACCTCAAACGATTTGCGCACGGCCCAGGCCATCAGGTCGGCCACGGCGGCCCCGGCCTCGAACATGCCCTTCACGATCGAACGCACGCCCTCGAGCACGTCCTTCTCCAGCCAGATCATGATGTAGTCGACGGTGTGTCCGGCGCGCACGAGCAGCTCACCGACGAGCGAGAGCGCCTTGTCGCCGGCCTTCTTCGCCCAGTCGATAAGGTCGGAGACGAGCGCACCCGCGGCATTGGCCGCCTCGATCACCTTGCGCAGCACCGCCTCGGACTTGCTCTTCGCCCAGTCGAGGGCGGCGTTGATCGAACGGCCCATCTGCTGGAGCGCGTCCATCGCCTCGCGCCAGGCGAGCGTGGCTAGCTCGCCCGCCTGCGTCATCAGCCAGTCAAACACCTCGCCCACCGGCCCGAGCGCGCCGAGCAACGCGTGGAGCGTGCGGCGGAAGACGAGAAATCCCTGCTGGATCGCGGCGCCGAGGACCTGGCCGACTGCCTTGCCGACCTCGACCGCGGCCTTGAGCAGCTTCTTCGCGAGGTCGAATCCCGCCTGCATGGTCGAGAGCGTGAACTCCGCGACCGTGCGGCCGAGATCGAAGATTGCCTGCACACCGAGCTTGAGCGCGTCGCCCACGCAGTTGGCCAGGCCGAGCGCGACCTGGGCGAGCGACTGGCCGAGCGCAAAGGCGGCCTCGACCACCTTGCGGACGGCGGCGAGGCCCTTCTTCGCGAGATCGATGACGAGGTCGCCGATCGTGCGGCCGATCTCGAGTACACCGGCCACGACCTGGCGCACCGCGTCGACCGCAGCCGTGGCGATGAACGTGGCGAGTTCCGCGAGCGACCCCGCGGCGCGCGCCACCGCACCCGCGACGCGGCGCAGGAACTGCGCGCCCTGCGCGAGCGTATCGTTCAGGATTGACTGGAACGTGCGTCCCATCGCGCGCAGTTCCGAGACCACCGTGTCGAGGAGCGACCCGGGATTGGTCACGGCGGCGACGATGATGCGACCGACGGCCTGGCCGACGGCGACGAGCGCGCGCACCATGTTGCGCACGAGCGCCACGCCGAACTTCACCGCCTCGGCGAGGATCTCGGCCACGGCCTTGCCGAGGTCGAGCAGCGCCTTGGCGAACTTCTTCACCACCTCGAGCGTCTTGTTCGCGAGCCAGCGCACCAGATCGAGGATGGCGCGGCCGATCTGCCGCAACGCCTCGAGCACGGTCTTCACCGCGTCGATCGTGAAGTTCACCACCGCATCGAGCACGTCGTAGATCGCCTTGCCCACGGCCTCGATGCCGCGGATGATCTGCTTCACGACATTGAGGCCGACGCGCACCGCGCCGGCGATGAGGTCGCCGATCGCCTTGCCCGCGGCGATGACGGCCTTCACGAGGTCGGCGACGCGGTCGACCGTCCAGTTGACCACGTCGCGGATGACATTGGCGATGGCCGACACGATGTCGCCGACGGCGTCGACGATCGCATCGACCACGCTCTTCACGGCCTGCACGAGCGGGTCGACGATATTTTCCTCCACCCACTCCACCACCGCGCTGTCGTGCGGGGCGTTTGGTCCGGGCAGGTTGGCCCGGCGCGCGCGCAGGGTCCGGCCCTGGTCGGCGATCCAGCGCGCCGCCTCGTCGGCGGCACCGAGGTCGACCTTGGCCTTCTTGTCGAGGATGAAGTCTCGCATGAGCGCGCGGCCATGCGCGGCCGGCATGAGGCCGACCGCCTGCACGACGCGACGCGCGCGGCCGTTGGCGCGGTAGGCATCGATGATGAGGCGGCGCTCCTCGGGCGTGGTGCGCGCGACGAAGTCGAAATGCTGCCGCGTGGCGTCGTCGGTCTGCAGCGTGTCGTCGAAGGCAACGGCGAGCGTACCGGCGCGCGCGGGATCGGTCTTGGCCAGCTTGCGGAAGGCCGGGCCAAACTCGGCCGGCGTGGCCTGCATCGTGCGCAGTTGCGCGGCCACGGCCTCGCGCGAGCTGAAGTTGAGCGTGGTCACCTGGCCGGCGAGACGCGTGGGCGCCGGAGGCTTGGCGGCGGCGGTGGCGCTGATCGGCGCGACACGCGCGCGGGTGGCGGCCGCAGACGCGGCGCTCTTCTTCGCCGCAGTCGTCTTCACCACGGTGGTGGGACGGCTGGCCGTGGTCGCACGGCGCGGGGTCGCGGTAGGGGTGGATGTCGAGGTGCGCTTCTTGGCAGACGTGGAGGTGGAGGGCATGGTGGTTGCCTGAAATGAATCGAAGGATACGGATGGATACAGTGAGTCCCGGGAGCGCAGTCAGGCGCGCTCAGGGTTCGAAGTACGTGACCACGCGGCCGTCCGCGTGCGTCTTGACCGAGAGGATCGCGATGGGGTCGCCGTCCTTCGGCTTGATCGAGGCGATGAGGAACTGGTGCCAGAGCGCGGCATCGAGCCGCTGGTGGAGCCCGTGCACGAGCGAACCGCCGCCGAGAAAGTCGCCCTGCGAGGCGAGGAGCGACCAGCCGGCGAGGTACCCGACGACCTCGCGATCGACCGGATCGAGGCCGACCTCGACCCGCACCTCGACGGTCGCGATCGCCGGCACGGGGGTGAGGCCGAGGCGCACCATGCCCTGCAGCATCACGTGCAGCCGATGGGCGCGGTTATGCAGGCCGGCACCGTCGTGCGAATAGCCGGTCGTACCGGCGACATTGACCCCGACCACCGTGGCGCCGCCGAGGCCGGCGAGCGTGGCCTTGATCTTGGGCGTGGCGAGTGCGGCGATCTCCGCACCGGTCCAGGCGACGCGCGTGCCATCGGGAGCCTGCGCGCGCGGCGCCAGCACGACCGCGCTGGACTGGCCGCGCTGCCAGAAGACCACGCCATTCTCAAAATCGCTGTAACGGTCCTGGCTCTGGCCCTTGTGGCTGGCCACGGGATTGAGGCCACCGATCAGGTCGGGACGCACCACCAGCCCGCCGATGCCGGGGCGCACCGCCGTGACCGCGGGCCGGGTGGCCGCCACCGCTGTGAGCGTGCGGGCCCGCGTGGCGGACGCGGTCATGACCACCGGGGTCGCCATGACCATCGGCGCAGCTTCCGGCGGCTCGGGCGGCTGCTCTTCGGGCAGGCGGATGAGATCGAGCGGGATGGCGAGGCCGGGCTTGCGGACCGTCACGGGCCGCGTGTATCCGACACCTCGATGCGGAATGAGTTCGTCGGTGATGGGATAGCCGAGGGCGGCGTTGCGCTCCCAGCCGAGTTCGGCCCACTTGCCGCGGATGAGGCCATGCACCTCGTGGGCCCCGGTGCGCGGCGTCCAGTAGATCGAACCCGCCTGGAAGTGGTTGAACCGACCCACCCGATCCGGAGTCGCAGTCTCATCGGTCGTCGGGTAGCCGAGGAAACTCGCCTCGGCGCCGAGTTCGAGATACTTGGCGCGGATCGCGCCGTGCACCTCGTGCACGCCGACGGCGGGGTGCCAGTAGAGCGAGCCGCCCAGGAAATGATTGAAGCGCCCCTCGTGGCGACTGTCCCGTCCGGTCGTCTCGTCGGTCGTCGGGTAGCCGAGGAAACTGCGCTCCCAGCCGAGCTGGGCCCAGCGCTGGCGGATGAGGCCGTGTACCTCGTGGGCCCCGGTGCGCGGGCTCCAGTAGATCGAACCGCCGGCGTAGTGCTGGAAATAGCCGACACGATCCGGACACGGCGTCACCGTCGTCTGGGTCGCACCCAGAAAACCCTTGGCGCCACCGAGCAGCGCGTAGCGGGCGGCGATCGAGGCCTGCGCGAGCGCGGCGTAGCTTTTCACCGTGCGGATCGCGCGCACCGCGGTGAGATTCGTCTTCTTGTCCACCGCGACCGCACGGATCACGCGGGCGACGGCTTCGTCGGACATTACGTCCGAGGCTTCGGGCGCGGCGGTGGCCGCGAGTTTCAGACCGGTCGCCTCAGCGGCGACGAGGGGGCCGTGGTCGAGCAGCGCCGCCACGGTGATCTTGGATGTGGGCATCGATTCTCCAGTGTTGGATGAGTACAGGTGAAGCGATGGGGAGGAGGAAACTGCGCCCCGGCGGATAACGACGGCGGCGACAGCGCGGGAAAGAACGCGGGCCCCAGCCGTCATCTGACAGGGCGCGGCTGAAGACAGCGCGCACTGAGCACGGATCCCTGCGGCAGCGCAAGTTTCGCCGACCTCCAGCGGGCCGATCGGCCACCGGTCCCTCCCATCCCGGCCGGTAGGGTCGGATGAACTACCCCGGCGCGCATGGCGCTCGTGCCGCCGTGTCCCCATCCACGTCGCGGCGCGCCCGGGCTATGCTGACCGGCGTATGGCGTGCGGGCTGGCCTTTGGGCTACACTCGCCTAAACCTCCATGCCGCGTCCCCCGTGATTTCTCCCCCAACACGCCACGCGCTCGCGTTCACCACCGCTGCGATCGGGCTCGCCCTGTCGGTCGATCATGCCTGCGCCGCCGAGACCGGCCGGCTCGTCTCGCAGGTCTTCCTGCCGGAGGACTACCGCGGCGAGTCGCAGATGTCCGACGTCGTGCAGACGCCGGACGGCCTGATCTACGGCGCCACGCTCGGCGCCGTGCACGAGTACGACGGGACGTCCTGGCGCGCGATCCCCGTACCCACGAGTTGGATCATGGACCTGGATGTCACGTCGGAGGGGCAGGTCGCGGTGACGGGCGAGGACGAGTTCGGCCTGCTCGAGCCCGACGCCCGCGGCGTGATGCGCTATCGCTCACTCGTCGACCAGGTCCCCCAGGATCTGCGGCCCCTGGGCCGGATCTGGACGGCCTTCGCCTTCGGTGGCGCGGTCTATTGGGGCACGGACGACGTCGTGTTGCGCTGGCGCGACGGGCAGATGCACACCTGGAGATTTCCCGACACCGAGGCCCGGCGTTCGCTGCATCGAGGCGGCAAGCACCTCTACCTCGCCAGCACGGTCGAGGGGCTCCACCGCCTCGACGGCGACACGTGGACGGTCATCTCGAAGGATGACCTGCTGCTGAAGATGCCGATCGGCATGATCGACGACTGGGCCGCGACGCCGGGGGTGGTGTTTTCCGCGCGCGATGGCTCGCTCTGGCGGCTCGATGAGTCGGGCGTCCGTCACCCAGTACCGAGCGAGCTGCCGCCAGCCATCGCGACCGTCGAGGGCGCGCGCCTCGTCGACACCGTCCTCCTGCGCGACGGGCGTCTCGGCATCCTGACGAAGAACGCCGGCGTCTTCGTGGTGAACCCGCGCGGCGGCATCGACCTGCGCTTCGGCACGACCGGCGGCGTGGGCTCGCTCAATCTCTTCAGCGCCAGCCAGGACCGCGAGGGCGGCCTGTGGGTCGGCACGGCGCGCGGCACGTTCCGCGTCGAGCTGGATCCCAGCCTCACCGTCTTCGACCAAGAGAACGGCGCGCCGCCGGGCGGCATGTACATGATCGCGCGACACGAAGGCCGGCTCTACGCGTGCGGGCAAGACGGGCTCTACCGCTTCGCCGCCGATGGCGCCGGCGGCCAGGGGCGTTTCGAGCGCGTGCCGGATGCGGCGGGGTTCATGCCCTACGACCTGCTCGCGCATCCGTCCGGCCTCGTCGTCGTGGGCGACGCCGGGCTGTTTCGCTACGCGAACGGCGTGATGACGCACGATTTCGACGCCCCGCATTCGCTCAATCGCGTGGCGCGTTCGCGCTCCGATCCCGACCGCGTGTTCGTCGGTGGCATCGGTTTCATCCACACTCTGCGCTGGGACGGCACCGCGTGGCGCGACGAGGGGGCGATCGCGTCGTTCAAGGACGACGCCCGCACGCTCGTGGAGGATGAACACGGCGTGCTCTGGATCGGCACGCCCTCGCGCGGCGTCGTGCGCGTGCGCCGCACCGCAGCCGGCGCCTCGTGGCAGTCGGCGGAGACCGACCTGTTCGATACCAAGCGCGGCCTTCCGGAGGGACACGACTGGCTCGCCGCCTACGCCTCGCCGGTCGGCCCGCTCTTCACCCACGCCAAGGGCGTCTCGGCCCACGATCCCGCGACCGACCGGCTCGTCCCGGCCCCCGCGCTGGCCGCAGCCGGCGTGGGCGGCCGCTACACCTACCCGCTCGCCGCGGGCAAGGGGCAGACGATGTGGATGCAGTTCGGCTATCCGCCGGCCGGCGAAACGCCGGTCATCGGCGGCCTCATGCCCGCCCCGGGCGGCGGCTGGCAGTGGCGCGAGCTGCCGGCGGGTGTCTACCCCGCGCTGGGGTTTCTCGGCGCGGGCGAGCTGATCTGGGAGGCGGCCGGCGGCGGCGAAGGTGTCTTGTGGATACAGGGCCAGCAGAGCATCGTGCGCTGCGAGCTCGATGCCGCGCTCCAGGGCCGCGGTGCCCTCGCGCCCCACGTGCTCATGCGCGGTGTCGACCGCGGCGGCGATCCGCTCCCCTCGCGCACGCTCGACGACGGGCCGCAGCTCGCGCACTCGCGCGACCCGCTGCGCCTGCGTTTCGCCAGTCCGGTCTATGCGCCCGGCGGGACACTCGAGTACCAATTCCGGCTCCAGGGCTACGACGACCGCTGGTCCGACTGGACGGCGCGCGGCGAGGCGGTGTTCACCAACCTCCCGGCCGGCAGCTACGCCTTCGAGGTGCGCGCGCGGCGCGGCGGCGGGCCGACTGGCGCGCCGGAGACCTGGCGTTTCAGCATCGCGCCCCAGTGGTGGACGAGCGCGCCGGTCGTGCTCGGCACGCTGCTGCTGGCCGGCGGCCTGGTGTGGTTGATCGTGCGCTGGCGCGTCCGGCGCGTGGAACAGGAGCGCGCGCGGCTCGAGGCTCTCGTGCGGCAGCGCACCGACGAACTCGCGCGCGAGCGCGACCGTGCCGAGGCCGCCAATCGCGCCAAAACCCTCTTCCTCGCGAGCATGAGCCACGAGCTGCGCACGCCGCTCCACGCCATCCTCGGCTACTCGCAGCTCCTCGGCTCGGATCGCTCGCTGCCGACCGCGGCGCGTGAGCGTCTGCAGATCGTCGCCGGGAGCGGCCAGCACCTGCTGCGCCTGATCAACGAGGTGCTCGACCTCTCCAAGATCGAGGCAGGCAAATTCGAGCTGCGCCGCGAGCCGTTCGACCTGCCGGCGCTGCTCGACGAAGTCGCGCGGACGCACGAGGCGCGCGCGACCGCGAAGGGCCTCGCCTTCCAGCGGCCGCACCTCGAGGGCCTGCCCGCCGTCGTCGTGGGCGACGCGCAGAAACTCCGCCAGATCCTCGACAACCTCGTGGGCAACGCCGTGAAGTTCACGCGCGCCGGCTCGGTCGGCTTCGAGGTCGCGATGGCCGACGGTCGACTGCGTATCGATGTCTCCGACACAGGGCCCGGCATCGCACCCGCCGACCTGCAGCGGCTCTTCGAGCCGTTCGTGCAGGCCGAGCGCGGCGGCGGCACCGAGCCGGGCACCGGGCTGGGCCTGGCCATCGCCCGCCGGCTGGCCACACTCATGCAGGGCACGATCGAGGCGAAGAGCGAGGTCGGCCGCGGCAGCCGCTTCCGCGTGGAGCTGGCGGTGACCCCGGCGGCATCCGCACGCGTCGCCGAGGCCGCGAGCGTGTTTGCACCGACCGGATACACCGGCGCGCGGCGCTGCATCCTCGCCGTCGACGACACCGAGGAGAACCGCCTGCTCTTCCGCGACCTGCTCGCGCCGCTCGGCTTCGAGGTGGTGCTGGCCGCCTCGGCCGACGAGGCGCTGGCGCTGCTCGACCGCGTGCGCCCGGATCTGATCCTGCTCGACCTGCGCATGCCGGGCACGAGCGGCTTCGCCCTCGCGCGCATTCTGCGCGCCGATACACGCGTGCCGCAGGTCAAGATCCTCGCCGCCTCGGCCTCGGTCTTCGGGCATGACCCGACCGAGGCGCTCGCGGCCGGATGCGACGCGTTCATCTCCAAGCCGTTTCTCCCGGCGGATCTCTTCACCCGGATCGGCCAGCTGCTCGGCCTCACCTGGGTGGAGGCCGCGCCCGTGCCCGCGACCGCGAAGGGTGCGCGCTTTCCCACGGAGTTTCTCGCCGCCCTGCGCGACGCCGCGCGACTGGGCGACGTCGTGGCCGTGCGGCAGATCCTCGCGCGCCTGCGCCAGCAGTATCCGCTCGCCGCGCTGGACGATCTCGAGAGCGCAGCCGAGGCGCTCGATACCGATGCCGTCGCGCGCCTCGCCTCGCTCCATCTCGACCAGGCCCAGACCGCATGACCGAGTCGCTCTCCCCGTCCGAGTCCGCACCTGCGCCGCGCATCCTGCTCGTCGACGATACGCCAGCGAATCTCGCGCTGCTCGTCGACGCCCTGCATGCCTCCGGCTACCGCCCGCTCGTCGCCGCCACCGGCGAGGCGGCGCTCGAACGCCTCGGCCAGGTGCGGCCCGACCTCATCCTCCTCGACATGCGCATGCCCGGGCTGAGCGGCATGGAGACCATCGCGCGCATCCAGGCCCACGTGCAGTGGCGCGAGATCCCGGTCATCTTCATGACCGCGGTGGAGGAGCCCGAGCAGAAAGTGCAGGCGTTTTCCGCCGGCGCGGTCGACTACGTGACCAAACCATTCGACACCCGCGAGGTGCTGGCGCGTATCGAGACGCACCTGCGCCTCAAGGCGCTGCAGCGTGCCCTGGCCGACGAACTCGCCTGGCGCGCGGAGACCGAGCGCGCCCTGCGCGACTCGCTCGAGCAGGCTGTCGTCGTGGCCGGGCGCGACGGCCGGCTGCAGTTCTGCACGTTGCGCGCGGGCCAGCTGCTCGAGCGGTATTGCCCGGGTGGTGACGGCCGCCTGCCCGAGGCCCTGAGCACGCTCGTCGACGCCGGCCGCTCCACGCGCCTCCGGATCGCCGGCCCTCAGGGCGAACTCGACGTGCGTCTCGTCGCGGATCCGACGGGTGATGCGCCCGCCACGCTTCTGCTCGAGGAACATCGGGCGCCGGGCGACTTCGCACCGCTGCGCACGCTCGGGCTGAGCGAGCGCGAGGCCGAGGTGCTCTTCTGGATCAGCCAGGGGAAGACCAATCCAGAGATCGGCGTGATCATCGGTGCCGCCTCGGGCACGGTGAAGAAGCATGCGGAGAACATCTTCGCCAAGCTCGGCGTGGAGGGTCGCGCCAGCGCCATGCGCATGGCCCTTGATGCCCTGCGGATGTAGGCCGGGTGACCGCACCCGGCGCCCCGTGGGCACTACGCCTGCCGGCGTATTGGCCCTAGAGCGACCGCCTGATATTCTGGCGCGGTAATGCGCTCCGTCACGCACGCTGCCCGGTTGTTCCTTGCCCTCGCTTTCGTCCTGCTCGCCCCCGCCCTCACCCGCGCGCAGTCCCTCACCGTCTCCGGCACCACGACGTTGCCCGCAGATACCGTCGCGACCTACACGAGCATCACCGTGCAGTCCGGCGGCGTGCTCGACATCGGCGGTGGCAGCGCGATCACAATCACCGGCGCGCTGACGGTCGAGGCCGGCGGCACGGTGCTGTGCAGGAGCAAAAACATCTCCGCCCAAGTGGACGGCGCCTGGGTCGGCGCGGGCGTGACGCTCCACGCCGGCAGCGTCTCCGTGGCCGCGACCGGATCGATCTCCGCCGATGGCCAGGGCTATGCCAACGGCATCGGCCCCGGTTTCCCGACCGGGCTCGCCGCGACCACGGCCTACCGCACGGGTGCCTCGCACGGCGGCACCGGCACGGGGACCGGCTTCGTGCGCGCCTACGGCAACGGCTACGAGCCGACCACGCCCGGACAGGGCGCCGCGTTTTATGACAACGAGCAGACGGCCGGCGGCGGGGCCATCCGCCTGATCGTTGACGGCACACTGACGCTCGATGGTGAAATCTCGGCTGACGGCTCGGGGACGCCCGCGGCCTCCCAGGTGTTTCACGGCGGCGCGACGGGCGGCTCGATCTGGGTCACGGCCGGGACACTCACCGGTGCGGGTCGATTCACCGCCGACGCGCTCAGCGCGGCCTACAACACGAGTGTCACGAGCTACGGCCAAAGCGGCGGCGGGCGCATCGCGGTGTACGCGGGCTCCGATGCGGGCTTCACCGGCTGGACACCCACCACGGTCAACTCCGGCGGTGGCGCGGCCCAGGCGGGTACACTCGTCATCGCAATCGGGGCGCCCGGCACGCAGGCGATGCGCATCCCGGCCCGGGTGGATTTTCCGCAGGACATCCAACTCGCGCTCCAGTCGCTCACGCTCGACAACAACGCCACGCTTTCGCTCGGCGGCGGCACCGCGCTCTCGATCGCCGGCGCACTCACGCTCGGCGATGCCGCCACGCTCCTGTGCCAGGGGAAAAACGTCGCCGCGCAGGTCGACGGCGCGTGGGCCGGCGCAGGTGTTTCGATCCAAGCAGCCAGCGTCGTCGTCCCCGCCACGGCGAAGATCTCGGCCGATGGCCAGGGCTACGTGGACGGCGCAGGCCCGGGGTTCGCCACGGGGTCGACTTATGCCACCGGAGCCGCTTACGGCGGCATGGCGAGCGGCGCGGGCGCGATGGCCGCGTACGGTTCCTCGCTGCGCCCGATCGATCTCGGCTCATCCGGCGAGGCGGGCAGCAACGTGACCACGGCCGGAGGCGGCGCGATCAAGCTCACTGTCACCGGCTCGCTGATACTCGAAGGCTCGATCACCGCCAACGGCACCGGTACCGGCCCGGGCACCGGACGATCCCATGGCGGTGCGACCGGCGGCTCCCTCTGGATCACCGCGCACACACTGACCGGCTCCGGCACGATCACGGCCAACGCCATGCCCTCGGTCTTCATCAACAACGTTCCGTCCAACGGCGGCCAGAGCTCCGGTGGACGCATCGCGCTCTACTACCAGGATGGAACCGGCTTCACGGGCCTGTCTGCCATGCGCGTGGACGCCGGCAGCACCACGGCGCAGCCGGGCACGCTAGTCGTCCTTGACACCTCCGTCCCCGGCGGTGGCGCGATGTACGTGACCCAGCGCATGACGCTCGACGAAGGCCCGATCTACTCGCTCGGCGCCCTCACGATCGAGAATGGCGCGACCGTCGAGGTGGCCGGCGGCGTCGCACTCGACATCGACGGCCCGTTGACCCTGACGGGCAGTTCGACACTGCAGCTCCGTTCCCTCAACCACCTCGGGCAGATCGACGGTGGCTGGCTCGGCACAGGCGCGACGATCGTGGCCGGCGACGTGAACGTCGCCGCGGGCTCACGCATCTCGGTCGATGGCGAGGGCTACCGCAACGGCAACGGCCCCGGCTTTCCCATCGGCCTGCCCGTCGCGACCGATCAGGATACCGGCGCCAGCTACGGCGGCCGCGGCACGGGCACCGGGGCGCTTCTCCCGTACGGCGACCCTCTCGCCCCGGTCAGTCTCGGCACGGGAGCAGCCATCGCCGACAACGAGATGACCGCAGGCGGCGGCGCGTTGCGGCTCATCGTTCACGGCACGCTCGTGCTGAATGGCGAGATCTCGGCCGACGGCATCGCCACCAATCCGGGTTTCCAGGTCAATCACGGCGGGGCCAGCGGCGGCTCGCTCTGGGTGACCACGAACACTCTGACCGGCTCCGGTCGGTTCTCCGCCGAAGGGTTCCCCGGTGTCTTTATCAATGGATACAAGACGAATGGCAGCAGCTCCGGCGGCCGGGCCGCCATCTACTACCGCAGTGCCGGCGGGTTCACCGGCTTCGCGGATTCCTCGGCCGGCGCGCCGAACAGCAACGCCGATCCCGGCACGATGCTCTTCATCCAGGACGACGGTGGTCAGCTCTCGGTGCGCGCCTTCGAGCGAGTCGACGTCCTCTCCGACAGAATCCTGGACGTGCACGCCCTGACCCTCGAGGCGGGCGCGCGCCTCGACCTCTACGGCGGCTCCACGCTGCGCGTCGCCGGCATGCTCGACCTCAGGGACGACGTGCTCGTCAATTTCTGGAGCCGCAACCGCGACGCGTCCTTCGCCGATGCCTGGATCGGCGAAGGTGCACGCATCGACGCGGGCGACATGCGCGTCGCGCCGACCGCGATCCTGACGGCCGACGCGCAAGGCTACCGCGACGGCATGGGCCCCGGCGGTCCAAACGCCGGCGACGGCAGCAACGGCATCGGCGGCTCCTACGGTGGCAAGGGCAGCGGCGCCGCGGCGAAAGAGCCCTACGGCTCGCTCGTCGCGCCGCGCGACCTCGGCTCGGCCGGTGGCTACAACCGCAACAACGCCCACCCCAACACCTCCACCACGGCCGGCGGCGCGATCTTCCTCAACGTCGCCGGCTCGCTCGAGTTCCACGGCATCGCCACCGCCACCGGTGCGGTGCGCGACACCACGCACGCCGGCGCGACCGGAGGCTCGATCCTCATGCGCGCCGACCGGCTCTCCGGCACCGGCCGACTCATCGCCGACGCCATCAGCGGCTCGGGCAACAACCAGTCCTCCGGCGGTCGCATCGCCATCTGGGCGACGACCAACACCCTGCCGACCAGCTCAGCCTCGGCCCGATCCGGTGGGCCCACGGCGCAGCCCGGCACGATCCACTATGCCGACGGAAACGCCATCGCCTGGATCCGTTCGCCGCTGGAGGTATTCACGGGCCCGACACGCCTCGACTGGCTCGCGACGGGATCCGCGACCACGACCGGTATCGACATCCTCGCCCAGCCGGCTGCGGGGCCTGCGCTGACCCTCGCCACCGGACTCGCGCCGACCGCCTCCCTTCTCTGGGACACGACCACGCTGGAGGACGGCCTCTACACCCTCACCGCGCGCAAGCGCGACACGCACACCGGCGAGATCCTCGGTACGGATACGCGCACGGTCACGCTGCTCAACAACGCCCTCGTCCTGCGCGGCACGATCACGCAGAGCGTCACGATCCCGGCCGGCAAGGTCTCCTTCATCGTCGGGCCGATCGTCATCCCCGCCGGCGTGACCGTCACCGCCGAGCCCGGCGCGATCATCAAGATCTCGCTTGGCGCGAGCGTGATCGTCGAGGCCGGCGGCACGCTCTCCGCCCTCGGCACGGCCGAGGCGCCGATCGTGTTCACCTCCATCCTCGACGACACCATCGGCGGCGACAGCAACTTCGACGGCACCGCCACCGCGCCCGGCGTGGTGGATTGGAACGGCCTGCGCTCGAACGGCGGCGCGATCGCGTTCAACGAGTTCGCCGAGGTGCGCCACGCCGTGGAGATGGTGGACAACAACATCACCACCACCGTGCGCTGGCGCGCCGGCTCGGTGCGCGTGATCACGCGCACGATCGACATCATTCAGGGCGGCGCGCTCACCATCGAGCCGGGCGCGATCGTAAAGTTCGCCCGCAACACCGGCATCCGCGTCGCCGCCGGCACGCTCGCGGTCGAGGGCACGCTCCTGCGGCCGGTGATCTTCACCTCGGATCGCGACGACTCCGTGGGCGGCGACAGCAACGGCGACGGCAGCCTCACCACCCCGATCCCGGGCGACTACTACGGCCTCCAGTTCGAGGATACCGTCTCGACCCTCCGCCATGCCGAGTTCCGCTACGGCGCCGAGAGCTGGGCGGGGTTCCGCGGGTTGCTCGACATCCGCACGGCCGACGTGCTCTTCGAGTCCTGCACGTTCGTGGACATCCTCTTCGAGGCGGCCTACCTGCAGCCCGACCACGGCGGCACGGCCACCTTCGAGAACTGCATCTTCACCCGCGTGGACCGCCCGATCTTCGCCAACCGCGGTTCGGTCGCGGTCGTGCGCAACTGCGTCTTCGACGGCAACCGTCGCGCCATCCACATCTCGGGTGGTCGGGTCGATGTGTACAACTCGGCCATCACGAACAGCCTGAACTGGGGCGTAATCGTGGACGACGGCAGCGCGATCACGGATTTTCTCAACAATGCCTTCTGGAACCCGCGCGCCACCGGTGGCAACGTCACGGGCGCGACGATCGCACTCGGCACCAACGGTGTGATCGAGGGCGACCCGAGGTTCGTCGATCGCGGGGCGCTCGACTACCGCGTGCTCGCCGGCTCGGCCCTGATCGACGCCGGCAACGCCGCGCAGGACGTGCCCGCCGACTTCCGCGGTTTCGCCCGCCTCGGCACCGCGCCCGAGATCGGCGCGTATGAGTTCACCGCGCCGCACGCGTCACCCATCGATCTCTCGGCCGAGATCAGCGGCCCGCCGGCGAGCGCCCTCTCGGGCTCGGCGATCGATCTCACCGTGGTTGCGCGCAACGCCGGCACCGCACCCGTCACCGCTCCGTGGAGACACGCGATCTTCCTACGTCCGATGGACGGCGGCGTCGACGTGCCGGTGGCGGAGTTCGTCGATCAGCCGGCGGCGTCGCTGGCGGCCGGCGCAGCTGCGTCCTTCACCACCCGGGTGACCGTGCCCGATGGGCTCGTCGGGCTCTACAGCTTCGGCATCACCGTGAATCCCCGCGAGGAAGCGTTCGAAGGTATCCACCTCGCCAACAACACGAGCGTCGCCGGCGCACCCACCACGATGGACGTGCCCGAACTGCCGTTCGGCGGCAGCGTGAGCGGGCGTTTCTTCCGCGCCGGCGAGTCGCGCGTCGTCAAGGTGCGCCCGGCGACTCCCGGGCAGACGATCCATTTGCTCGGCGACACCGAGGCGACCCGAGGTTTCACCCGGGTGCTCGCCGCCCGCGGTCGTGTGCCGACGGAGGACGACTTCGACACGCAGAGCCCGCAGTGGGATCAACCCAACGCCACCCTCGCGATCGCGAACAGCGCCGACGATTGGTACTACGTGCGCATCGTCGCGAGCGAGCTGCGCGTGCCCACCACGGCCTTCACGCTCGCGGCGCGAGCGGTCGAGTTCCAGCTCTCCGGCCTCGGCGTCACCACAGTCGGCACAGGACCGGTGACGGTCGGCGTGCTCGGCACGGATCTGCGCCAGGGCGCGACGGTCACGCTCCGCCCCGTCGGCGGCGCGAGCGCGGTCAACGCCCGCGACGTGGTCGTGACGGGTGGCACCTCGGCCGACGCCACCTTCGATCTCACCGGCGCCGCTCCCGGGCTCTACGACGTCGTGGTGACGCAGGGCGGCCTCGAGCGCGTTCTCCCCGGCAGCCTGCGCGTCTCCAGCGCGGCCACGGGCGCCAACATCATCACGACCGTCGCCGGCCCGGGCGTGAACCGCGTGGGTTTCCCCTACTTCGCCGCAGTCACCGCGCGCAACACCGGCGCCGCCGACTCGCCCGCGCCGATCATCACGGTGTCCGGCCCCGGCATGCCCGTGGACCTGAACGATCCGGAGAGTCCATTCTACGGATACGGCTACGCCGAGGATGACACGGGCCGCGACTTCTTCCTCGCCATCCCGCCCACGGGCAATCCCGCCGTCCTGCCCGCCAGCCGCAGCGCCGAGGTGTTCATCGCACAGGGCATCACGCCCGATGGACGCTTCGAGGTCGCGACCAACATCGTCCAGGCCGGCGACACCACGCCGTATGATCTCGTCGGGTTCGGCACCCATCTCGCGCCGAATCCGAAGCCCGCCGGCTGGGACGATGCCTGGGCGCTGCTCGCCACGAGCGAGCCGCAGACCCTCGGCGGCCTCGCCCACCTCACCGCGACGGCGGCGGACGCGCTCTATCGACAGAGCGGCTACCGCAGCAACGACGTGGCCGCGATCCTCGCGCGGCATGTGGACGCGGTCCGCATCGCGATGCTCAATCGCATCCACGGCCGCGTGCAGTGGCTCGACGCCGCGGAGCACGCGCCGCTGGGAGGCATCCAGGTCTCGCTTGTGGACTTCGATGGCACGCCGGCCGGCCGGGCGACCACGCTCGCCGATGGCACGTTCTCCTTCCCCGCTATCCCATCCGGGGTGTACGACTGGGAGCTGGAGGGCGCATTTCCCGCCGCGGCCTTCGCCCCGCTCGAGGTGACGTTCGGCACCACGATCGAGGGCATCGCGCTGACCATGGTGCCCGGCGCGTCCGCCCACGCCCGGATCCTGCCCGTTGCAGGAGTCCCGTTCGAGACGATGCTGGTCACGCTCCACAACCTCGAGCTCGGCATTAACGCCTCGGCCGTGCCGGACGCGCTCGGCCAGGTCACGCTGCGCGGTCTGCCCGAGGCCACGTTCACGCTGACCGCGCTCGCGCCGGGCCGCACGACGGTGACACGCCCTGGAGTCAACGTCGTCCTCGGGGCGTCCAATGACCTGGGCCAGATCCAGTTCGCGTCCACCACGGGATCGCTCGCGGGCGCTGTCGCGCGGCAGGACACGCAGGCGCCGATCGCCGGTGCGGCGGTGTTTGTCGCCGGCGTGCCCGGCGCATTCGCCCGCACGGACGAAGCCGGAGCCTACCGTATCGAAACGGTTCCGACGGGGACGCAGACCCTTCGCGTGGTCGCTCCCGGTTTCGCGACCGCGCTGGCGACCGACGTCGTGATCGTCGGCGGCGCCGAGACGACACGAAACGTGTCGCTCGCTCCGGGCGCCACCGTCACCGGCGTGGTCACCGTCGGCGGCGGCGCAGGCGAAGGCGGCACGGCGGTGGCCGGCGCCACGGTGGAATTGACCGACGGCACGCAGGTCCTCATGTCCGCGCAGAGCGACGCGACCGGCCGCTACACCCTGAGCGACCTCCCGGCCGGCGCGTTCACGCTCCAGGCATTCAACGATCTGCGAGGTGCGGCCAGCGCCCCCGTGGACGTCGTGCTCGCGACGCAGACGGTGGCGAATCTCGAACTCGTCCCGACGAAGACGATCTCCGGTGCGGTCCGCTACACGGGCGGCACGCTCGCGGGCCAGATCGGCATGCGCGTGCAGGGCGTCGTGGGCACTCCGGAGTTCACCGTCACCAACAGCGACGGGCGCTTCGTGCTGAATGGCCTGCCGGCGGGCGACTACGTCTGGTCCCTGGCCGACGGCGGTCGCCGCACGCCGCTGACCATCTCGGCCGATGGCACCACGGCGACCTCGCTCGACCTCAGCCTCGACGCCGGCGAGATCGCCGGGCGCGTGTTCGCGGCCGACGGCACCACGCCGCTCGCCACGATGGTGCAGCTCGTGCGCGACGGAAAAGTCGTCTCGTCCACGGCGAGCAACGCGGCGGGTGAATACCGTTTCGCCCTCGTCGCGCCCGGCACCTATGAGGTCCACGCGATCGGGCTGGAACAGTACTTCACGCCGGTGACCGGGGTCGTCGTCACGGCAGGTTCGGGAACAACTCCCGCGCCGCTCATTGGCGGTTTTGCGACGCTCGATCTCACCGTGCGCCTCGGCTCGAGCGGTGCGCCGCCGTCGGGTTTTGCCATCGCGTTTCTCGATCCGGTCGGCGGCCCGCACGGCACGACCACGCAGCTCCTCGGTCGGCTCGACGCGAGTGGCGCGACGCGGTTCACATCGCTCGCGCCGGGCGCCTACCGCGTGCATGCCATCGGCATCGGCGTCGCCTCGGAACAGACCATCATCGAGGTCGCCGTGGGCGCGAACCAGGCCTCGCTCACACTCGAGCCATCCGGCTACGTCGGCGGTCGCATCACCGCCCCGGGTGGCCTTGGGGTCGAGGGTCTCGACGTGATCGTGCATCGCGCGGGCGACATCCAGCGCCAGTGGACGGGACAGACCAATCGCGATGGCGACTACGCCATCGGCGGGCTTCTTCCCGGCGACTACGTGATCCAGGTCGCCGATCGTCGCACCGAGCCGGATACAGCCCCGCTCCTGATGCCGGCCGGCCAGGCGCTATCCATCGCCGCTGGAGATGATCTCGTGCGCAACATCGCGCTCCTCGCCAGCGCGCAGAAGATCTCGGGCCGGCTGGTCGCGACCGACGGCTCGTTCCCCTTCCGGGCGGACATCTCCCTGCGCAATGCGGCCGGCATCGAGGTGCTGCGTCGCCGCCTGGATGGCACGGGTGCCTTCGCGCTGCCGCTGCCGGCGGCGGGAGACTACACGCTCACCGCGAGCGCCCTGGGTTTCCTCGCCTCGGACCAGGCGATCACCGTCGGCACCACGGCGATCACGACCGACCTCGCCGCGACGTGGACGGGCGGCGCCGCACAGCTGAGCCTCGGCAGCTCGGCCTTCGCCACCCACGACGGACCGCCGCTGCAGGCGCTCTCGGTCAGCAGCCTTTTTGGCTGGGTGGGCGAGTGCAAGGACGCCTTCCGGGAACTGCTCGAGGATGTCCTGCAAAAGCCCGAACCGCCGCAGCCGGACTTCTTCGCTCCGGATTTCCTCAAGGACCCCTGCCTGTCCTGCCCGGCAGCCAAGGCCGCCTGGGACCGCACCGCGCGGCTCCAGATGATCGCCAACAACCAGTATTCGGCCTGGCACGACGCCTGGCAGGCGCAGGTCGAGCAGATCTCGGCCGAAGTCGGCCTGCTGGGGGTGAATCTCCTCAAGCTCGCCGGCGCGATGGCACAGGCCGAACTCGAGATGCTCGATATAGCCAAGACCGTGGCGGAGGAGATCCCCAAGATGGGGGCGCTGCTCGCCTCGATCGCCAAGTCCTCCACCCAGGAGCCGTACCTCGAGTGGGCCATCGAGCGCCACGACGAGTTGTGGAAACTCCAGGACGGGCTCAACGCGGTCTTCTACACGGGCATCGCCGGCGGTGTCGCCGGTCAGCTCGACCCGAGCAACGGCAAGGGCCCGAAGTTCATGGAGTCGCTCTCCAATCTCTTCAAGCCATCCACCTACCAGAGTTGGGACAGCATCTACGGCGCCTGTTCCGACATCACCGGCATCGTCAAGGCCATCACCGACCTCGGCCAGCTCTCGGGCAATTTCCGCACCGCGTTCGAAGGCACGCCGTTCGACAAGGTGCTCAAGGCGCTGGACAAGTTCTTCACGCTGATGGACCCGCTGGTCCAGAGCTTCAAGACGGTGCAGACCGCGCTCAACACCTCCATGGCGGTGCAGAACAGCAAGGATCTCTACTACCGGGCGATCAACGCGCGCAACGAGGCCTACGCCGAGTGCATGAGCGCGATGGACGACTGCGTCTGTGTCGGTGGCGAGGAGTGCGGCTGCGAGGATCCCCCTCCACCCTGTCTCTTATACACATCTGACGCTGCCGACGAC
>JACSRI010000146.1 GCA_014879845.1 Opitutaceae bacterium
GGTCGGGGCGGCGGGCGCCGCCGGCGCCGCGGCCACGGGGCCGGATCCGGGCGCAGGCAAGAGCAGCATGCGCGCCTCGTCGACGAGCTTGTTCGGCGAGCAGTTGGACTTGGCCAGGCACTTGTTCGCGCCGGCCTTCCAGGCCGCCTGGACGAGGTCGCCCATGAAGGCGTTGGACAGCACCAGCACCGGCATCGTCTTGGTCGCCTCGTGGGAACGGGCGAACTTCAGCACTTCCACGCCGCTCACCTCGCCGAGCATGAGATCCAGCAGCACGATGTCGGGCCGCGTCTCCTTGAGCCGGTTGATGGCCGAGGTGCCGTCCATGGCCAGGTCGACTTCGAATCCGGCGCCGCGGAACTTGTCGACATAGACGCGGGCCATGAGCGTGTCGTCCTCGACGATGAGTATCGTGTTCATGAAATTCGTGATGGTGGTGGGGGGAGTTGTGCGGGCGCTCAGGTAGTCGTGGATACGGTGGGTCCCGGGTCGCATTCGATCCGCGAGTCCCGCAGGTAGTCGACGAGGAAACTCCGCGCGCGCGACCACGCCGGGGCGAGGTCGGCCATGGCGGCGTCGACGCCGGCGAGGTCGCCCTGCTTGCCGAGGCGCTCGATCATGGCGAGCGAGGCCAGCACCGCGTCGACTCCGCAGTTGGCGCTGGCGCCGCGCCACTTGTGCGCGACCAGGCGGATCTCCTTGCTGTCGTGGCGTGCGGCGGCGTCGGCCAGTTCGCGCTGCAGGATATCGGCCTGCTCGAGGTAGCTGGCGTACAGCTTGGGCAGGCGCGAGGTGTCGCGGGAGAAGATCGCGCCCAGTCGGTTGAGGTCGACCGGCGGCAAGTCCGGCGCGCCTTCGGGTGGATCTTCCGGAGCGCGTGCCACCTCGGGTTCGACGACGTCCTCGGGCAGGGAATCCTCCGGCAGCGTCGCACCGCAGACCGCCGCATCCAAGGCGCGCCGCAGGTCGGTCACCCGGACGGGTTTGCTGACGTAGTCATCCATGCCCGCAGCGAGGCACCGTTCGCGGTCGCCGATCATGGCGTTGGCGGTGAGGGCAATGATGGTCAGGCGCGGCCGGTCGGCAAGGATCGATCCGGGCTGGCGCTCGCGTTCGCGGACGGCGGCCGTCGCAGCGAAGCCGTCCATCTCCGGCATCATGCAGTCCATCAGCACGACGTCGTAGGCGATGCGCTCGATGGCCTCGAGCGCCTCGAGGCCATTGGCGACGACGTCGGCGCGGCAGCCGAGCTTTTCCAGATGGCCGAGCGCGACCTGCTGATTGGTGACGTTGTCCTCGGCGAGCAGGATCCGCAGCCGTGCGCGCCGGGCATCGCCCGGGCGGTCGCCTCGGGTTCCGGTCTCCGGCGCGGCGTCGCGTGCCCCGACGAGCAGCGTGGCGATGATGTCGAAGAGCTGCGATTGCCGGACGGGCTTGTTCACGGCTGCGACAGCGCCGGCGAGGCGGAGATCCTCGGAGTCGAGCGGCTGCGTGACGGTCGTGAGCAGCACGCATGGCACGGCCGGTCCGGTGGTGCGGGCCGCGATGGTGCGCGACACCGCGGAGGGGTCGCGGCGATCCAATGCCGTGTCGACGAGGGCGAGGGCGACGGGGGCTGCGGCGGGGTCGTCGAGTCGCGCAAGGGCGGCCTCGGGTGAATCGGCGACGACCGGCTCGAAATGCCACTGGCACAAAAGCCCGGATACATGGGCCGCGAGGGCGTGGTTGCGCACGGCCACGAGGATGCGCGCACCCGGTGCGGCGGCCGGCGCGGGGCGCGCGGACGGCTGGCCCGGCTGGCGCGTGAGTTGGATCTCGAACTGGAAGCACGAGCCGGCGCCGGGCTCGCTCGCCACGCTGATCTCGCCGCCCATCAGCTCGACGAGCTGTCGGCAGATGGCCAGGCCGAGGCCGGTGCCGCCGAAGCGCCGGGTCGTGGAGGCGTCGGCCTGCGTGAACGCGTGGAAGAGCTTTTTCTGCGCCTCCGGCTCGATGCCGATACCCGTGTCGGAGACGGTGAAGCGCAGCCGTGCGCGGGTGTCGTCCGCATCCACCGCGCTCACGCGCACCACCACCTCGCCCTCGTGGGTGAACTTGATCGCGTTGGCCACGAGGTTGGTCAGCACCTGGCGCAGGCGTCCGGGATCGCCGCGCAGCAGGCGAGGCGCGGCCGGGTCGATCAGGCCGACGAGTTCGAGGCTCTTCGACTGGGCGCGCGGGGCGAGCAGCTCGATCGTCTCCTCCAGCACGGTGCCGAGGTCGAAGTCGAGGATCTCGAAGTCGAGCTTGCGAGCCTCGACCTTGGAGAAATCGAGCACGTCATTGATGATCGAGAGCAGTGATTCAGCGCTGGAGTTGATGGTGTGAGCGATCTGGCGCTGCCGCGCGTTGAGGCCGGAGTCGAAGAGCAGGTTGGTCATGCCGATCACGCCATTGACCGGCGTGCGGATCTCGTGGCTCATGACCGCGAGGAAGTCGCTCTTCGCGCGCGTGGCCTCCTCCGCCGCGACCTTGGCGCCGCGCAGCTGCTCCTCGAAGGCCTTGCGCTCGGTGATGTCCTTGGCCACGGCGAGGTAGCCGACGAGCGTGCCGTGCTCGTGCAGAGGCGTGACCACGAGGGTGACGGGAAAACGCGAGCCGTCGCGCCGCACCCAGGTCCAGTCGCGCTCCTCCGGGCCGCCGCCGCGTGCCAGTTCGGCGAATACACCAAAACCCTCCACCGGCCGGCCCAGCCGTGCGGACAACTCGCGGCCGAGCGCCTCGATCTCACCGGGCAGGTGCAGGATCGATGGAGACTGCCGGCCGACCACGTCCGCGGCGCAGTAGCCAAGCATGCGTTCGGCGCCGCGGCTGAACACCGAGATCGTGCCGCGCAGGTCGGTGGCGATGATGGCCACGGCCGTGGCGGCATCCATCACCGCCTGGATGCGTTCGCGCGCGGCCACGGCGTCGGCCGTGCGTTCCTGCACCCGGCGCTCGAGGTCTGTATTGAGCGAGCGGATCTCGAGTTCGGCGGCACGCTGCTCGGTGATGTCGAGGAATGTGCCGTTGACGATCGCAGGGGCGCCGTCCGGGCCGCGTTCGGTCTCGATCGTCGACGAAAAGTGCCGCACCGGGCCGAACGCGGGATTGCTGCGGAACTCCCCGCGGCGCGGCCAGACCAGGCGCCCGAGGTCCTGGTGGACCTGGATGACGCGCGCGCGGTCCTCCGGATGGACGAACTCGAGAAACTCTTCGAACGTTCCCGGCCCGTGCGCGGGGTCGCGCTGCAGCAGCACGTAGGTCTGGTGCGAAAAGGTGAGCTGGTGCGTGCGCAGGTCGAGCGACCAGCTGCCCAGGCGCGCGCGTGCCTGGGCGGCCTCGAGCTGTTCACGCGCGTGGCGCAGCTCCTCCTCGGCCTGCCGGCGGGCGGTGACGTCCATCGAGATGCCCTCGACGCGCTGGGTGCGCCCGCCGTCGCCGCGGAAGGCGCGGCCGCGGGAGGCCAGCCAGTGGACCGAGCCGTCCGGCCAGAGCACGCGAAACTCGTGCTGGAACTCGTTCCCCTGGTCGACGGCGCGCTGCAGGGCGGCCGCGAAGCCGGCGCGGTCGGCGGGATGGATCGCCTCGTCGAGCATGGGGCGCGTCACGCGGGCGCGCGGGGCGTATCCGTGCAGCACCTGCAGGTGGGTCGACCACGAGAAGGAGCCGGTGAGGAGGTTCCAGTGCCAGGTGGCGAGGCCGGCGCCCTCGATGGCGAGGCGCAGGCGCTCCTCGCTGCGCTGGAGTTGCTCGTGGGAGAACTGCAGGTCGCTGGTCGTCTCGCGCAGCACCGCCTCGGCCTCCGTCCTCACGACGTCGATACGGTTGAGCGAACGCGCGGTGCGCCAGATGGCGACGAGCGCGAGCACGACGGTCGTGGCGGCGAACACCGGCAGGCCCGGCTCGGCGCTGAACCAGCCGGCCTGTGCTCCCTTCAGGTGCAACCAGGCCACGGCGAGTGGCGCACCGATGATCAGCGGCAGGACCGTGCGCGCCATTGCACCGCCGATCTGGCGGCTGGTGATGACCGCGGCGAGCCCACGGTCGGGTCGAAGGAAGAAGCCGGCGAGCCCGAGCGTGAGCAGGCCCGTGGCCTCGAGGACACCCAGCGCCGGGCCGCTCGACACGGCGGCATGCAGGGCGTTGCCGATGAGCAGTCGCTGCAGGCCGAGCAGGCCCATGAGCGCGCCGGCGAGTCCGCAGAGCTGGGCGGCGACAAACTCGCGGGACAGGGGCAGGTGGGCGAGGATGGCCGTGGCGCCGAGCGCGGCCAGGCCCAGGGCCGCGGGCACCGAACACCAATCGATCGTCCCCGGCGCCAGGACGCCGGTCGCGGTGAGCAGGTGCAGGGCGAGGGCAGCCAGTCCTCCGATCGTCAGGGCCGTGCCGAGGCCGAGCCCGAGAGCGCGGCGCCACCCGCCGACGTCGTCGGCGTGGCGTGCCGGCACGAGGTGAAATGCGAGCCCCGTGAGCGGCAGTCCGGCGGCTGCCAGCGGCGACAGCACACGCAGGGCCTCGAAACGCCCGGGCGCGAGCCAGCCCACCAGCGTGAATACGCCGGCGGCGGCGGTCGCGAGCGAGGTCCACCAAGCGACAGCTTGGGCCGAGAAGCGGAGACGGGAGCCGGGATGGGAGAGCACGGAGAATGGAGAATCACGGCGAGATCGATGGCCGCGCCGGCGTGGCCGCGTGCGCGCCGCGTCACTCCGTCGTGTCGACCACCCGTTTCGCCTGAGGATTATCCTTCGGATCCGCCGCCGCTGCGGCGAAGGCGCGCCATCGAGGCCGGGCCGGATTTTACGGGTGTTTTACGCCGGACTTCGCCCGCGCCGGGCCGGCGTCCGGCGACGGGTTCTCCGCGCGGGAAGCCCTTCGGCGTGCGGGCCGCGTCACACCCGGTCCAGGCAGGCGCGCACCGCGTGGAGCAGGCGTGCGATATCGTAGGGCTTGCGCAGGAAGGTCGCCGAGGCGTCGGGTCGCCGCCGGCCGGCCAGCATCTCGGGGTCGTAGCCGCTGCTGAAGATGATGGGCAGGTCGGGCCGTTGTTCGCGCAGCGCGTCGGCCAGGTCGTAGCCGCTCATGCCCTCGGGCATGACGATGTCGGTGAGCAGCAGGTCGATCGCCTGCGGGTCCTCGTGCCAGCGCGCGAGGGCGGCCGGCCCATTCTCCACCGCGACTACCCGGTAGCCCTGGCGCTCGAGCGCGGTGCGCACCATCGCGCGCACATAGGCCTCGTCCTCGGCGAGCAGGATCGTCTCCGAGCCCGACTGGGGCGGGGGCAACTCGGGCCGGTCGACCGCGCCCGCGGGCACGGCGGTCACCTCCGGCAGGAGGACCCGGAAGAGCGTGCCCGAGCCGATCTCGCTCTGCACCTCGATCCAGCCGCCATGCTGTCGCACGATCCCGAATACAGTGGCCAGGCCGAGGCCGGTTCCCTTGCCCTCGGGCTTGGTCGTGAAGAACGGCTCGAAGATGCGCGGCAGCACGTCGGGCGGGATGCCGCAGCCCGAGTCCGAAACAGTCAGGCAGGCGGTGCGGCCGGCGGTGGCGTCGGGTCGCTGCGCGGCCTGCTCGGGCGTGATCACCATGTGGCGCGTGGTGATGGCGAGCATGCCGCCGGTCGGCATGGCGTCGCGGGCGTTGACGGCGAAGTTGACCAACACCTGCTCGAGCATGCCGGCGTCGGCGTGGATCGCGAGGGGCAGGGGATCGAGATCGAGGCGCAGCACGATGTCCTCACCCAGCACGCGGGCGAGCAGGCGGGCGAGGTTGGAGACGATGGCATTGAGGTCGACGTCGGCCGGCTGCATCGCCTGGCGGCGGGAGAACGTGAGCAACTGGCGCGTGAGGTGCGCCCCGCGCTCGGCCGCGCGCTCGATGTCGTGGAGCGCGTTGGACAGGGCGGGGCTGAAGTGCGGTGAACCGCGCAGGATCGACGCCGCGCCGTGGATCACGGTGAGTATGTTGTTGAAGTCGTGGGCCACGCCGCCGGCGAGCTGGCCGATGGAGTCGAGGCGCTGGCTGTGCCGCACCTGGTGCTCGAGTTGCCGGCGTTCGGTGATGTCGCGGCCGACGGCGAGCATGCCGGCGACCTGGCCGGATTCGACGCGTGCGGACAGCGTGAGCTCGACCGGCACGCGCGCCCCGCCCGCGGAGAGCAGGCTGACCTCGAACGGGCTGGGCACGTGGCCGTGCCGCACTTCGTCGAGGCGCTGGCTCGCACGCTCGCGGTCGGCCTCGTGCACCAAATCGAGCAGGTGGCGGCCGAGCCACGGGCCGCGCGAGTCGCCGGTGAGGGTCTCGAAGGCGGTGTTGAGCGACTCGATACGTCCGTCGGCATCGAGCGCGATGACGGCATCGCGCGCCTGGTCGATGAGCTGGCGGTAGCGCTCCTCGCTGCGGCGCAGCGCGAGTTCCATCGTCTTGCGTGTGGAGATGTCGGTGAGCGTGCCGAGCATGCGCACGGGTCGGCCCTCGGAGTCGCGCACGACCACCTGGCCGGTCGCGTGGACCCATTTCCAGGCACCAGTCCCGGTCTGGATGCGATAGTCGACGGAGAACCCGCAGCTCTTGCCGCGCAGGCAGTCCTCGTGCAGGGCGGCGACGTGTTCGGCGTCATCGGGATGGATCGAGCCGAGCCAGCGTGCCGTGGTCTCGTGGAACTCCGCTGGATCCTGCTCGAGCAGGTGGATGTATTCGGGACTCACCTCCGCGACGCCGCGGCGCAGGTCCCAGTCGAAGATGCCTTGATGGGCCGAGCGCAACGCCAGGCGCAGGCGCTCCTCGCTCGTGTGCAGCGCCTGCTCGGAGCGCCGGCTCTCGGTCACGTCCATGATCGTGACGGTCGCCACCGGCCGGCCCGTGTCGACGGACGGGGCGAGATGCATGGTTGCGGCGAAACACCGCACCGGGCCGTGCGCCGGGTTGCTGCGGAAGTCGATCTTGGCCGGCCGCACGTCGTGGGCGAGATGCTCGAAGGCGCCGACGACGGATTCGCGGTCGTCGGGATGGACGTAGTCGAGTACCTCCTCGAGCCCGGTGGGCCCGAGAGCGGGATTGCGGCCGAGGAGCCGGTAGAGCTCCCGCGACCAGGTCGTCTCCTGGGTGTCGAGATTGAGCTCCCAGATGCCGAGGTGCGCGCGTTCCTGCGTCGTCTCGAGCAAGGCCTTGTCGTGGTGGAGCTGCTCGAGGTTGACGGCGCGCTCGATCGCGATGGCGGCGGACCGGGCACCGACGGCGACGAGGTCGCGGTGGCGTGCCTCGGGCAGCCGCGCCGAGCGGTAGTAGACGGCGAACGTACCGAGGAGCCGGCCGGTGGCGCAAAGGATGGGGGTCGACCAGCACGCACGCAATCCGTGGCCGAGCGCGAGGTCGCGGAACGACGCGCACAACGGGTCGGTCGCGATATCGGTCACCTCGACCGTCTCCCTCCGCCAAGCCGCGGTGCCGCAGCTTCCCGAACTCGGTGCGATCGGGATGCCACTGGCAGCGCGGATGAAATCCTCGGCCAGGCTGGGTGCTGCGCCGTGCATGAGCCGCCGACCCGCACCGTCGACCAGGAGGATCGAGGTGATCATGTCGGGACACTCGAGCTCGATCGCCTCGAGCAGCGCCTGCAGCGTCGCCCGCAGCGGCGCACCCGAGGCGATCATCGCCAGGACGCGGGCGTGCCCGACGGCAAAAGTCGGGGACATCGCGGCCGGCGTGCCGGCGGCTTCATTCGGAGTGGCGACCTCGGGCTGCGTGCGGGTGGGTTTCATCTGACGAGCCAAGATATACCGCGGCCAGGGTGCGGCCGAGGCGATGGGTGAGCAGATGGACACCGGTCGGGGTCTTTCGCACGTGCCGCCCGGTGCAAGCGGCCCGCCCGAAGAGGGACCGCGTAACATGGGAGAAACCGTGCGACGCTCAAGTGGCGGCTTGTTTTTCCCGCCCGCCGGGGGCGGAGGCCGGCCACCCGGAACTGGGTTCTGACAGGCGACTGCCGCGCCGGCGTGTCACGACAAGGCCGGCTTGCGCGCGGAGCGGGAGACTGGCTCGATCGGGAGCCGTCCATGCTCGACCACGCCCGCGCCTTCACCGCCTTCGCCCTGCGCCAGCTCGGCCTGCTCGCGGGCATACTGCTGGTCGCGGGCACGGCCGTGTTTTTCGCCATGCGGGCGGTGCCGGGCGATCCGGTGAGCCTGCGGCTCAAGAATCCCGATCCCGTGCTCGTGGCCGCCGAACGCGCGCGTCTGGGCCTCGACCGGCCCCTCCCCGCGCAGTGGTGGCTGCATCAGCGCAGCTTTGTCTCCGGCGACTGGGGACGCAGCCTGACCACGGGGCGGCCGGTGCGGGAGGATTTCGCGGAGTTCTTCCCGGCCACGCTGGAGCTCGCGCTCGCGGGCCTGGCGCTCGGTGTGATGGTCGGTGTGGCCACGGCCATCGGCGCGGAGGTGTTTCGGGCGGGCTGGGCGCGCGCCGTCTCGGGGCTGCTCGGCACGCTGGGCCTGACGGTGCCGGTCTTCTGGATCGGCCTGCTCCTGCTGCTGGGCGGCAGTCTCGCGCTCGGTTGGTTCCCAAGCGGCGGGCGATTCGACCTCGCGGCGCTGCCGCCACCCACGCGCACCGGGTTGCTCACGCTCGACGCGCTGCTGGCCGGGGATCTCGCGGCCTTCGGCACGGCGTTGCTCCATCTCGCGCTGCCGGCGGCGTGTCTTTCCCTCTATCCGGCCGCGCAGGTGTGTGCCGTGCTGCTCGCCCGCCTGCAGGATCCGAAGCTGCGCACGCTCATCACCTCGCTGCGGGCGCGCGGGTTGCACCCGGCGCGCATCGCGCTGCGACACATCGCGCCCGTGGTCAGTGCGCCGGTGATCACGGCGATCGGCTCCAACTTCGGCGCCCTGCTCGGCGGGGCGGTGCTCACGGAGACCGTGTTCTCCTGGCCCGGTATCGGCCGTTACCTCGTCGATGCTGTGATCAACCGCGACCTCTACGTCGTGCAGAACGTGCTCCTCTTCGTGCTCATGCTCGTGGTGGTCGTCGTGCTGGCCGCGGATTTTCTCGCGCGTCTGGCCAATCCCGCGGGCCTGCGGCACGGCGAAGACGAAAGGGCGGCGGCATGAAGACGCGCGGCCGTCTCGTCTCCAGCGTGCTCGGGGTGTGGATCCTCTGGGCCTTGGTCGGACTCGCCTGGACGCCGCATGATCCGCGGGCGACCGCCTACCTCGATCAGGTCGGGCGGGGTGGCTCGTGGGTCCATTGGATGGGAGTCGATCCGCTCGGGCGCGACGTCTTCAGCCGCGTCTGGCACGGCACGGGCGAGACCATCGTTCTCGGTGGCGCGTCCGCCGCTGGCGCGCTCCTGCTCGCGGCGCTGCTCCTCGTCATCGAGCGGCGCGGGCCGTCGGTGGCGGGCAAGTTCGTGCGTTCGCTGACGGCGGCCGGGCTGGCGTTGCCGGTGTTGTTCGTCGGCATGCTGCTGCTGGTGTTCCTGCCGCCGTCGGCCTGGACGCTCGTCCTCGCCTGCGCGGTCGGCGGCGTGCCGTTCGCGTTTCGCCAGTTGCGCATCGTCTGGCTCGAGCACGCAGGTGCGCTGCACGTCACCGCGAGCCGGGCACTGGGCGCGGGTTGGCGGCATGTGCTCGCCTTCGCGATCTGGCCGAACCTGCGGCCCGAGGCGGTGGCGCTCGCGCGCCTGCTCTTCGCGGCGTCCGTGCTCGAGCTGAGCGGGCTGAGTTTTCTCGGGTTGGCCGGCGACCCCGACCAGGCCGAACTCGGCGTCCTGCTTCGCCGGCACCAGGCGGAACTCTTCCAGCAGCCGATGCTCGTCGTCTGGCCGGGCCTGTTGCTCAGCGGACTGCTGCTGGTCGTGCATCTCGCCAACGTCCGGAGCGCGGCGACGCGCGGGCGTGGGCTTGCGGGTTGACCGTGCCTGGGGCGGGCGGCACCGTCGGCGGCGCGTTTCCCAAGCATCGAACTCCCTATGCCGTGGTACTACGTTGAAGCGGGGGCCCAGAAGGGCCCGTTGGACGACGACACATTCATCTCCCTGGTCACGAGTGGCACCATCCGCGCCGAGACCCTGGTCTGGCGCGAGGGCATGAGGGACTGGACGCCCTACGCGACCGTCGCCGGCGTCGGCTCAGCGGGTGCGGCGCCGGCTGTGCTCGCCCCCGGCCAGGCCGCGTGCGGGGAATGTGGCCGGGCCGTGCCCGAGGCCGAGACGGTCGAGATCGGCGGGCGTCGCATCTGTGCGGCCTGCAAGCCCGTCGTGGTGCAGCGCATGATCGAGGGCACGGCTTCGGGTGCGGGCGGGCTCGATCCCGAGGCCATGCTCGCCGACCTGCGCGCGCGTGGCGGCTACGACATCGACATCGGCTCGGTCGTCTCGCGCTCGTTCGACGTGGTGAAGGAACACCTCTGGCCGTCGATCGGCGTGAGCCTGCTCATGATGATCATCGCCGGCGCGGGCGGGATGATCCCGTTCCTCGGTGTATTCATCACTTGGGTGCTGCACGGCCTGGTCACGGGCGGGACCTACCGCTACTTCCTGCTCAAGGTGCGCGGCGAGGGCAGCGTGCTCAACGACGCGTTCGCGGGCTTCCAGCAGCCGCGCATGAAGGAACTCATGCTGGCCGGCATGGTGGTCGGCGCGCCCTCGATGGTGATCAATCTCTTCAGCCTGACCTTCCAGATCGCCTCGATCTTCCAGATGCGGCAGATCGACCCGGGTTTTGAGACGACCGCGCTGACCGGCCTGTTCGTCGCGCTCGGCGGACTCGGTCTCATCGCGATGATCTTCGGCCTGCTCTGGGCGCCGGCCCTGATCATCCTGGGTGACGAGCCGATCGGGTTCTGGAAGGCGCTGGAGCTGAGCCGCCGGCTCGTGATGCAGCGCTTCTTCACCTGGATCGGGCTGTATATCGTGATGATCCTCCTCAGCCTCGTGGGTTTCCTCGCGTTGTGCGTGGGCATCTTCTTCGTCATTCCCATGCTCAGCGTCATGCTCGCGATGGTCTGGGACGACATCCGCAAGCAGGCGGCGGAGGCGCGGCGCGCCCGTGCCGCGGCCACGGCCTGATGGCGATGATCCGGAGGGTCGCCACGAACGCCGGGCTGGGTCCCGCGCCCCGTTCGTCGGGTGTGGTCGCCCTGTGCGCCGCCGGCGCTGGCGCCGTGCTCGCGACGGTCGTCGCGCGCGGCATGCTCGACGGGCGAGCCGTGTATCCGGGTTGTGGGTTCCGATGGCTGACCGATCACCCGTGCCCGGCCTGCGGCGGCACTCACGCACTCGCGGCGCTGGGGTCCGGCGAGTTCGCCGCGGCCCTCGGCCACAACCCGCTCGTGGCCCTGGTGGCGCTCGCGTGCGTCGTGCTCGCGCTGGGCGCGGCCCTCGACCATCGGCTCAACCGCGGCCGCTGGGCCGCACGCCTCGAGCCGCGCGGGCGCGCGGTCCTGCGGCGCGCGCGATGGTGGCTGCCCGCCGCGGTGGTGATCAACTGGGCCTACCTGCTCGGCTTCGCGCCGTGACCGCATGAGCGCCGTGCGATGCCCCTCCTGCCTGGCCGAACTGCCCGTCGTGGACGGCGCGGTCGGCGCGGAGACACTCACGTGCGGGCGGTGCCGGGCGACGGTCGAGGTCGAGACCTTCCCCGCCCAGTGGCGCAAGGTGCAACCCGGGCGGACCGGCGAACTCGTCACGGGCGAGGAGGCCGCGTGTTTCGTGCACACCGACCGGCGCGCGGAGGCGGCGTGCGACGCCTGCGGGCGTTTCATGTGCGCGCTCTGCGAGGTGCGCGTGGGCGAGCAGCGCCTCTGTGTCGCCTGCCTCGAGAGCGGCCGGCGCGCCGGCCGCCTCGCGCAGGTCGAGCGCGGCCGCACGATCTTCGCGCTCGTCGCGCTGCGCGTGGCGTTGTTCGGCCTGCTGCTCGGGCCGTTCGGACCGGTGGCGGGGATGAGCGCGATCGTGCTCGCCGTGGTCGGGTTGCTCAAGCCCGCGAGCCTGACCGACCGCCGCTACCACGGCTCGGCCATCGTGGCGCTGCTGCTCGGCGGCGCGCTCACGCTCGGGTGGTTGTGGTGGTGGCTCACGGTCTTCACGGGATCGGGGACGACGGTGTTTACGGAGGTCGAGCCATGAGACGCGAGTCGTCACCCTCGGCCACCTACACACGGCTGCCCGGCCGCCGCTTCGGGCTGATGCAGCGCGCGACGCTCTGGGCGGCGGCTGATCATGTCCTCGTCGTCAATGAGACGATGACCGGGGAGGCTTACCGTCGTTTCTTCTTTCGCGACATCCGCGCGATCACAATTCATCCGACCGGCCGTCGCGAGCGCACGTCGCTCGTGCTCGTGGTGTTCGCGCTCCTCAATCTCGTGCCGCTTCTCTTCCTGATGGCCGATGATCCCGACGTGCGCGCCGTCTCGCTCCTCGCGGGCGGCACGCTCGTGTGGGTCGCGCTGCTCGTGGCCAACCTGCTGCGCGGGCCGTCCTGCGAGACGCGTTTCAGCACGGCCGCGCACGACGATGTCGTGGCGCCGCTCTCGCGCCTCGCACCGGCCCGCCGCGTGGTGGCGATGCTGCGCCCGCGCATCCTCGCCGCGCAGGCCGAGCTGGCACCGCTGTCGCCGGCGACTGGAGACGCCGCGCCATGAGCACGAGCACACCCCGTCTGGTCGTCAGCCGCTGCTACAATCACGCCGATCGTGAGGCCTCTGCGCGTTGCGTATCGTGCGGGCGCACCTTCTGCCGCGAGTGCGTGGCCGAGCACGACGGGCGCATGATCTGCGGCGCGTGCCTGCATGAGGAGACCGCGGCGCCGGACGGTGAGCGGCGCGGGTGGCTCGGCCGCGTGGCACGGGCCGGGCAATTCGTGGCGGCTGGCGTCGTCGCGTGGCTCGTCTTCTATTTCGCCGGCCGCATGCTCCTGCAAGTGCCGGCGGAGTTTCACGAGGGCACCGTGTGGCAGGGCGAGTGGTGGCAGGGCGAACGATGAAGAAGACCCGCCGACCCGACGGACCGTCCGCGCTGGACCTGATCGAGGAGGCCACGCACCTCGTGCGTTGCGTACCGCTGTCGTGCGGCGCGGCCTACGCGGTCGGCACCGTGCCGTTCCTGCTTGGGGCCACCTTCTTCATCGCCGACATGAGCCGAGGGGCTCACGCCGCGCTGCACCTGCCCGGGGCGGCGCTGGGGCTGGTTGTGTTGTTCGCGTGGATGAAAGCCTGGCACGCGGTCGCCGCCGAAGAGGCGCTCGCGCATCTCGAGCAGCGTGAGCCGGTGCGGCCGGGGCCGCGCGCGTGGCTTGTGCTGGCGGCCCGTCAGTTCGCCTTTCATGGCTTCGGCCTGGCGCTGGTGCCGCTTGCGACGATCGCGGCGCTGCCCGGCGGCTGGGTGTATGCCTATTATCAGAATCTCACCGTGCTCGGCATCGGTTCCGGCGAGCGCACCCACCGCGCGGCATGGGAGCAGGCGCGCCTCTGGCCCGGGCAGAATCACGGCGCGCTCGGTGCGCTTTCGCTCCTCGGCCTCGCGGTGCTCGGCAATGTGGCCTTCGCCATCTACTTCGTGCCGTCGCTCGTGCGCACGATCACGGGCACGGAACGCGTCTTCGCGCAGACCGGCTGGAATCCGCTCAACACCACGTTTCTCGCTGCGGTCTTCGCGCTGACCTTTCTCGCGGTGGATCCTGTGGTGAAGGCGTTTTATGTGCTGCGCTGTTTCTACGGGCGGTCGCGCCGCACCGGCATGGACCTGCTCGTGCAGGTGCGCGCCACCCTCGGCCGGACGACGCCGGTGGTCGTGCTGGGTGCGTTGCTCCTGGTCGCGGCCATGCGCCCGCTGGCCGCGGAGGATGCCGCGACCGCGGAAACGCCCGGGGTGGAGAGCACGACTTCCGGATCGCCCGAAGGCGAATCCACCACGCCACTACCGCCGCCGGCCGTGGAGCGCACCGACGCCCTGGCGCCCGACGATCTCAACGCCGCCATCGAGCGGGTGCTGCGCGACCCCGAGTATGTCTGGCGCGAGCCGCCGCCGCGGCAGGCGGAGGGCGCGGCCTCGGACTTTGGGGCCTGGGTGAAGCGCACGCTCAAGGGGTTCCAGGAGTGGATCCGGCGGATTTTCCGTTCGGATGGTGATTCCGAGGAAATCGACGTCGGGCGGGCCGGCTCGTTCTTCAGCCCGGGCGTGATCCTGTGGCTCTTCGTCGTCGCGGCGCTCGTGATCGTCGCGATGGTGGCCATGGCGATCATCAAGCGCACCGAGACCTCGCCGACCGTGCCAGCCCACGCGGAGAGCGCGAGGGTGCCGTCGCTCGATCGCGAGGACCTGACGGCCGACCAACTCCCCGAGGAGGAGTGGATGCGGCTGGCGCGCGAACTCATCGCACGCGGCGAGGTGCGCCTGGGCTGGCGGGCACTCTTTCTCGGCACGCTCGCGGGCCTGGCCGGCCGCGGGCTGCTCGTGCTCGCCCGCCACAAGTCGAACCGCGACTACGAGCGCGAGTTGCAGCGGCGCGGCGCGCCGCTCGCCGCGGTCGTGTCCGCCTACGCGGAAAACCGTCGCGCCTTCGAGGGCGTGTGGTACGGCGACCAGCGGCCGGAGGGCGCGGCGCTGGCGCGCTTCGAGGACAACGTGCGCCTGCTCGTGCGGAGGGATCCGGCATGAAGCGTGCGACCCCGCTTTGGCCGCGGCTCGCGCTCGCGGGCGCGCTCCTGCTCATGCTGGCCGGTCTCGTGCAGCTGTTTCGCGACCGGTTCGCCACCGGCGACGTGTATCCGGAATACTCCAGCC
Organism: Opitutaceae bacterium; assembly: GCA_014879845.1. Lineage (GTDB taxonomy): Bacteria > Verrucomicrobiota > Verrucomicrobiia > Opitutales > Opitutaceae > JAEWQP01. Next base: position 14,798 of record JACSRI010000146.1, read on the forward strand.
TGCGCGGCGACCCGCTCGGCACGCGCGTGCTCTACGAATCGTTCGAGGCCGCGGGCATCGAAGTCGCGCGCAACTTCCGCGATGTCGCCCGCGCCGATCCCGGGCAGGGCACGATCTTCCTCTGCGGGCTGCACTGGTCGCAGATCACCGGCACGGATACGGAGGACGTGAAGGCGTTGCTCGCCTCGGTGCGCGCCGGAAGCCGCCTCGTGCTCGGATTCGCGCCGCAGGCGCCGGAGGTCGCGGTCGTGGCGGGCGCGCACGCCGCGGAGTCGGCCGGCCGCGAGCGCGAGCGACGCCACCGCGCGCCTTCGCGCCAGGACAAGCCCGAGGCGCGACCGCTGCATCGCGAGTTCGGCATCGACACGCGCTGGCTGCCGGCGACCGAGGGAGGCGTGCACACCGCCGCGCGTGTGGGCGCGGATGCGCTGCCCGACTCGCTCCCGTGGCACACCGCGCTCGCCTTCGAGCCCGAGGGCGACGCCTGGCGCCGTGTGTACGGGGTCGACCGATACGCCGCCATCCTCGAGCGGAGCTACGGCCGCGGCTCGATCGTCCTGGTGGGCGACGCCTACCTGCTCAGCAACGAGGCGATGGCGCGCGGCCGGCAGAGTGCGCTGCTGGCCTGGCTCCTCGGCCCGAACCGGCGCGTGGTCTTCGACGAGACACACCTCGGCGTCGAGGAGAACACCGGCATCGCCGCCCTCGCCCGCCGCTACGGCCTCGCCCACACGGCGCTCGCGCTGATCGCCGTGGCGATCCTCTACTTCTGGAAGAACGGCACCTCGCTCGTGCCGCCGGCCGCGCGGGGCGCGGTCGACGCCGGCGAGCTGGCCGGGCGCGACGCCTCCTCCGGCCTGGTCAATCTCCTGCGCCGCACGCTGCCGGCGGGTGAACTCGTCGCGGCATGCGTGGCTGAATACAAACGCGCCGCCGCCTGGCGGCGCCTCGCGCCCGAGACGCAGCGCGCGCTCGAGACCCTCGCGCTCTCCGCGGGCGGCGACCGGCGACGCGTGCCCGAGGCCATGCGCGCGGCCCACGAACTCTTGAAACGAAAGTCCTGAACCATGACCCCAGAACTCCAGCCCATCGGCGACCCCCGGGCGCCCCTCAACGACACGCTGGCGCGCATCCGCGCCGAGGTCGGTCGCGTCATCATCGGCCAGCAGCCGGTCATCGACCTCGCGCTCATCACCATCCTCACCGGCCAGCACGCGCTCATCGAGGGCGTGCCCGGCGTGGCCAAGACGCTGCTCGTGCGCACCCTCGGCCGCGTGCTCGGTTGCCCGAGCGGCCGCGTGCAGTTCACCCCCGACCTCATGCCGGCCGACATCACCGGCACCAACGTGTTCAACCTCCGGCAGAATGAGTTTACGCTCATCAAGGGGCCGGTGTTCACCACCTTCCTGCTCGCCGACGAGATCAACCGCGCGCCGGCCAAGACGCAGGCCGCGCTGCTCCAGGCCATGCAGGAGCGCACGGTCACGATCGACCGCGACACGCACGCGCTCGACGCGAACTTCACCGTCTTCGCCACGCAGAATCCGATCGAGTTCGAAGGCACGTATCCACTGCCCGAGGCGCAGAAGGACCGCTTCGTCATGAAGATCCCGATGGCGCCGCCGGAGCGCGAGGACGAGGTGGAGCTCGCGCGGCGCATGCTCGGCGGCGAATCGCCCGAGGGCGTGCTGGCGAGCGGAGCCGTCCAGCCTGTGCTCGACGGCGCGGGCTTGCTCGGGCTGCGCCGCGCGCTCGAGACGGTGCAGGTGCGCGAGGAGATTGTTGGCTACGTCGTCGATCTCGTGCGTGCGACGCGCCGGCACGAGAGCCTGCTCGCGGGGGCGGGTCCGCGCGCCACGCAGGCGCTCATCCTCACCAGCCGGGCGCGCGCGGCGCTGGATCGGCGCGATTTCGTCACTCCCGACGACGTGCGCGAACTTGCGCGGCCCGTGCTCGAGCACCGCATCACGCTGCGCCCGGAATTTGAGATCGAGGGCGTCACCGCCGGCGAGGTCGTGCAACGCATCCTCGAGGCCGTGGCGGTACCGCGTTGACTCCAGCTTTCGTTCCGATGGTCGCCCCGGCGAAACACGATGATCCGGCCCGCGCCGCTCCCACGGTGGAGACGGGCGCGCGTCAGCGCGTGGCGCGCCTGCGCCTCGCGCCGACACGCACATTCATCGTGCTGGCGGCGGTGCTGCTGGTCGTACCGGCACTGGCCGAACTCGTCGACGGCCGGGCCGTCTGGCTGCTCGTGGCCGCGGCGGGTGCGCTCAGCGTGGTCGCCGCCGTCGATGCGCTGCTGGGCACCGGTCGCGCGGGTGGGGTCGAGGCAATGACCGAGCGGGTGACGCGGCTCAACCTCGCGCGCGCCGGTTCGGTCTCGCTCGTCCTTCGGGCGACAGGCGCTTCCTCGCGGTGCGTGCGCGCGGGCCTGGACATGCCGGCCGACCTCGGCATCGAGCCCGACGAGCCGCTCGTCGATCTCCCGGCGGACGGCGGTGGCACGCGGTTGACCTGGCAGGCGGCGCCGCGGCGCCGCGGCCGTTTCCTTTGGGAGACGCTGCACCTGGAGGCGCGCTCGCCGCTGGACCTCTGGACCGTGCGCTGGAGTGTCGCGCTCTTGGGCGAGATCCGCGTGTATCCAGATCTTCGTTCCGAGGGCCGGCAGGTCTCGGCGCTGTTCATGCGGCGCTCGAGCGTGGGCGCGCGGTTGCAGCGCATGGTGGGCCGCGGGCGCGAGTTCGAGAAACTGCGCGAGTACCTGCCGGGCGACGGCTACGACGAGATTCACTGGAAGGCCACGGCCAAGCGCGGGCATCCCGTCACCAAGGTCTTTCAGGTCGAGCGCACGCAGGAGGTCTACGCCGTGGTCGACGCTTCGCGCCTCTCCGGACGCGAAGCCGGTGCCCCGGTCGTCGTGGGCGGTTCGCAGACGTTTGTGCCCTCGCTCCTCGAGCGGCAGATCAATGCCGCGCTGGCGCTCGCGCTGGCCGCGGAGCGGCAGCAGGATCACTTCGGCCTGGTGACCTACGCGGACACGCCGCGCACGTTCGTACGCGCGCGCAGCGGCGCGGCGCATTTCCAAGCGTGTCGCGAGGCCATGGTGGCGCTGCAGAGCGAGCCCGCGAGCCCGGACCTGCGCGAGGTCTGCACCTTCCTGCGCGCCCGGCTGACCAAGCGCGCGTTGCTGATGTTTCTCGTCTCGCTCGACGACCCGGCGCTGGCCGAGGCGTTCGTCGACGCCGTGCAGGTCATCGCGCGGCACCATGTCGTCGTCGTGGCCACGCCACGACCGCCGGATGCGGCATCGCTTTTCGGAGGGCCGGCGCCGGCCGACCTCGACGGGGCTTATGCCCGCCTTGGCGGCCACCTGCGCTGGCAGGGACTGCAAGACCTCGGGGCGCGGCTGCACCGGCTCGGCGTGCATCACGCGCTGCTCGAGCGCGACGCCCTCGCGGCCGGCGCGATCTCCCACTACATGGCGCTCAAGCAGCGCCAGCTGATCTGAGCGACCGACCCGCCGCATGATCCTCGATCTTCACCACTTCGTGCAGGAGGGACGTCCGCTCTGGGACGAACTCGACGCGCTGCTCCTTCGACTCGAGACCGGCGGCAAGCGTGCCTGCCTCGATCTCGAGGAGGCCAAGCGCCTGCACTACCTCTACCAGCGCGCCTCGGCGGACCTCGCGCGGGTCATGACCTTCGCCGCCGAGCCCGAGATCCGGGCGCATCTGGAGAGCCTCGTCGGACGCGCTTACGGAGAAGTCCACCGGCATCGCCGGACTGACGACCGGTGGGCGGTGTGGCGTTGGTTTGTCGCGGGTTTCCCTGGGGCGTTTCGGCGGCGGCTGGGATCGTTCTGGATGGCTGTCGTCGCGACGATCGCCGGTGCGGCGTTCGGGGCGGGCGCCGTGTTGTTTGATCCGGAGGCGAAGCCGGTGCTGCTGCCGTTTGACCACCTGCTGGGCAATCCCGCCGACCGCGTCGCCGAGGAGGAACGCGACGGCGGGAGCGACGGCGCGATGCACGCGACATTTTCCGCGTCCTTGATGACGCACAACATCCGCGTCGCCATCCTCACGCTCGCCCTCGGCATCACGTGGGGCTTCGGGACGCTCGTCATCATCTTCTACAACGGTGTCATCCTCGGCGCCGTCGTGGCCGACTACATCGCGGCCGGGCAGACGACGTTTCTCGTCGGGTGGTTGCTGCCGCACGGTTCGGTGGAGATCCCGGCCTTTCTCATCGCGGGACAGGCGGGTCTGGTGCTGGGCGGCGCGTTGATTGGCCGCGGCGATCGTGCGCCGATGGTGGAGCGCCTGCGCAGTGCCGGCCCGGATCTAGCGACCTTGATCGGCGGCGTGGCGGTGTTGCTCGTGTGGGCGGGCATCGTCGAGTCCTTCCTCTCGCAGTATCACGAGCCCGTGCTGCCGTATGCCGCGAAGATCACCTTCGGCGCCGTGCAGCTCACGCTGCTGGCGGCGTTTCTCATCCTGAGCGGACGACGCGGGACCCTGCTGACGGCGCGGCGTGGAGGCGCGGGGGCATGAGGGATGAGCGCATCAACCGCGTGCGCGTGCGCACGCCGGAGGGCGTGGTCTTCACCTTCCCGCTGGCCGGCCCGGTGACGCGATGCATCGCCTGGGTGCTTGACTCGATCGCGGTGGCCACCGCGACCTCGGTCGTCAGCTTCGTTCTCGTGTGGTTCGCGCTCGTGAGCTTTGACTTCACCCTGGCAGCGCTGACCGTGCTCTTCTTTGTCATCAGCACGGGCTACACGATGGCCTTCGAGTATTTCTGGCGCGGCCAGACGCCGGGCAAACGCGTCATGCGCCTGCGTGTGGTCGATGCGGCGGGGATGGCCCTCACGCCCGGGCAGGTCGTCGTGCGCAATCTCGTGCGCGTCGTCGACGAGCTGCCGGTGTTGTACCTGGTCGGTGGCATCGCCATGATGGTCTCGCGGCGCGCGCAGCGCCTGGGCGACCTCGCGGCGGGCACGATCGTGGTGCGCCACCGCCCCGTCTTCGAGCCCGACCTCGAGGCATTGATCCACGGCAAATACAACTCCCTGCGCGAGGCGCCGCACCTCGCGGCGCGCCTGCGCCAGCGCGTGCCGCCGGTGCTCGCGGCCGCGGCGGTCGACGCGCTCGTGCGCCGCGAGCAGCTCGATCCCGATGCGCGGGTGGCGTTGTTTGGCGAGCTGGCGCAGGCGCTGCGCGGGCTCGTGAGTTTTCCTCCGGAAATCGTGGCCGAGCTGCCCGACGAGGTTTTTGTGCGCAACGTCGTCGAGATCGTGCACACGCGTCCGGCGACGGCGGGCATGCGTGGATCCACCGCACGCTGACCGCCGCGGCGCCGAAGGGCGCGGCAGGAGCCTTCAGGCCCGCGGTGGCGAGGCCGCGGTGTCGAACCACGCGGCCATCTCATCGGCCGAGATCTCGCGCAGCGGCCAGATCTCCAGCCCGAGCCCGTCGGCATGGTGCGCGACGGGCGGTTCCTCGGGCTCGGGCAAACCCGTTGCCTCGAACAAGGTGGTCTCCAGCGCGGCGACGCGGGCGCGGCGCAGCGGCCAGGGCTCGTGTTGGACCGAGCAGGTGAGCAGTCGTCCGGCGTGCGGCGCAAACAGGCGGTTGCGTTCGGTCAGGAACGGCACGAGTTCGTCGCGCGAGGTGGTCGGCAGCGGCTCGCGCGGCGTCCAGAGGCATTCCAGTTCCGCGCGGCGCGCTCCCTGATGCGTGCGCAGGCAGCTGAGGCGAAAGCTCTCGCCCTTGCGCCGGAGCTGCATCTCCGCCCGGAAATAGGGGAGCCGGAAGACCGTGCGCGCGAGCCAGACTGCGACGGGATTTGAGGCGTCGAGGGAGAAGAAGAACACACCGGGCTCGCCCTGGTGCCGGACGTAGGTGCGCACCTCGACCTGGAGGAACGTTGAGAACCACGGGATCGACGGCCCCATGATCGGGCGCACGCCGCGCACGCGGTAGTGCAGGATCGAGACCCAGGCCCGGCCATCGAAAGTGTCGACCTCGAGTTCGGCGGGCACGAGGCGGCGGACAGCTTTGACCGGCAAGGGCCAGTGCAGAAGGAGCGCCTGCGACCAAGCCATGCGCATCAACCGGAACCCGGGCGGACGGTCCAGGGGGGCGTTGTCGAGGCGTCTTCTCCCGCGTGGCATGGGTGGCTTGGAAATACCGCCGGGCCGGGATGGCTTGAAGGCTAAAGCTCGACGCGCGACCTGCCGGCGCGGAATTCGCCCTTGACACCCCCGGGGCCTTGTTGGTTCTTCAACCCCTTTTTCACGCCATGGCCAACACCAAGTCCGCCATCAAGAACGCCCGCAAGAACACGCGCCGCCAGCTGCAGAACCAGCGGGTCAAGACCCGGCTGAAGACGCTGGCCAAGGCCGTGGAGAAGGCCGCGGCGGGCACCGATGCCGAGGCCACGCGCAAGGCGGCCCAGACCTACATCTCCGCCCTCGACCGCGCAGCCAAGCAGGGCATCGTGCACAAGAACTCCGCCGATCGCCACAAGGGCGTCTGCGCGAAGTACCTGAAGCCCGCGAAATAACCAGCCCGGGCCGATTCGTTTTCCGCGCCCCGCTGTCCTGTCGACGGCCGGGGCGCTTTTCTTTTTCCACGAGCCCTCCATGCTGTGCCCGTGGTTGGGAGAAGCGGCCGACCAACCCTCCCAGCGCGCCACCTTCATGTCCGAACTGATCACCTTCCCGCCGGGCGTGCTCGGCACAGAACCGCTCCGTCTCCCGATCGTGGCGCGGGGTGACGGATGGTTTGCGATCTCCAAGCCCGCGGGCCTGCTTCTCGCGGCCGACGGTTTTCATCCGGAAGATGCGACCTCCATCGTCGGGGCGATTCACGCGGCGGCCGCCGCGGGCAAGCCGCAACTCGCCTCCCTCGGCATCCAGGGGTGCGCGCGTATCCACAGTCTCGATCCTGAGGCCAGCGGCGTGGCCGTGCTCGCCTCAACCGAGGAGATGGCTGCGCTGCTGCGCAACCACGTGGGTTCGGCCCGGTGGGAGTTTCTCTACGACCTGGTGACGGAGGCTCACGATGGGCCGGACGAGATGGAGTGCGATCTCCCGCTCCTGCGCCATGAGACGGAGCCGGAGATGATCGTCTCGCACCGGGCGGGCAAGCGCTGTCGCACCTCGTTTCGTGTAGTGCGCCGCCTCGGCCGGCACACCCTCTGGGAGGCGCGGACCCTGGAGAACCGGCCCCATCAGGTCCGCGTCCACGCGGCCGAGACCGGGCTGCGGATCGTGGGCGAGTTTCTCTATGCCCGGGTGCGCGAGGTCTACCTCTCGTCGCTCAAGCGCGGGTATCGGCCCGGGCATGACGTCGAGCGTCCCCTGCATGCGGGCCTTGCCCTGCATCTCCGGGTGGTTCGGGCGCTGCCTGGATCGCGGCCGGATGTCGCCGCCGAAGCGGTCCCGCCGAAATCGCTCGCGACCTTGATTCGCCGGCTCGGCGAGTTCGCGTGAGGGTGAGTGGCGGGTCACTCCCACGTTTTTCCTTGTCACCCGTCGACGCAGAAACTCCTAATCAGCGGGTTAACAATCTCCCATGGGAAATCTCAAGAAGAAGCGCCGTCTCAAAATGTCCAAGCACAAGCGCCGCAAGCGCTTGAAGGCCAATCGCCACAAGAAGCGCACGTGGCAGAAGTAGGCGCTTAGCTGAGGCGCTGCCTCTGGCCCGCGGGCCGGAGCGAGTGACTTTCGCGCCACGATCCGTTCGCCCAGCGGCGTTCTGGATCGTGGCGCTTTCTTTTTGTCTGCAACCGGGCGCACCGCACGGGCCGCGCGGAGGGCGGGGTGCGACGGCTTGCGGCTGTTCGCGGCAATCCTGTTCAGCCCTTCGCGACGGATTTACGGGCTATTCAATATCCCCCATGCGGCTCCCGGGTGCGACGGGAGCTTCCCGGGGAGGACCCGGGCCTTTTACCTAATTGTTAATTCAATCTTCGGGAACTCAGGGTCGATAAACACCCCGGGTGGCGAGCTGCCGCCTTTACACATCACACCCTGAGTTTCCCGATGTTTGGCTCCAAATCCAAAGGTCTGTTCTTCGACCTCGCGGGCGATACCGCCTTGGTGGCGAAAACGACCGGCATGATTGCCCCGTTTGTCATCGAGGAGCTGCGCGAGATCCCGATTGGCGACCCGGCTGAGGTCGCTGAGGCCGTGCGGACGATGGCTGGCGTGCGGGGCAGCGGTTACGCGACCGCCTGCTGCGGGATTTATCCCAACGGTCGTGTCGTCTCCCGTCTGGCAATCGACCCCCGCAAGTTGCGCGACGAGGGCTACCTCGCGCAGCATGCGACGGACACGCTCAAGATCGAGGCCGCCTCGCACACGCTCGTGCCGATCACGATCGCCGATGGTGCGGATCTCGGCGGCCTGAGGTCCGTCCCGAAGGAGATCCTCATCTGCGGCGCCCCCAGCGCCGAGATCTTGGGATTCCAGAATCGACTTCTCGAATACGGATTGTTCCCGGAGCGCCTCGAGGTCGGCACCATCGCGACGATCGGCGGCTTGATGAGCCAGCTGCGCGTGACGGACAACAAGAGTCCGTTGCTTCTCCTCGAGATCGGAACCGAGTCGACCTCCGTCTTCGTGCTCACCCGCGACGGCGTCGACATCAGCCGGTCCGTCCAGTTCGGCATCTCCTCGATGATCCCGCTGGTGCAAAAGGAACTCGCGCTCAAGGACGAGGAGTCGGCCAGGAAGCTCTTCTTCTCAAACAGCTTTGATTTCACCGGCATGGGCCCGCAGCTCACCAAGCGGTTGCTGCGCGAACTGCAGGCCTCGATCGGCTTCTACGAAGTGCAGACGGGGCAGTCGATCAACCAGATCTGCTGCACCCTGCTGCCTTCCAAGGTCGGTTGGCTGCAGCGCACGCTCGCCGACGTGCTCGGCATGAAGGTGCACGCGGTCGACCACGTCGCCTGGCTCAAGTCGATGGGCATCGAGGCCGCGGCCGGGGTGCAGCTCAACGATCTACCGCCTGTCTGGACCAGCCTCCTGTGTCTGATGGGCGACTACACGGGGACCGCCAATGAAGCTGCCGCTTAAGCGATCGAACCAGGCGGCGTCCTCGCCGAACTGGCACCCCAATTTCCGGAACACGCAGCTGTTGCCCGACCTCAAGGTCGTGCGGACGACGTTTTTCATCAACGCCATCTGCATCACCCTGGCCTCGGCGGCGCTCATGTTCACCGGTTACCGTGAGTATCAGGCCTTCGGTATCCGCTCGAGCATTGCGCAGGCGCGCAAGCACATGGATGACGCGAAGGCGGAGAACGAGAAGTACCTCGCCGCGAACCGCAAGTTCATGGACGGAGTGCGCAAGCTCGACGAGGCGCGCGACTTCGTCACGTCACAGGTTTCCGGGACCAAGCTGCTGATCGCGCTCGCGACGTCGCTTCCCGACCTGATGCAATTCAGCGCGATCACCTACGAGAAGCAGCAGCTCTTCCTTCGCGGGACGATCAAACTCGACTCCGAGACGGCTAGCCAGCGTGCATCGGCCTACCTGGATTCACTCCGGGCGGATCCCTTTATCGGCACGCAATTCCCGGAGATCTCCCTCACGAATCTCGTGCGAGATCAGGGAGACCAGGGAATGTCCTTCGAGATCGTGCTCAAGCAGTCCGAGAAGACCGATGGGCGCAAACCAGCGAGGGCGAATAAATGACCTTCCAGGACCTCGTGGAGAAACTTCGGCGCTATCCGGTCCCGTCCGCGTGCGGGGCGATCGTGATCGTGTGCTTTTTCGCGTTCTACCTGCGCATGAACGTGATCACCGATCTCGAGATTGAAAACGACGAGGTGCAGCGCCAGGCGCAACAGGTGGACCAGAATCTGACCCACGGTCGTACGCTCGACAAGCACATCGCCGAGATGGAGGCGAAGACCACCGAGTTGGATGCCCGCATAGTCAAGTCCGCAGAACTCGCCAACAACCTCAAATACTTCTACGAGATCGAGGCGACGACGCGCGTGTCCATCGCGGATCTTCGCCAGACGGTGAACCCTCCCGCCAAGGGCGCTCCCAAGACCATCCTCTCGGGCGTCGACTACGCGGTCTTGATCACGGGCCGGTTTGACCAGGTGGTCAGCTACATCAACGAGCTCGAACACGGTCGCCACTTCTTCCGGCTCGAGAGCTTCAACCTGCAGCGCGGACGCCAGGAGTCCGCCGCTGGCACGGCGGCGACTGGGCCCGGTCCGGTCACGATGTCACTCAATCTCAAGCTACTGGGATGGCCATGAACCTTTGGCGGTCCACATCGATTCTCGTCATCTCGCTTCTGATCTCAGCCGTCGTGCACGGTCAGGAGTCCCGCAAGGCGGGTGACAATCCGCGAGCAGTGCTGCCGCATGCGCGCAGGGCGGATGTCCTGAAGAAGGCCGACGAACTCCTCGAGATCCGGCCCGCTGGATCGGAGGAACTGGTCACCGCGCTTCCGGATCCGTTCTATCCGGGCTCGAAACGTCCCAAGGACAAGAAGCCCGGTGAGACGGACGCGAAGCCCGAGATCCCGGCCGACCAGCTCCTCGCGCGTGCGGCGGAGAGTATCCGTCCGACGGGCACGATGCTCATCGGCACCGAGCCATACCTCCTGCTCGACGGCAAACGCTACAAGTCGGGCGATATCATTTCCGTAACCGTCGACGGCCTGGGCGTCCAGGTGACCGTCTCTTCGATCCAACGCAACTCGTACACCCTGCGGCTCAATGATCAGGAGCTGCGGCGTGACTTCAAGTAAGGGAACAAAACAGAACCACGCATATGAACCGTAGAATCATCGCCGTTGCTCTGACGCTCGCGGGCGCCTCGCCCGCGTTGCTGGCACAGGAAGCTCCGGAGTCGACACCGGCTCCCGAAGCGGCCCCCGTGCCCTCCGAAAGCGAAACCGCGGTCGCCGGTGTTACCGGCGGCAGTTCGAAAGAGACCCTCTCGGTCGACTTTCCGAACGCGGAAATCCGCACCATCCTCCGCAACATCGCCGACTTGTTCGAGCTGAACCTGGTCATCCCCGAGGGCCTGCAGGGACGTGCGTCCCTCAAGCTCCGTGACGTGACCTGGAAGCAGATCTTCGATGTGCTCCTGACGCCGGTCGGCTACACCTACGTGACCGACGGCAACATCATCAAGGTGGTCAGCATCGAGTCGCTCAACGTCGAGCCGGCCGAGACGCGCATCTTCCTGCTCAACTATGCCCGCGCCTCGGACATCGCGCCGACCGTCACCTCGATGGTCGAAGCGGCCAAGGGCGGCAAGGTGCAGGTCGACGTGCGCAGCAACGCGCTCGTCGTGACGGAACGTCCGAAGCGCCTGGAGAAGGTCGATGAGATCATCAAGCGCCTGGATAAGGCCACGGCGCAGGTGATGATCGAGGCCAAGTTTGTCGAGGTCACCGACACCAACGTGAAGGACCTCGGCGTGGATTGGGTCAGCCTCTCGGGCTATGGCGTCGGGCTCCAGCCCACCGACCTGATGCTCAAGGGCGGCGCCCAGGCCGGCCGCAACATGGACGGCGAGCTCATCGATGGCACGCCGGACGTCACGCAGGCCTCGCACGTCTACGGAGCCGTTCTCTCCTCGCAGCAGTTCGCGTGGGTCCTGAGCGCCCTGCAGACGAACAGCAAGTCGAAGGTCATCTCGAATCCGACGGTCGTGACGATCAACAACCAGGAGGCCCTCATCTCCGTGGGCCGCCAGTATCCGATCCCGAGCTACACGTACAATCAGGAGCGCGGCACCTACGAGATCAGCGGCTTTGAATACCGCGATATCGGCATCATCCTGAAGGTGACGCCCCAGGTGAACAACGCCGGCCTGATCAACCTCAAGATCGATCCGGAGGTCAGCAACTTCAACCCGGAGGAGAGCGTGGAGTTCGGCGGCGCCAGCGGCGCGACGATCCCGGTCATCCGCATCAAGCGCACCGCCACGCAGGTCGCGATCAAGGACGGCTATACGATGGGCCTGGGTGGCCTGATCGCCACGTCGGAAGGCGAAGGCGAATCGAGGGTGCCCGTCCTCGGCGACATCCCGGGCCTCGGCCGTCTCTTCCGCTCGAACTCGAAGAACTCCGAGAAGGCCAACCTGATCGTGTTCATCACCGCGAAGACCCTCTCGCCGGAAGGCGCGACCTACAAGGATGTCTTCAGCGAAAGCTGGCTCGAGAAGGCCGGCGTGAGCGCTGACGACGTGCCGGTCTCGAAGTAGTCCATTTGGTTCCAGCAGCCCGTAACCAGGTGTGGGCGGGGCGGCGCGATGAGCGCTGCCCCGCTTTTTTTCGCGCCCGGGACATCTCGTCCGGGCGGTCGCGTTCACGAGCCGACGACGGTGACCACGAGCCGGCGGCGGTGGGGCGACGTCCGATGTTCGCAGAGGAACAACCCTTGCCAGGTGCCGAGGAGCAGGCGCGACGCCGCGATCGGGATGGTCTCGTGCGTGCGTGTCAGGGCCATGCGCAAATGTGCGGACATGTCATCCGGACCCTCGGCGTCGTGCGTGTAGTGGGGATCTCCGTCGGGCGCGAGACGCTCGAGCCAGGCCTCGAGGTCCTGCCGTGCGGTCGGGTCGGCGTTTTCCATGATGAGCAGGCTGCAGCTGGTGTGTTGGCAAAACACCGACACGAGTCCGGTGCGGACCTCCGATCGGCGCACGATCGCGTCGATCTGGCTGGAGATATCGAACATGCCCCGACCGCGGGTCTGGATTTCCAGGATCTCCTGATGGTTCGGCATCCGGAGAGATTTCGAGCACGTTGCCCCTGTTCGGCAAGCGCGCGCGTGGACCTCACGGAACGGGCGTGTTGCCCGGTGCTGGCGTGGGTGATGTCGTCAGCGGAGGTGGCGCCGTGAGCGGGGCTGATTCCTGCACCGAGGGCTCCGCGGGCAACTGGAAGGTCACGAGCCTGCCCTCGCGCTCGACCTCGAACTGCAGGTACTGGCCGGTCTTCGCGAAGAACAGCGCATCGCGATAGTCGTGGAGTCGGCGGATGTTCACGCCGTCGATCCGGCGCAGCGTGTCGCCCACGCGGATTCCCGCGCGCGAGGCGGCGCTGTCGGGCGCGATCCGGGCGATGATCACCTCGCGTGAGAGCGTGCGTGTATCCGCATGCTCGTCACACTCGATCGGGAGGGACGGGTAGACCATCTGGCCCGTGGCATCAAGATCCTCGATGATCCGGGCAATGGCGCGCGTCGGTATGAGGTAGGACGAGTTGTACTGCGGCAGCGACGCCACCGAGATGCCGACGAGGCGGCCCTCGATGTCGAGCACCGGCGAACCACTCTCGGCGTCGCCACTGGGGATGGTGACGCGGGCATAGGAAAACGGAAAGATGTTCTCGCCGAAGTTGCTCTCGTAGCCGGCGAGGAGGCCAGTGGTCGGGCTGGGATCGTCGATTGAAAGAGGGGAGGTCACCGCTACGACAGTCGTGCCAACCGGGGGACGCTCGTGGCCGGGCTCGACCGACACCCACTCAAAGCCGGGCGGGAGCTTCACGGCCTGCAGCAGCGCGATCTTGGAGCGCGGGTCAGAGCCGATCAACTGGGCGAGATAGGGCAGGCCGTCCTTCTCGATCCAGATGCGCGAGGCGCGCGCGACCTCGTTGTGTTCGCCGGCGAAGGTCAGGAGTCGGCCGGTCTTGCTGATGAAGACCCCCGTGCAGATCAGCCGTGTCGGCGCCCGGCCGCTGGGCGAGTCGCTCTGGATGGCGGCCTGCACCCGGACCACCGCGGGCGCGATGGTGCGAAAGACCTCCGGCACGCCATTCCCGGCTGCGCCGAGAGCTGGACGAACCAGGAAGGATGCCGCGAATGCGACGCCGACCCACAAAGCACGCGAACGCGCCTGCATCGGCGAAGACTACAAGCTCTCCGGAGCCGCCGCCGTCAGGCTGCGCAGCACTGCGCCAGCGGTGAGGGCCTTGGCTGAGTAGATCGCCGAGCCGTCGTGGCCGTTTGAGAGCGTGACCGGCGCCGACACGGCGACAAAGCGCCGTGCCGTGGCCAGTCCGGAGGCGAGTTCCTGGGGCGCTGAGCGGACATCTCCGCGAAACTCCTCCATGGCGACGGTGGCACGGGGTGCCGAACTCTTGGATACAGAAATGGATTCCTCGGGCAGGAGGAAGACCTTGGTCTCGGCCTCGGCGGAGGCGACGGCCTCGTCGGCCGGCGCGACGCGGGGCGGACTGTCGGTGCGCAGGATGGCGACGGTGGTCAGGGCCAGCGCGGCCGCACCCGCTCCAGCCGGAGCGAGACGCCGTGCCGCCGTGGCGAGGGCGCGGGTCGCGCGCCGGATCCAGGGCTCGACGGTGACGAGCGCCGCAAGCTGGCGACGGTGGAGTTCGCGATCGAAATCGTCCCAGAAATCGCGCGCCGGACGCTCCGTCCGCTTGAGCTGGATGAGTTGCTCGAGCGTGACCTTCGAGCCGGGATCTCGTGTGGGCTCAGCCATGGGCAGCGCGGTTACTTGATATAATCCTGCAGGTAGGCCTGCAGTTGCTGCTTCGCGTAGTGCAGCCGGGAGCGCACCGTGCCGACGGAGCAATCCATGATCTCCGCGATCTCCTGGTGGCTGAGTTGGTCGATTTCGAAAAGCGTCACGACTGTCCGGTGCTTGAAAGACAGTTTTTGGAACGCTTCGTTCAATTTTTCCTGGAGCTCCTTTACCAAGGCCTCCTTGTCGGAATCGGCGCCGACGGCGAGGGTCTTGATCACTTCGGCGCTGTGGTCCTCCTCCACCATCTTCTCCAAACTGAAGAACCGCCGCAACTTATGCCGGCGCAGGTGGCTCAGCGTGGCGTTGATGGCGATACGGTAGAGCCAGCTGAAAAACGAGGACGTGCCCTGGAAACGAGCGATGCCTTGGAACGCCTTGATGAACGTCTCCTGCGTCAGGTCGGCGGCGTCTTCGCGATTGGAGGTGAGGTTGTAGACCACCCCATAGATGCGCTCGCGGTATTTCTGGACCAGCGAGTCGAAGGCCGAGACTTCTCCCGCCTGAATCTGGCGCACCAAGCGCAGATCGGCGTCGGCCTCCTCCTGACGCTCCGGGCTGAGCGTCAATACCTTGCCAAGGGTTTTGGTCAGGCTCATCGCTGCGGGGACTCTGGCCGAAATCGGCCGGCAGGCAAACCGGTTTTCGGCTTTGTGGGCCGTTTCGGATGCGGTCGGGCGTTAACCCTTGCGCAACGAGGTCGCCTGGTGGGTGAGCAGGTCGGCCAGTTGACCGAGCAGTCGCCCCGTGGGCGTGGTCGACCACGGCGCGATCGCGCGCAGGGCGGAGTCGATCTCGCTGCGAATGGCGTCCTGAACGGCCTCGAAGACGCCGAACTCGCGCATCTGGGCCACCCGGTGCCCGATCTGGCGGGTATCGCCCTCGGACATCTCGCGGCGAAGCTGTTGCGCATCGGCGGGGCCCAGCCGTTCGAGGAGGGTGAGCAGCGGCAGGGTGGACTTGCCGCTGGCGAGGTCGGTGCCGAGCGTCTTGCCGATCTTGGCTTCGTCGCCGAAGAAGTCGGTGAGGTCGTCGTAGATCTGGTAGCCTGTCCCGAGGTGGCGACCATAGGTGCCGGCGGCGGCCTCGAACTCGGGCCCGCTCTCGCCGAGGTGTGCGCCGAGCCGGCACGAGACGTGGAAGAGTTCGGCCGTCTTCAGCTCGATGACGCGGCGATAGTAACGCAGGTCGCGCGGCGTGTCGGGTCGGGCAAGTGTCTGCATGATCTCACCGGTGCAAACCTGGCGGGTCGAGAGTGAGACGTAGCGGCAGACCGCGGTGGTCGGGAAACCGGCGGCGATGTGCAGGGCCTGCGCCAGCAGCGCGTCGCCGAGCAGCACGGCCGTATCGGGCCCGAAGGCCCGGGAGGCAGCGGGCTTGCCCCGACGCAGGTCCGCCTGGTCCATGATGTCGTCGTGCACCAAGGTGGCGAGGTGGACCATCTCGATGACGGCCGCGAGCTTGACCAGCGGCTCGGGCACGACGTCCTCACCCTGCCAGCCGCTGAAGAACACCAGCGCCGGACGCAGGCGTTTGCCGCTCGTGTCGACACAGTACGCGACCATGTCGCGGATCTCCGGCTCGAATTGTTCGAGTTGCCCGTGCAGGAACTGGTCGAGCGCGCGGAAATGCGGCTTGAGCAGGCCGAAGATCGCGAGGGGATCCGCCGGCGCGCGTGGGGAGGTCGGGACGGGCATGGGAATCGCCTAGCGTACCGGCTTTGGCCTCGAAGCAAGCCAAACATCGCCGAGTCGAGACCCGGCAAGCCGCGTGCCGTGCGTCAGACGACGCGAAACTGCGGCAGGTCCTGCCCGTCGACGATGCCGACCGGGCGGCCGTCGTCGTCGATCGCGAGAAGGTCGTCGATGCGCGAGGCCTCGAAGATGCGCAGCGCTTCCACGGCCAGCGCGTCGGCGCGCACGGCCTTGGGTCGGCGTGTCATGAACGTGGCGACAGGCTTCTGGAGAAAATCCGGTCCGCTCAGCGCGCAGCGGCGGAAGTCGCCGTCGGTGAACACGCCCGAAAGCCGGCCGTCGCGCGCGTCGACCAGCGCGATGCATCCGGCCTTGGCGCGGGTCATGGCGACGATCGCCTCCTGCACGGTGCAGGTGTCGGGCTGGCAGGGGAAGCGCTCGCCCGTGCGCATGACGTCGGACACGCGCAACAGCAGCGAGCGACCGAGATTGCCGGCCGGGTGGAGGCGTGCGAAGTCGTCGCGCGTGAATCCCCGCCGCTCCAGCAACACCATCGCGAGCGCGTCGCCGGTGGCGAGCGCGGCCGTGGTGCTCGCAGTCGGCGCGAGCCGCAGCGGGCAGGCCTCGGCCGGCACGCGGTAGGTGAGGGCGAGGTCGCAGGCGCGCGCGAGCGGCGAATCCGCCTGCGAGGTCAATGCCACGGTGCGCAGGCCGAAGCGCTTGAGCAGCGGCACCAGCCGCAGCAGCTCCTCGGTCGTGCCGCTGTTGCTCAGCAGCAGCGCGCAATCGCTCTCGGAACACAGGCCGAGGTCGCCGTGCAGCGCGTTGACCGGATCGAGAAAACACGCCGGCGCGCCGATGCTGTTGAGCGTCCCGACGATCTTCTCCGCGATGTGCCCGGACTTGCCGACCCCGGCGGCGATGATCTTGCGGCCCGTGGCGATGGTCTCGTGCAGCGCGGCGACGACGGCGACAAATGTACCGTCGAGCGAGGCTGCCGTCGCCTCGAGGGCACGGGCCTCGATCAGGATGCACTCGCGCCCGCGCGCCAGTTGCGATGATTGCTCAGCGTCCATGAATGTGCTTTGCTCTTCGCCGGTGGTCGGCCGAAGCTAGGCACTACGTCGAAATGAAGTTTGCTCAATCCCTTTCCCGGTCGGTGTCCGTGGGCATGCGCCGATTTCTGCCGGTGTGGAGCCTCGGTTTGGTGCTGATGCTCGCGCTCGCCGGCTGCGACGGCCCGAGCAGTCTCGATCTCCCGGAGACGGATGAGACGATGTTCAAGCGCGGCCAGCAGTTCCTGCGCAGCCAGCAGAACCAGCTCGCGCTCGAGTCCTTCCTCAAACTCATCGACAAGCGCGACGGCGACGCTCCGGAGTCGCACTTCGAGGCCGGGCGCATCTACCTCACCCACCTCAAGGACCCCTACGCCGCGATCTACCACTTCCGCCGCTACCTCCAGCTCAAGCCCAACACCGTCCAGTCGGATCTGGTGAAGCAGATGATCGAGACGGCGATGAAGGAGAGCCTCAAGGGCCTGCCCGGCACGGCGATGAGCGCCGAGGTCGACCGGCTCGACATGCTCGACATGGTGCAGAAGTTGAAGGCGGAAAACGCCGACCTCCGCGCGCAACTCGAGCGCGCCGGCATCGCCGTGAACACGCCGGCGACGCTCGCACCGACGCAAAACCCCGGAGGTACCCGGCCCGTGGCGACGCAGCCCGTCGCGCCCACGCGCCAGACGCAGCAGGTTGCCCAGCAGGCGCGTTCCCCGCAGCCGGCTCCCCAGCAGGCCCAGGCCGTCGACGCCGTCCCGATCGAGGACCTTCCCGTTCAGCCGCCCGTGCTCATCGATACGCCCGCGCAGCAGCCCATCCCGCCGACCGTGCGGCAGCAGCCGCAGCGCCCGGGCGCGACGGCACCCGTCGCGACAGGTTCCGGGCGCACCTACACGGTGCAACCCAAGGACAGCCTCATGGCCATCTCGCGCAAGATCTACGGCACGCCCACGCGCTGGCGCGACATCTACGAGCTCAATCGCGACCGCATGCGGACGGAAAGCGACCTCAAGATCGGCATGGAGCTGCGCCTGCCCTGATCGAGCGGGCCGGCTGGCACGAGGCTCGCGGCCTGGCCGGCTACGGCTCGACCCATTCGTCCAGGCTCGCGGTGAAATGCGAGGCGTCGACGACGAGCACCGAGGAGGCGTTTGCCGGCAGCGGGCCGGTGCCCAGGATGGTGTTGGGGTGATGGCGGGCCGCGGTGCGGGCCGCGGCGATCTCCTGGCAGATGGCCGGCCAGTCGTGTCCGGTCCACAAGCTTGGCGGCAGGTCGAGGCGCACGGTCGTGTGGGGAAACTCCCGCGCCTGCGGAAAGAACCGCCCCCGCCGCGTCCCCGCCGGGCACACCACGGTGCCGGCGTTGGTCGAGAAGAGCTTGTAGGCGACGGACGAGATGTCGCCGGCGACGGAGAGCATCGGGCGATCGGCGCCGAGCGCGGATGCTTCGTTGATGAGCCAGGCCATCGAAGGCACGACGAGGCCGGCGAAGATCTCGGGCTCGACGTCGTCGGTGCTGAAGTAGTGATCGGCCACCGTGATCTTCACGCCGCGGCGCGCCAGAGTGGCGAGCCAGGGACGCAGCTTGCGCACGAGGGCGAGCAGGCGTTCGCGGGTGCCGAACGGGTCGTCGTGCAGTTCGCGCACGAGGACCTCGCGCCCCACGAGGTGGTTGGCGAGGGCGAGCGGCCCCGTCACCGGTATGGTCACCGCCGCGGAGGTCGACTGCCGCAGCTCGTCGGCCGCCTGTAGCACGGGTGCGAACGCCGTCGCGTCCGCGCGGCCGATCTCCGGCAGGTCGTGCACCTCGGTCAGTGAGCTGAGCAACGGCTTGGTCGTGGCCCAGGTGTCGCCCGCGGGCGATGGGTGCACTTCCGCGCCCCACGCCTCGAGCTCGAGAGTGAGCCCGTCGTTGCCCGGCATGAGCGTGCGCTGCCGATAGCAGCCCCACGACGTGCGATGGGCGTCGGCCAGCAGTCGCGCGTCGCCGCGGATGTCCCAGGCCGAGCGGCCGAGAAATGCGGCGGCGTGTGCCTGGACGACGATGTCGAGGTGCATGCGCGAGGGACGCCGAGCCTCAGGGCGTCGGCGCCGTGTCGACGGGCCCAGACGCCTGCAGCACCGGCTCGAGCACCGGCCAGACGATCTCGGCGATTCTGCGCTGACCCTCGGCCGTCGGATGGATGCCATCGGGCTGGTTCAGCTCCGGCACGCCGGCCACGCCGGCCAGCAGGAACGGCACGAAGGGCACGGCGTTCTTCTTGGCGAGCCGCGGGAAGATGTCGCGAAACGCCGTGGTAAAATCCGGACCCATGTTCGGCGGCGACTGCATGCCCGCGAGCACGAGGCGCGCGTGCGGCTGGGCCTGGCGCACCGCGTCGATGATGGCCTGCAGATTGCGCTCGGTCTCCTGCGGTGGGATGCCGCGCAGCCCGTCGTTGCCCCCGAGCGCGAGCACGAAGACCGCGATCGGGCGCCGCAGCACCCAGGCTGTGCGCCGCAACCCGGCCGCCGTGGTGTCGCCGCTCAAGCCGGCGTTGACCACATCGAGCGTCAGCCCGGCCTCGCGCATCCGCGTCGCGAGCACGGCCGGATAGGCCTCTTCTGGGTCGAGGCCATAGCCCGCCGTCAGGCTGTCGCCAAAAAACACCACCGCCGGCCTCGCTTCGGTCGCGCGCGCCTGCACGAGCATGCCGAAAAAGACCGCAACCGCGGCCAGCATCTTGCACGTCATGGAAAGAGCACGTCGCATTGTGAAAGTGGGAAAACGCATTTTCCTGCGAACTTCGCCCATGGCCAGTCCAACCATCCTCAAAATCGAGCGCTTGACGAAAACTTACCCGTCGGCCGCCGGTCCACTCACCGTGCTGCGCGATGTCTCCTTCTCGGTCGAGGCGGGTTCGACCGCCGCGATCGTCGGCCCCTCGGGCAGCGGCAAGACGACGCTCCTCGGCTTGTGCGCCGGGCTCGATCGCGCCAGTTCCGGCGAGGTGGTGCTCGATGGCATCTCGCTCGGCGTGCTCGACGAGGATGCGCGCGCGCGCGTGCGACGCGATGTCGTGGGCTTCGTTTTCCAGAACTTCCAGCTCATGCCGACCCTCACCGCGCTGGAAAATGTCATGGTGCCCGCCGAACTGCGCGGTGCCGGCGACATCCGGCCGCAGGCCGAGGCCCTGCTCGCGCGCGTGGGTCTCGGCGACCGGCTCGGCCACTATCCCGTGCAGCTCTCCGGCGGCGAACAGCAGCGCGTCGCGCTCGCCCGCGCCTTCATCAACCGCCCCAAGGTCCTCTTCGCCGACGAGCCCACCGGCAACCTCGACGCCGACACCGCGGCCGTGATCGTGGACCTCCTCTTCGCCCTCAACCGCGAGGCCGGCACGACGCTCGTGCTCGTCACGCACGATCACGACCTCGCCGCGCGCACCGGCCGCGTCATCCGCCTGCGCGGCGGGGCCCTCGTCTCGGAGGGGCACGCGTGAGTTGGATCCTGAAGATGGCCTGGCGCGACACGCGGACCTCGCGTCGTCGCCTCCTGCTCTACGCGGTCTCCATCTCGCTGGGCATCGGCGCGATGGTCGCGATCGCCTCGCTCGGCGAAAGCCTGCGCCAGGCCGTGCGCCAACAATCCACCGCGCTGCTTGGCGCCGACCTGATCCTGCGCTCGAACGCGCCCCTGGGCGCGGAGGTGGAGGCCGCGGTCGCCACGCTCGGCGGCGAGCGGGCCCGCGAGATCGGCTTCTCCTCGATGGTGTTGTTCCCTGCCAGCGGCCAGTCGCGGCTCGTGAGCGTGCGAGCAATCGAGGACGGGTTTCCCTTCTACGGCGCGATCGAGACGCGGCCCGTCGAGGCCGCGACGACCTTTCGCGGACGGCGCGCGGTCCTGGTGGAGGAGAACCTCATGCTGCAGTTCGGCGCCCGCGTCGGCGACGAGTTGCGCCTCGGCACCCAGACGTTCGAGATCGCCGGCGCGCTCATCAAGGTGCCGGGTGAGTCGCCCGGGTTCAACCTCGTCGCCCCGCGCGTGTATCTGCCGATGCAGTACCTCGAGCAGACGCAACTCGTGCAGCGCGGCAGCCGCCTGCAGTACCGCCTGGCGTTGAAGGTGCCGCCTTCGGTCGATGTGGATGCATTCCGCCGTGCGCACGACGCGCGCTTCGACGAGGAGCGCGTGCGCCTCGAGACGGTCAACGGCCGCGAGGCCGCCCTCGGCCGAACGATCGCCAACCTCGAGCGTTTTCTCGGGCTCGTCGCGTTCGTCGCGCTGCTGCTCGGCGCGGTCGGCGTGGCCAGCGGGGTGCATGTCTTCGTGCGGCAGAAGCTCGCCTCGATCGCAGTGCTGCGCTGCGTGGGCGCCACGTCGCGGCAGACGTTCTTGATCTACCTCGTGCAGGCCGCCGGATTGGGACTCGTCGGCGCTCTTGCCGGTGTGGCGCTCGGGCTCGGCGTGCAGGCCGCGCTGCCGCGGTTTCTCGGCGGACTGCTGCCGACCGACCTGGAACTGGTGGTGAGCGGGCGCGCCGTGGCCGAGGGACTGGCCGCGGGCGTGGGCGTGACGCTCGCGCTCACGCTGCTCCCGCTCCTGGCCGTGCGGCGTGTGTCGCCGCTGCTCGCCATCCGCTCGACGGTCGAGCCGCCGCGCGGCTCATGGCGCGACCCGGCCACGCTGGCCGTGCTCGCGCTCGGCCTCGGTGCCGTGACGCTCGTCGCAGTCAACCAGGCGGCACGCGTGCGCCAGGGCGTCGGCTTCGTCGTCGGGGCGATCGTGATCTTCGGGGTGCTCGCCCTCATTGGGCGCGCGCTCATGGCGCTCGCCCGGCGGCTCGCGCCGCGGCGTGCGGGTTATGTCTGGCGCCAGGGCGTGGCCAATCTCTTCCGGCCCAATAACCGCACGCTCCTGCTCATCGTCGCGCTCGGCCTGGGAACCTGCCTGGTCGCGACGATGCTGCTCACGCAGCGCCTCCTCATCGGGCAGCTCGAGCTGTCGCAGGCGGAGGGCCAGTCGAACATGATCCTATTCGACATCCAGACCGACCAGCGTGCGTCTGTTCGGGCGGCGATCGAGGGGCAGGGCCGGCGCGTGATCGACGAGGCGCCGGTGGTCTCCATGCGCCTCGCGTCGATCAAGGGGCGCAGCGTCGCGGATATCCTCGACGATCGCTCCGCGCGCCGCCCGCCGCGCTGGGTGCTGCAGCGCGAGTATCGATCGACGTTCCGCCGCGCGCTCAACGATGCCGAGCGCCTCGCCGCCGGTGTCGTGATGCCCGAGGTGGCCGCGGGTGTCTCGCCTGTCCCCGTCTCGATCGAGGTGGATATCGCGCGCGACCTGGGCGTGACGATCGGCGACCTGCTCGTGTTCGACGTGCAGGGTGTACCGGTCGACTGTGTCGTCGGTTCGCTGCGCGAGGTGGAGACGCGGCGGGTGCGGCCGTTCTTCTTCGTCGTGTTCCCCGAGGGCGTGCTCGAGGGGGCGCCGCAGTTTTTCATCATGTCGACGCATGTGCCCGATGCCGCGGCCTCGGGCTCGCTGCAGCGCGAGCTGTTCGAGAAGTTCCCGAATGTCTCGGCGATCGACCTCACGCTGATCCTGGAGACGGTCAATGCCGTGATCGACAAGGCCGGGTTCATCTTCCGCTTCATGGCGGCGTTCATCGTGGGGACAGGTGTGGTCGTGCTGTTTGGCGTGATGGCGAGCGGACGACTCCAGCGTCTGCGCGAGAGCGTGCTCCTGCGCACGATCGGCGCCTCGCGGCGGCAGATCACGTGGATCCAGGGCATCGAGTACTGGATGCTCGGCTCGATCGCGGCGCTGACGGGCGCGGTGCTCGCGTGGTTCGCCGCCTGGGGGCTCGGGCACTGGATCTTCGAGCTGCGATCGTTGCCGGAGGTCGGGCCGCTCGTCGTGCTCTGGCTCGGCGTGAGCGGGCTCACGGTGCTCGTCGGGGCGCTCAGCGGCCGGCGCCTGCTCAATCAACCGCCACTGGAGCTGCTGCGCCAGGAGACCTGAGGTCGCCGAACGCGCTCGCGAAGGCCGCGCCGCCCGCTGCAATCACCGGCGTGCACCTGGAGGAGTATCGCAAGCTCGCCGAAGTCGAGGATCGGATGTGGTACTTCCGCGCGCTCAACCGGCGCGTGGCCCACTGGCTGGCCCGCCTGCTGCCGACCGGGACGGCGCGGGTGTTGGACGCGGGCTGCGGGACGGGCGGACTCATCCGCACGTTGCGGGCTGCACACCCGGAGTGGTGCGTCGAGGGGCTCGACTTCATGCCGCTCGCCTGCGCGCTGGCGCGCGAGCGCACCGGCACAGCGATCACCCAGGGCTCGATCACGGCGATGCCCTTTGCGGATGCCGCGTTTGACGCCATCGCCACGTGCGATGTCGTCTGCCAGGTCGACGACGCGGCCGGCGCGATCGACGAACTCGCGCGCTGCGTGCGCCCGGGCGGCACGGTCGTGGTGAACGCGCCGGCGTATGCGTGGCTGTGGTCCTACCATGACGAGGCGGTGCAGTCGAAGCACCGCTTCACGCGGCCGGAACTCACCGCGCACTTCCGCACCGCGGGGCTCGAGGTCGTCTTCGCGAGCTACGCGAACAGCCTGATCCTGCCGCTCGTCGCGGCGCGCAGGAAACTCCTCCCGCCGCGGTCGCAGGCGAGCGACGTCGCGCTGTCGTCGGCCCCGGTCGAGTCCGCGCTCGCGGCGCTCGCGGCGCTGGAGTTCGCCTGGCAGCGGCGGGGCCTCGCCTCGCCCGCGGGCAGCTCCGTATTCATCGTGGGGCGACGCGCTTGAAAACGGCGAGGCCGGGATCGAGGCGATCCCGGCCTGCGCGTGAATGGATCGATACGGGCGGCGCCGCTCAGAACCGGAAGATGATGCCGGCCGAGAGGGTATTGAGGTCCTCGTCGGTGTCGTACATCTCCCATTCGGCGCGGATGGCGAAGTTCTTGCCGAGCTTGAACTCCGTGCCGATGCCGTAGAAGAGCTCCCAGTTGTCGTCGTCGATGTCGAAGTCGCCCTCGGCGTCCTCGTACTTGCCGTCCCAGGCGATGTTGGCGTAGCCGACCTTGCCGTAGAGGTTGAACAGGTCGCCGATGGGCAGGAAGGCGCGCGCGGAGACGTCGATCACGGCGAGGTCGACATCGAAGCGCTCGTCGGTGTCGCCTTCGCTGAAGGTGCCGAGGTCGCGGTAACCCGCCTCGGCGCCGAGGAAGTCGAGGAAGTTCCAGCCGACGTAGGCCTTCCAGCCCATCTCGTCGGAGGAGAAGTTGTCGACGGCGGTCTCGATGTCGGCCGCGGTGGTGGTCATCGACGCGCCCACGTAGAACTCCGCGCGTGCGCCGACGGCGGAGCCAGCGAGGAGCGCGGTGAGGATGAGTATCTTCTTCATGTGTACAGGTCTCAGGTTCTTGTAGTTAGTCGTATGGGCAGCAACGGGCAGGACATTCCTTGCGGCCAATCGGGTCAAGGGGCATCCCGGCTCGGGCGCGCGGGCGCGGCGTTAACTTTGGTCCAATGGAGGCGCGGCGCCTTCGGGAGTCAACGGCCCGCCGGCGCGCCCTTGGGCTCGGCCGTATCAGCCGCCGCCCGACGCGGTCCGGCGAAGATGCTCGCGGTCGCGCGCATGAGCAGGCCGCGCAGGTCGTCGAGGAAAGTGTAGAAGAGCGGCACCACGACGAGCGTGAGCACGGTCGAGCAGAGCAACCCGCCCATCATGGCCCGGCCCAGCGGCGTGTAGGACATGTCGATGAGCTTGCTGTCGCCCAGGGCCATCGGGATGAGTCCGCACGCCGTCGTGAGCGTGGTCATGAGGATCGGGCGGAAGCGATGGCGCGCGGCCTCGACGAGCGACTCGAAGCGGTCGTGGCCCTCCGCGCGCAGGCGGTTGACCAGGTCGACCAGCACGATGGCGTTGTTGACCACCACGCCGACGAGGATGACGACGCCGATGCCGGCCATGATGTCGAAGGGCGTGCCCGTGATGAACAGCGTCCAGTAGACGCCGAGGAACGCGAAGGGGATGGCGATGATGACGGCGAGCGGGAGCAGAAACGACTCGAAGAGCACGCCCATGAGGAAGAAGACGAAGCTCACGGCCATGAGCATGGCGAACATCTGGGCGTCGTCGGACTCCTGCATGTTGCGGAAGCGCGAGCCCTTGTCCCAGCGGTAGCCGCGCGGCATTTCCAGACCGGCCATGGCCTTGTCGAGCGACTCGAACAGGGTCTTGGCGTCGGCTTTCTTTGCGCTCGCGGAAATGCGCAGCATGGTCTGGCGGTTCTCGCGCTGGATCTGGCCGAGCGTGCGCGTGACGTAGAGCTCGGCGATCGACTCGAGCGGCACCTGCTGCCCGTCGCGGTTGCGGAAGGTCATCTCGCGCACGTCGCTGAGCGTCTTGTCGCGGTCCTCCTCGGTCTGCAGCCGGATGGCGATCTGGCGGCCGTCGCCGGTGTGGAAGTCGCTCAGCTTCATGCCGCGCAGGTTGGCGGAGATGTTGGCGGAGATCATCTGCGGCTCCACGCCGAGCCGGCGGGCCTGGTCGCGGTCGAGGCGGATCTGGAGCTCGTCGCCGCCGCGCTCCATCTCCGTATCCACGCTGATGATCTCCGGCACGGCCAGCAGGCGTCGTTCGACCTCGTGGGCGATGAGCACGAGCGTGTCGGTGTCGTCGCCGTAGACGTTGATCGTGGCGGAGGCGTCCTGCTCGCGGTCGCGCCATGAGTTGCGCATGACGAACCCGGGCGGGATCTCGAGGATCTGCTTCAGGTCCTCCTCGATCGCCTTCTTCTCCAGGCGCGGGCGCTTCCAGCCGAACCGCTCGGCGAGGTTGTTCCACGTCACCGCATACCAGCCAAGGCTGGGCGGCTCCGTGCGGATGATCTGGATGCGGCCGCGATCGCGCCAGTAGCGCGTCTCGAGAAGCTGGATATCGTACTCCTCGCGCTTGGCCAGGATCGCGGTCTCGATGCGGTCGAAGAACTGCGTGGCGTGCTCGAGCGACTGGCCGGAGGGCATCTCGAGGAAGACCCAGACGTTGTCGTCGCCGCCACCGCCGCGGTCGTCGCGCTTCATCATGGACTGGGGGATCATGATGGAGAAGAACGCGAGTATCGCGACCAGCGCCGCTTCCGTGCGGTGGCGCAGCGCGAGGCGCAAGAGCGCGAGGTAGCGCTCGCGCAGCCAGACGATCGGGCGCAGCTCATCGTGGTGTTTGCCGCGGGTGAGCTTGAGCGCGGCGAGCGGGATGAAGACCAGGGCGATGAAGAGCGAGGCGAGCAGGGCGACGATCACCGGGATGCCGATGCGCAGCATCCAGAAGGTGAATTCCTGGTCCGAGCCCATGAGGATGAGCGGGAGGAACACCACCACCGTCGTGAGCGTGGCCATGACCACGGCGAGGCCGACTTCGCCTGCGCCCTCGATCGACGCGCGCCGGGCCTCGAAGCCCTCCTGGCGGCGTCGGTAGATGTTTTCCACGATCACGATCGAGTTGTCCACGACCATGCCGACACTGAGCAGCAGGCCCATCATCGTGGCCATGTTCAGCGTCCAGCCCATGAAGTAGAGCACCACGACGGTCGTGAGGAGCGAGAGCGGGATGGCGAGCGTGATGATCGCGGTCATGCGCGGCGCGCGCAGGAAGGTGTAGAGGATGATCGCCGCGAAGAAGCCGCCCCAGAGGCCGGAATCGCGTAGGTTGTCGATCGAGGCGCGCACGTGGCGGCCCTGATCCCAGAAGACCTCGACCTTCATGTCCGCGAGCTGCGGCAGGCTCGACATCTCGGCGAGCGCGGCGTGCACGGCCTTCGAGATGTTCGCGATGTTCGCGCCCGACGCGCGGATCACCTCGATGCCGATGGCCGGGTGACCGCTGATGCGGTAGACCATTTCCTGGCGCGGGGCGCGGTAGGAGACGCGCGCGATGTCGCGCAGGCGCAGGCCGGTGGCGGCGTCGATGACGAGCCCCTCGACCTCCTCCGGGCCCGCGTAACGCCCGAGCGAGCGGACGTAGAACTTCTTGCCGCCCTCGATGACCCAGCCGCCGGGCGTGTTCTGGTCCTGGCCGCGCAGGCGGTTGATCAGTTGGCTCGTGTCGATGTTGTGCGCGCGCACCTGGTCCTGGTTGAGCTCGATGATGATCTCCTTCGAGCGCAGGCCGTTCACCTCGACCGAGCCAACGCCGTCGATGCGCTGGAGCGCGGGCTTGATCACTGTGTCGACGGTGAACATCACCACCAGCGCCGCGCGCGAGAC